>JBLNEM010000388.1:0-6591 GCA_050262655.1 Mycobacterium leprae | reverse complement strand
GGGGGGCCCCCCGGTGGCCCCCCGTGGGGGCTCCGCTGGTCGGCGGCCGGGGCCACCACCGCCCCGCCGGCGTCGGTGATGCCCACGCAGTGCCCCATCGTGCAGGATTTGCGTATCGTTTGGAGAACCTGTAAAGAGATTTACCCCGTGTCTAAACGGATCAGATATTTCCCGGACTGGGCCAGGAGGACGTATGATAGCCGACGAACGTGACGATTTTTGGCGTGTGCTGCGGGCCGTTGCGCCGGGTACTCCGCTGCGGGAAGGGCTGGAGTCGATTCTGCGCGCCCGTACCGGGGCATTGATCGTGGTGGGCGACAAGCCTGAAGTGATGGCCCTGGTAGATGGTGGCTTCAAGATCGATGCCGACTTCCAGCCGGCCTATCTCTATGAACTGGCGAAGATGGACGGGGCGATGATCCTGACGCCCGACGCCCGTCGGATTCTCTATGCCAATGCCACGCTGGTGCCCAACTCGGCCATTCCCACGGCTGAGACCGGCATTCGGCACCGGACGGCGGAGCGCGTCGCCCGGCAAAGCGGCGAATTGGTGGTGGCCATTTCGCAGCGGCGCAACATCATCTCCCTGTACAAAGGGAACATGCGCTATGTCCTCCGGGACATCTCCGTGATTCTGACCAAGGCGAATCAGGCGCTCCAGACGCTGGAGAAGTACAAGGCCGTACTGGATCAGGCGCTGACCAACCTGACCGCGCTGGAGCACGAGGACCTGGTCACCGTCATGGATGTGGCGCTGGTGGTGCAGCGCACGGAGATGGTCCGCCGCATTGTGCAGGAGATCGAGCGCTACATTTACGAACTGGGCACCGAAGGTCGGCTGGTCAGCATGCAGTTGGAAGAACTGGTGACCAACGTGGCCGAAGAGGGCACACAGTTGATTCGGGACTACCTGGTGGCCAGTGAGGGACGGACGGCGGAGTCGGTGCGCGACCAGTTGGCGAACTGGCCCAGCGAGGATCTCCTGGACCTGCCGACCATCGCCCGCCTGCTGGGGCTGGGTGCGACGCCCAGCGTCATGGAGAACCCGGTGACGCCTCGGGGGTTCCGCATGCTGCGCAAGATCTCCCGGCTGCCCGTGCAGGTGATCGAGAACCTGGTCAGCCAGTTTGGCAGCCTGCAGAAGATTCTCCGGGCCTCGATTGAGGAACTGGACGAGGTGGAAGGGATCGGCGAGGTCCGGGCCCGTGCGATAAAGGAGGGCCTGCGCCGCCTGCGGGAGCAAGTGATGATGGAGCGGCACGTCTGATTCCCGGGATGGGGAAAGAGTTGAGCAATATGCGCTGGGGCACGGTTACCGGCAGGCTGCTGCCGGTGATTCTGGGCTCGCTGCTCAGTCTGGCAGCCTGTTCCGCAGGGCCTCGTCCACCGGTGACGACCCCTGCGGATTCTGCTCCCTCTGCGGCAGAGACTGCCGTCACGCCGGCGCCGCCCCCTGTCGCGGCGCCAGCCCGAGAGCCCACCACGGTCCGCCTGGAACTGTCCGACGGCGACCGCTGGCGGGCTGTCACGCCGATGACCGCTTTTGTGCCCGCGGGTCCGGCCGTCTTGCGTTTTACCTTCAGCCGGCCCCCCCAGCCCCTCGAGGTGGAGCAGGCGCTGAGAGCCTCCCAGGCGATGCCGGTCCGGGGCTTGATGCAGTGGGCCGATGAACGGACCCTCGTCTGGCAGATCGCTGCGCTGCCGGGCCGCCTGGACTTCTACCTGGGTACGGCGCACGACCAGGAGGGGGAACTGCTCGCTGTGACACTGCCCTCCGTGCAGGTTGGCGAGCCGCCGACCCTTGTGGTGCACAACCTGAAAACCAGTGCCGAGCGGCTCCTCATGGTACTTCCTCCGGATCTGGTTTCGGTCACGCTGACCGGCAATGGTCAGTACGTCGATCTGGTCGCCTGGGAACCCGGTCCGACCCGTTGGGACTGGCACACGGCTCGCTCCTACATAGACCTGTCCGGCGCCCAGCTGAAAGCTGGTCCGGCGCCTGGCATACAGCCCCGCTTTGGCACTGCGCTCAGGGAATGGGTGGTGAGCCCTGCCGCCATTACGACCGTGGCCGGGCTCGCAACCGGCAGCGGGGATCTGGTGATCGAGGATTGGCGTACGGGCCGTCAGCAGGGGTACCGCAGCTTCGTGGTGCAGGATCCGGCCGCGGAGCAGGCCCCCAGGCTCGCCTGGTCGGCCGACGGCCGGCGGGTGGCGGCCCTGAGCGATGGCGGCGCAAAGGGCGCCGATCTGATCGCATTTGACACCGCCACGGGCGACCGCACCGTGATCGCCGGCGGCCTCCCGCTTTCAACGGCAGCCCTTCTGTCCTGGTCCGGCGATGGTCAGACCGTGTCGGTCGGCAATCTCCTGGTGGATACAGCCACCGGCCGGTTCAAACCGTTGGGGGGGATGCCGGACAAAGCCCGCGGCTTCTGGCAGCCGGCCGGGCACCTGTGCCTCTTCAGCCCGCAGGGCGATTGGGGGCCCGTGGTGCTGCTGGGACAGGGCGGCGAGGCGCTGCAGACCCTGGGGAACGGCGTGCCGGTGGGTTGGGCCGGACCTGCCGAAGTCTATCTGGTACGCTGGAGTTCCAGCAGCGGCCGGCATGTGCCGCTTGGCGAATAGAAAAGCCTGAGTCCGGGTGACGGACTCAGGCTTTTTGTGTTCGATGAGTATGGCGCTAGTCGGCGAAGTTGAAGACGCCCAGCGCAGCCAGTTTCTTGTGTTCCTTCAGCATGATGTCGTACAGGTTCAGGTCAAAGGCGTTGGTCAGGGCCGCCAGGTAGAACAGGGTGTTACCGACTTCCGCTTCGATGATTTCCCGGCAGTGTTCACACAGCTGCCCACTGAGATGATTCTGCATGTGCTCTTTCATCTCTTGCAGGGAGATGTCCGTGGGAATCTGCTGCTTCTCCGCGTCGATCTTGATGCACCCACAGGTCGTAACTGACTTGGTCACCGCCCGGTTGACGCGGGCGTTGGCCTCCTGCAGTTTGGCCATAATGTCCAGAATGCTGCGGTGGCGGATCAGGTATTCCCCGACCGCTTCCTGGAACTGGTCGCACAGCAAATCCTTCATCGACCTTCTCACCCCTCAGTTCCCTCTCCGTACCTACACATGCTGCTGGTTGAGAACAGGCGGGACGCCGGCCGCTTTGCTCTGATCTTCCACTCTGGATTTCGAGACCATTCTACCAGATCGTAGGGAGTAGAACAAATGAAGCTCCGCGGTAAATTGTACCACGCCAGCAGTCCGGGTGCCAGTATAGAAAGGGGTGGCTCCAAAGCAAGGGTTCACGGTGTTTTAATTGTACGGGGGGTAACCCACCGCGTCAAGCACGAAGAGAGTGGCTTGCTCCCGCACACTTTTGCATATACATGTTGACGGGAGCCACCGAGATCGTATATAATACAAGTTTTATTGACAGATAATCAGACGCGTGGTATCCTTGGAGCACCGCAGCGTCTGGTCGGCCTGCCATCCGGCTGGAAGTGAGGGGGTTCGAAGTGTTTCAAGTGGGCGACAAGGTTGTCTATCCCATGCATGGTGCGGGTGTCATCGAGGCGATCGAGGAGCAGGAAGTGCTCGGGTTCCGTCAGCGTTATTATGTGATGCGGCTGCCTGTCACCGAAATGAAGGTCATGGTCCCGTGCGACAACACGGCTGCCTCCGGCCTGCGGCAGGTCATCTCGGAGCAAGGCTTCCAGCAGATGCTCGAATTACTTAAGGCCCGGAAAACGCATATGTCCAAGAACTGGAACCACCGGTACCGGAGCAACATGGAGAAAATCCGCAGCGGCGACTTCCTGGAGCTCGCCGAAGTCTTCCGCAACCTGTGCCAGCGCGACCGGGAGAAGGGGCTCTCCTCCGGTGAACGGCGAATGCTGGAGAATGCCCGTCAGATCCTCCTGTCGGAGATCATCGTGGCCAGAAACCTGGAGCCAGAGCAGGCAAACCGTTTCTTAGACCAGGTTCTGGCCCAATAGGTAGGGCAGTTCCTCTCTTTCGCGCCGGCTCACCGGTGCCATTTTTTTGGGCAATTTGGGGAGACTGTGAACCTGTGAGGGGGCTTGCGACGTCTCAAGTGTAGGACCTTATGTTCTTGCGGCAGACTCTTGACTCCAATACAATAGGAATTACTTGGGAGGTGAAACGGATGAAGAAAAACCTGCGATTATTGCTGACCAGCGCCGGCGTGGTGGGCGGGCTGACTCTCACCTTTTTCAGCCTGACGGAGATTCAGAAGATCCCCCACATGCCGACGCACTGGGCCATGCAGGTGCTGATCCTGATCATTGGCAGCCTCATCGGCGGTCTCATGGGTTTTTTCCTCTTTCCTCTGACTACCTGGGTCGAGTCCCGGCTCGCAAAGGCATCATTTATTGATATTCTTTTCGGCTCCGTCGGCCTCGTGGTAGGTCTGATCATTGCCTCGCTGTTGGGCTTCGTCCTGAACGATGTGACAGTTATCGGACCCCTGTTGACCGTTCTGTCGGCGGTGGTGTTTGGGTACCTGGGCATCAGTCTCTCGACCCGCAAACGGGATGAGGCTACTTCCGTCCTTACCGCACTGGGGCGCCGCTCCAAAGCGGATCAAATGGCGGTCGCCGTGCTCCCTCCGAATGAATACGAAGCGCTCAGCCACGCCAAGGTGTTGGACACCTCGGTGATCATTGACGGGCGTATTGCGGACATCGTGAAGACCGGTTTCCTGGAAGGGCCGCTGGTCATCCCGAGCTTTGTGCTGGAGGAACTCCGCCACATTGCCGATTCGTCGGATGTGCTGAAGCGCAACCGGGGCCGGCGGGGTCTGGATATCCTGAACCGGATCCAGAAAGAGCTGGCCGTGGAAGTGCGAATCTGGGAAGGCGACTTCCCCGACGTGGCCGAGGTCGACTCCAAGCTGCTGAAGCTGGGGAAGATGTTAAACGGCCAGGTCGTCACCAACGATTTCAACCTGAACAAGGTGGCCGAACTGCAGTCGGTGCCGGTCCTGAATATCAACGACCTGGCCAACGCGGTGAAACCGGCCGTCCTGCCCGGGGAAGAGATGAATGTGACCGTGATCAAAGACGGCAAGGAAGCCGGCCAGGGTGTTGCCTACCTGGATGACGGCACCATGATCGTGGTGGATGGTGGCAAGCGCCACATCGGCGAGGCGATCGGCGTCGTCGTCACCAGCGTGTTGCAGACGGCCGCCGGTCGGATGATCTTTGCCAAACCGAAGCTGTCGATGGAGAAGGTGGCGCCTTGAGTATCCGGATAGGTGGCCTCGAAGTAGCAGTCAGCGTAGTCATTCCGGCCGCCGGTTCCGGCAAGCGCATGGGGGGAGGGACTGCGAAGCAGTTCCTCCCTCTCCGTGGGGAACCGGTGTTGGTCCATACCGTGCGGCTGTTCAGCAGCTCGCCGCTGGTCGATGAGATTGTGATTGCCGCCGGCGACGTGGAGTCCACCCAGGCGCTGGTCGGCAGCATGCCCAAAGTGACCTATGTGGTCCAGGGCGGGGCCGAGCGGCAGGATTCGGTCTGGGCCGGCCTGCAGGTGGTTCACTCCCGCCCCCGGGTGATCTGCGTGCATGATGCCGTGCGGCCCCTGCTGCCGGAGTCGGTGCTGCACGACGTACTGGTCAGTGCGGCCGACTACCAGGCGCAGGTGGTGGCCGTCCCGGCGAAGGATACGATCAAGGTTGGCAGTCCGGACGGCTTCGTCGCCAGTACTCCGGACCGGTCCACCCTCTGGTCGGTGCAGACGCCGCAGGTCTTCTGGGCGGGAACTCTTCTGCCGGCCTATCGGAAGGCGATGGCCGACGGTTTCTACGCGACCGACTGCTCGCTGCTGGTGGAGCGCATGGGCGTGCCGGTCCACATCCACCCCGGCAGCTATGAAAACCTGAAGCTGACCACGCCAGAGGACTTCATCCAGGCGGAGGCGATTCTCTCCCGCCGGGCGCAGGAAGGGCGGGTGCGGGTATGCTAGTGGGCTTCGGCTACGACGTTCACCGCCTCACCGAGGGCCGGCCCCTGGTGCTGGGCGGCGTCACGATCCCGTACGAGAAGGGCCTGGACGGTCACTCGGATGCCGACGTGCTGCTGCACGCCCTCATGGATGCGCTCCTGGGGGCCGCCGGCCTGCGGGACATCGGCTACCACTTCCCGCCCAGCGATCCCACATTCAAAGGCGCCGACAGCATGAAGCTGCTGGCCGCCGTGGTGGACCTGCTGGCGAAGGAAGGTTACCGGCCGCAGAACGTCGACATGACTCTGCTGGCCGAGCGGCCGAAGATCAACCCGCACGTCGAGCAGATGAAGGAGCGGATCGCCGCCACCCTCGGCCTGCCCACCAGGCGGGTCGGTGTGAAGGCGACCACCAACGAGGGCATGGGCTTCGTCGGCACCGGCGAAGGCATGGCCGCCTACGCCGTGGCGTCGATCGTGGAAGCAGAAGGATAGCGAAGCGGGGTCCACCGTTTGGGTGGACCCCGCTCTTTTATGGCTTGACCGGCAGCACCTGCGTCCAGTTCTTCCCGCCGTCCGTCGTCGCCAGGATCATGCCGCCTTGGTTGCCGGGCAACGTGGGCCCGACCGCCA
>JBLNEM010000387.1:0-3521 GCA_050262655.1 Mycobacterium leprae | reverse complement strand
GGTTTTCGGTTATGCCGCTACCTTTGATATCAAACACATTCCAATGGGGCTGATGACCGAAAGCACCAGCCCGCTGGCCGAGCAACTGCTGAACGCCCTGAAGGCGGATTCAACCATCGCTCTGCAGACACCGGTTCATTCCCGCACGGAACTGACCGACCAGATGCAGAAGGGGGACCTGCAGCTGGCTCTGGTTATCCCGCCCGATTTCGGCCTCGATCCGGGGCCGGGCAAGGAGCCGGCGCAGGTGCAGGTACTCGTGGACGGCTCCGATTTCTTCTCGGCCCAGGCCGGGCTGCGTGCACTCTCCCCCGCACTGCAGAAGGTCGCGGGTGAACTGGCCGCCGAACAGGCCCGTCTGGCCCAGGAAAAGGTGGGAGCCACTCTCTCCAGCCAGGGAGCCGCAATCAGCAAGCTCCAGGAGCAGGTGGCCGCACAGGCCGCCACAATTGCCGAGCTTCAGGCCCGCCTCGCCGGCAAGAAGCCGCCGGCGCCGGCTACCAATCCAACCGGCGCTGCAGGCTCTACCCCTCCCGGCAACACTACGGGAGCGGCGGGATCCGGTCTTCTGTCCACCGGCGTGCCCCCCGTGGCGGTCCCCAAGGTGGAGATCCTGTATAACCCGGATCTCCGGAGCGCCAATGTGATGATTCCGGGACTGACCGGCATGGTTATCCTCTTTATCACCACGCTCATGACCGCTCTCGGTATCGTCCGGGAAAAGGAGCAGGGCACCCTGGAACAGATCGTCGTAAGCCCAATCACGCCTCTGGAGCTGATTCTGGGCAAGCTTGTTCCCTATACAGTCATTGGCCTGGTTGATTTTGCGCTGGTGGTATTCGCCGGCATCTACCTGTTCCATATTCCCTTTGCCGGGAGCCTGCCGGTCTTTGCCGGCCTGGCGGCGTTGTTCCTGCTGTCGACCCTCGGGCTCGGACTGCTGGTCTCCACCATGGCCCAGAACCAGCAGCAGGCCATCCAGATGGCCATGTTCATGGTATTCCCCCAGTTTCTCCTGTCCGGCTTCGTCTTCCCGTTGAACGCGATGCCGGTGGCCATCCGCTACATCTCCTACCTCTTTCCCCTGACCTACTTCATGCCCATTGCCCGGGGCATGTTTCTGAAGGGCTCTACCATCGGCCTCCTGTACCGCCCCGCCATTCTCATGGGTGTTTACGGCGTGGCGGTCATTCTCTTCGCCGCCGCCCGGTTCCGCAAACGGCTAGGTTAGGGGGCGGCAGCATGGTTCTGGCGACAACCAACCTCATCAAACGTTTCGGCCGGACCACCGCCTTGAGCGGCATAACCTTCCGGGTTGAGCCCGGGGAACTCGTAGGACTGGTGGGGCCTGACGGGGCCGGCAAGACCACCCTGCTTCGGCTTCTGGCCGGCGTCTATCGCCCCACCTCGGGCGATATCACCCTGGAAGTGTCCCGGAAGCGCGTGGGGTACCTCTCGCAGCATTTCAGCCTCTACCCCGACCTCACGGTACAGGAGAACATCGCGTTCTTCGCCAGCGTTTACGGTCTGCATCGCCAGGCGATTCGGCGCCGCAGCCAGTACCTGTTGGAATGGGTAGGACTCGCACCCTTTCAGGACCGCCTGGCCGCCCAGTTGTCGGGCGGGATGAAGCAGAAGCTCTCGCTGGCGTGCGCCCTCCTGCACCCCACCGACTTGCTCCTGCTGGACGAGCCTACCACCGCAGTCGACCCGGTCTCCCGGCGGGAGTTCTGGGCGCTGATTCAGGAACTGGTAGCCCAGGGCACAGCCGTGATCGTCTCTACCCCTTATATGGAAGAGGCAGCCCGCTGCCACCAGGTGGGCCTGCTTCACCAGGGGCGCCTGCTGGCCTATCAGTCTCCGGAATCCCTGTTGGCACGATATCCGTACCGCATTCTGGCCGTCCAGGCGCCAAGCAGTTCCCGCAGCGCCCTGGAGTCGGCGGCCATGCGTTTTCCGGGCGCCGTGGGCTGCCATCCCTTCGGCAGCGTGGTGCATGTGAGCTTAAGGCAGTCGCTGACCGAGCACCAGCAGCAACTGGCCGCTTATATGACCGGCCTGCCTGGTCTGGAGACTGAAGAAGTAGCGCCCTCCCTTGAAGACGTCTTCATTTGGATGCTGGAAGCCGAGGGGGTGGGCGCATGCTGATTACCAACCCGGAACAAGCCATTCAAACCGAGGGCTTGACCAAGCGCTTTGGTCGGTTCACGGCGGTGGAAGGGATCACCCTCGCCATTCCACGGGGCGTCATTTTTGGTCTGTTAGGGCCCAATGGCGCCGGAAAGACCACGCTCATTCGCATGCTGATTGGCTCCCTGCTGCCCGACAGCGGGCAGGGGAAAGTGTTAGGGCTCGATATCATCCGGCGGGCTGAGGCGATTCGGCAGAAGATCGGCTACGTATCGCAGCACTTCAGCCTGTATGATGATCTGACCGCCGAAGAGAACCTGACCTTCTACGGAGGCGTCTACGGCCTCGGCGGGGCAGAACTGGCTGCCCGGCGTGCGGAACTGCTGGAGTGGACCGGCCTCGGAGACCGCCGCCGTCAGCTCGCTGCCCAGCTTTCGGGCGGCTGGCGCCAGCGTTTGGCCTTCGCCTGTGCCATCCTGCACCGCCCGCCGCTGTTGTTCCTGGACGAGCCCACCAGCGGGATGGACCCCATCTCGCGCCGGCGCTTCTGGCATTTTCTTTACGACCTCGCCGAACAGGGAACCACCATTCTGGTCACCACCCATTACATGGACGAAGCGGAACACTGCGACCTGGTGGGAATGGTGCTAGGCGGCCAACTGATCGCTCAGGGACGTCCCGGCGAGCTCAAGCAGACAATGGGCCTGCCCTCGCTGGAGGATGTATTCGTTGCTCTCACCGGCAAATAAAGCGCCGGCCCTCACCATTCAAGGTCAGGGCCGGCGTTTCGCTTTTCCGGGGTTCAAGGTGTCTCAACGGCCGGCGGCGGCTGTGGCGCCGCACTCCCCTCATCCAGCAGCACGGCCGACTGCTTGATCTCCGGGGGCATGGCCCAGACCGGAATCCGCTTGAGGTCCAGATCAACTACGTAGGAGAAAAAACTGGTCTGTCGATCGGGATTATCCGGCGAAGGCGTTACCTTTATGGCCATGCGGGCCGGCTTCAGGTCCCGGGTGTACACCCAGAGCATGTACTCCACCTTATCGGCCCGCAATGCCGTGGCATAAGGCAACATGACATTTGGGTCCAGGTCAAGCTGCAGCTTGACGGTGTCACCGCCCGTCAAACGTTCGCGGCCGACGAACTCGGCCTTTCGCAAACCGCTCAGCAGCGGTGCGGCCAGGTTGTCCGGGTAAAAGGCGGCCGTCTCATCCAGGGTCGAGTCCTTCAGCCGGTACCAGCCTCGCTCCAGCGGTTGTTTTATGTACAGGTCGCCGCCATCCTGGTAATACTCGATACTAACCTGTGCATCGCCATTCTGCACCTGGCCGGCCATGTGCAGCAGCTGGGGCTTGCGCTGAAAATCGCCCTTCATGTCGACCACTGGAAAC
>JBLNEM010000386.1:0-4568 GCA_050262655.1 Mycobacterium leprae | reverse complement strand
TGTGGGTCTCGTTGGCGACGATGTCGATATGCTGCCGTTCGTTGGCGCCGAAGACCAGCTTGATGTTGGACTCGGAGCCTTCGCCTTCGACGGTGGTGACGATTTCGGAGCGCACCAGGCTGCCGCCGAACTCGCCGCCGACCCAGTCCAGTTCGGCGCCGCGAGCCGTCCGACCCCGGCGGAAGAGGAAGGACCAGCTATCCTGCGACTGGTTCTGGAGGTAGCCGTAGCGCACCCGGGCGTTGTCCAGGGCGAAGAGCTCGACTGCGCCGACGCTCAGGTAGTCGCCCTCGCCCGCGTACCGCTCCAGCAGCGTGACGCTGGAGTTGGCGCCGGCCACGACCACGGTGTGGACGTACTGGGCCTCGCCCGCCGCGGTGGTGTAGATCACCTGGAGGGGCTCCTTCACGGTGACCCCGGGGGGAACATAGAGGAAGACGCCGCCGGTCAGGTGGGCCGCCTGCAGCGCGGTGAGCTTGTTCAGGTCCATGGGCAACAGCGTGCCCAGGTAGGTGCGGAGCAGTTCATTGTGGGCCTGCGCCGCATCCAGGAGGGGAGCGAAGACGACCCCTTCGGGCACTTCGCCGATCAGCTTCACCTGGGCCGGGACGGCCTTGTACTGGTCTGGCTCCAGCCCTTCCAGCGAAGTGCGGCGCCAGGCTTCATCCCGCTTGGCGGGCAGGGCCAGTTCAGACGCCACGCGGGCAGCCACGTCGGCACGGGCCGAGAGGAAAGCGGGCAGAGTAGCCGTAGCCACGGTTACTTCACCCCCTGACCGACCTCGGCCTCGTCGGTGATGCCGAGCTCGGCCTTGATCCAGTCGTAACCCTTCTTCTCAATCTCCATGGCCAGTTCCGGACCGCCGGTCTTGACGATGCGGCCGCCCATCAGCACGTGGACGACGTCCGGCTTGATGTGGTCCAGCATCCGGTGGTAGTGGGTGATCAGGATGGCGCCGAAGTTCGGGCCCCGCAGGCTGTTGACGGCCTTGGAGACGATCTTCAGGGCGTCCACGTCCAGGCCGCTGTCGGTCTCGTCCAGCACGGCGATCTTCGGGTTAAGCAGCAGCATCTGCAGCATTTCGTTGCGCTTCTTCTCACCGCCGGAGAAACCCTCGTTCAGGTAGCGGGAGGCGAAGGCCTCGTTCATCTCCAACAGCTGCATCTTCTCGGCCAGCAACTCCTGGAAGTCCCACACCGAGATCTCCTCGCCCTGGACCGCGTTGACGGCCTGGCGCAGGAAGTTGGCCACGGTAACGCCGGAGACCTCGAAAGGATACTGGAACGCGAGGAAGAGGCCTGCCCGGGCCCGCTCGTTCACCGGCAGATCCAGCAGGTTCTGCTCGCCGATGAAGGCGGTGCCGCCGGTCACGGTATAGCGGGGATGACCCATCAATGTATGGCCGAGGGTCGTTTTGCCGGCGCCGTTGGGACCCATAATGGCGTGAATCTCGCCTGGATTAACAGTCAGGTTGAGGCCCTTCAGAATGGGCTTCTCTTCGATCTTGACACGCAGATCCGCAATGCGGAGGGGGGCACCTGTGGTCACGCTGTTCGACTCCTTTCATCTGGCAGCCGTGGCTGCCGTGAAGCCATAGAGGTAAAAACTTGGTCAAACCTTTTAGGCGACCCGACGGGGCCGCTCAGCCGGAAGTTGGGCCGCGCATAGCTTTCGTCGTTTAGCATTCCCAGGGGCTCTGTCTCAGAGTCCCTTGTTTGCACTGTGGGTATAGTGTAAAATAAGCGCAGCAGGGTTCCGGGGATCGCTTCATCGAGTACCATTGTATGGACCACGTTTACACTGTGTCAATAGTGGAATCCAATAGTCGTGCAATCTTGGTGAGGATTCGCGGCATATAGATGAAAGATAGCTGGGGGTGAGGCAGTGGAACACGATCCGCAGAAAGTGAGTGCGGTGTTGTCGGACCCCACCCGATACCGCATCTATCAGCACGTGCTGCAGACCAGTCGGCCGGTTTCGGTGGCCGATGTGGCAGAACGCTTTGCTCTTCATCCCAACGTGGCCCGGATGCATCTGGGCAAGCTGGTGGATATCGGCCTGCTGGTAGCGGAAGCGGAGAAAAAGGCCAAGGGCGGCCGGCCAGGCAACGTATACAAGCCTTCCGGCCATGCCGTCTCCTTGACCGTGCCTGCCCGTGACTTCCAACTGCTGGCTGACCTGTTGGTGCAGTCGCTGGTCTTGACCGGCGAGGGCGGCAAGGAGGCGATCGAGCAGATCGGTCGCACCTTCGGCCGGCGCTTGGGACAGCAGGCGGTGGAGATGACCATTCCCGAAGCGCCGGTCGAGAAGGCGCCGGAGAATGAAGAGGAGCTGATCCGCACCTGTGCGCAGGCGTTGGAGCGGCTCGGCGTTGCCACGTACACCATGCGGCAGAAGGATGGCTCGGTGAACCTGGTGCTGCGCACCTGCGGCTTCAAGGAGGTCGCCACCGCTCACCCGGAGCAGGTCTGCCACCTGTGCCAGGCGATGGTGGAGGGCGTGACGCAGACGCTGGCCGAGGCCAAGCCCACGGTCCGCCAGTCGGCCACGGTACCCAAGGGCGACAGCGAGTGCGTCTACGAGGTGAACGGGCTGATCAAGCTGGAGTGAGCTACAGCCGATACGTACGAAAGCCGGAGGCGCAGGCCTCCGGCTTTTCTGTTGCGACGGCTTGACATAGGGGTGACCGGGCTGTATAACTTAATTAACGTTAATTAAGTTGGTGGTACGAATGGCTCGCCCAACCACAGATCCATCGCTGAACCGCAGGCTGGAGATCCTGCAGTCTGCCATCGCCGTATTGGCAGAGAAAGGCTACGACGGCGCGTCGATGGCGGAGATTGCCAAGAACGTCGGCATCTCTGCCCCTGCCCTGTATCATCACTTCGCCGGCAAGGAAGAGCTGTTTCTCGAAGCGATCCACGAGCACCAGCGGCGGGTGGAAGCGCTCTTTCAGTCCGCACAGATCTCGTTGGACGCTCCGCCGGCTGACGCGGTGCCCGAGATTGTCCGGCGAGTACTGGCGATTCTCGGCCATGAGCAGACCCTGCTCTTGCTGCGGATCTCCCTGGCTGAAGGGCCACGTCATCCTAACGTAGCACAGGCCTGGGAGACAGGCCTGATGAAGCCCGTGGTCGATTTCGTTGAGCCGTACTTCGCCCGCCAGACTGCGCTGGGGCGCTTGCGCCCCGCAGCATTTCAGAGCGTTTGGGCCGCGGTGATGGGCTCCCTGGTCAGTACCGTAATCGCACGGGACATCATGGGGGCCGCGCTGTTCTCCGGACTGGACAACGACGCCCTGGCCGGTCAGATCACACAGATTGTTCTGCATGGTCTGTTGGCGGCACAGGACTGAGGGAGGAAGACCTGAGATGACAGACAGAATCGGTGCGGCAGTTCCAGGGGCCGTAGTCGTCACCGGCGCATCATCCGGAATGGGCAAGGCGTGTGCACTCTACCTGGACCGCCAGGGCTACCAGATATTTGCCGGCGTACGCAAGGAGAAGGATGCAGAGGCGCTGCGCCAGGCAGGGTCCGAACGGTTGACCCCAGTGTTGATCGATGTGACCGATCCGCAATCCATTGCAGCGGCGGCACGCATGGTGGGGGAGGCAGTCGGCGAGCGCGGTCTGGCCGGTCTGGTGAACAATGCCGGGGTTGGTGTCCCGGGACCGCTGGAGTACTTGCCGATCGCCGACCTGCGCTTCCAATTGGAAGTGAACGTGGTCGGTCAGGTGGCGGTCACGCAGGCGTTCCTGCCGTTGATCCGCAAGGCGCGGGGCCGGGTTATCAACGTCGGATCGGTGGGCGGGCGCATCACGATGCCGTTTGGCGGCGCCCTCTGCGGCTCCAAGTATGCCATGGAAGCAATCACCGATGCGCTGCGGATGGAATTGCATCCGTGGGGGATACACGTTTGTCTGATCGCACCGGCGGAGATCGCTACGCCGGCAGTTGACAAAATGGTGTCCGACGGTGCGGCACTGATGGCCCGGCTCCCGTCAGAGGCCACCAAGCGCTACGGTACCACCTTCGCAAACTTCATCCAACAGGCCGCCGCCCGTGAGAAGGCGGGCAGCCCGCCCGAAGTGATGGCTAGGGCGGTCTCCCACGCCCTGACCGCAAAGAACCCGAAGACACGCTACCCGGTGGGACGTAGTTCGAGGCTGCTTCCCCTGCTGGCTCGCACACTGCCCGCCAGGGTGCTGGACCGGCTCCGGTTCCGGCTCTTCGGCCTGCCTGCCGAATTCGGGGGCTGGGAGTCATGACCCAGGATAAACCTCGCTTGCAGCTAAGTGGCATACGAACAGCCGGAGGCGTTGGCCTCCGGCTTTCTTGATAGGTTCACGGAACCTGTCGGTAGCCCTCACTCCGCCCGAAGGGCCGACGCCAGGGCGCCTGCCGCGGACTCGTCCTTGACCGCCACCAGCAGTTGCCTTCCGGCGAAGCGGAGGCGGAGAGCCGGCAAGATCTGCCCGCGGAACAGGGTCCGACCCGTCGTCACCTCTACGCCGGGATACCACAGGCTGAGTCGATCGGCCTCCTTGAGTGGTTCCTTGAGGTTCGCC
>JBLNEM010000385.1:0-8222 GCA_050262655.1 Mycobacterium leprae | reverse complement strand
TGGCCTGCACCCTGTTGCTGCGGTATGGGATGCGGCATCGGTAACGTTACATAAAGTGAAAACCCCCTCCGGCGCAAAATGCGCTGGCGGGGGTTCTTGTCACTAGATGCTGCGGCGCAGTTCGAGCCGCTCCATGAGGGTGTTGTAACGCTCAACGGAGACAGACTTCAGATAGCGCTACAGCGAACGACGCTGGCCGACCATCATCAGCAGGCCACGGCGGGAGTGGTGGTCCTTCTTGTGGATCCGCAGGTGCTCGGTCAGCTCCCGAATACGGGCGGTGAGGAGCGCAATCTGGACCTCGGGCGAACCAGTGTCACCCTCATGAGTCTTGTAGGATTCGATGATAGCCTTCTTCTGTTCGGCGTTCATGGTCATGTAAGGAGCCCTCCTAAATAGCATTTCGCCAAGCGCCGCCATCCCAGTGACCCGCCGGAGAAACGGGAGACCGAGAAGACGGTTCACACGACGACGTTAGTTTACCATACGCATCAGGCCAGCGCAAGTGCGGCGGCGCCGCCGCACTTGCACTAGGGTGTTGTGTCCCAATCCAGTGAAACGAAGATGAGCGTCCCCGCAGCCGGCGGGTCTGTGCCGCCGTTCGGCCCCCCTAGGAGACCCGAAGGGGCTCCGCAGGAAAAGGGGCCGTGGCGTCACAGGCCCGACGGCGGAGGCTACTCCCACGAAGTCACCCCGCACGCGGCGTATAGCGCCGCCACCTCGCCCTCGGTCAGCGTGCGTGCCTCGCCGAGCGGCAGGTCGCCCAGTTCCAGCGGCCCCATGGAGAGGCGCTTCAGATAGACGACCTCCTTGCCGACCGCCTTGAACATGCGCTTCACCTGGTGGTACTTGCCCTCGTGCAGGGTGGCGATGCCCTCGTGGCTGCTCACGATCTCCAACTGGGCCGGCAGGCACTCGTAGCCGTCCTCCAGCACGATCCCTGCCTCGAAGGCCGGTGGGTCGCTGGGTACCAGCGGGAGATCCAGCCGGGCCAGGTAGCGCTTCGGCACATGATACTTCGGCGACAGCAGGCGGTGGGCCAGTTCGCCGTCGGTGGTCAGCAGCAGCAGGCCCTCGGTATCCTTGTCCAGACGGCCGACGGGCCCCAGGTTGCGCTTCACCAGTTCGGGCGGGAGCACATCCATGACCGTCTTCTTGCGCGGGTCCTCGGTCGCGGTGATGACGCCGCCGGGCTTGTGCAGCATCACGTGGAAGTGCTGCTGATAGGTGAGCGACTCGCCATCGTAGACGATGCTCTGCATGTCTGGATCGACCTGCAGGCCCGGGTCGTCCACCACCGCTCCGTCCACTTTCACCCGGCCCCCATGGATGTATGCCTTCACCTCGCGGCGGGAGCCCACACCCATGTGGCAGAGCGCTTTATCCAAACGTTGCTTACTCATGATGCAGCAAGTATGCCCGGGCGGCCTGTTCGTCAACCGCCAGTTGGGCTTTCAGGGCATCGATGCCGGCGAAGGGGCGCTCGCCCCGGAGACGGTGCAGAAACTCCACCTTCAGGGTCCGGCCGTAGAGGTCGCCGTGGTAGTCAAACAGATGGGCCTCACAGCGCAGGTCGGCGCCCTGGAAGGTCGGGCGCATCCCCAGGTTGAGCATGGCGCCGTAGGACTCGCCCGTCCGGAGAGTCACATGGGTGCCCGTCCTGGCAGAGGCGTCCGCCAACACCGTCACCTTCGCCACGTAAACGCCGATGGGCGGCAGTTGGCGCCGCTCCGGCAGGCTGACGTTGGCGGTGGGATAGCCGATGGTCCGGCCCCGCTGCTCCCCCTGCACCACCTCGCCGGTCACGGCGAAGGGCCGGCCCAGGAACGCGGCCGCCTGTGCCATCTCCCCCTCAGCCACGGCGAAGCGGACCTCGGTGCTGGAGACGGTCTCGCCGTTCACCCGCACCGGTGGGAAGATCGTCACCGGAATGTCGTGCCGGGCGCAGATCGCCTGGAGCGTCGCCGCGGTGCCGGCCCCGCCCCGACCGAAGGTGAAGTTGAAACCGACCATGACATGCCGGGCCTTCAGGTCACGGAGCAGCACATCCCGCACGAACTCCTCCGGCGAGAGGTCAGCAAAAGCCCGATCAAAAGGAACGGCCAGGTGTACGTCTACACCCATGGCCGCCAGCGTTTCGGCCCGTTCCTCGAGACTCTGCAGCATGGGCGGCGCCGCGTCGGGCCGCAGCATGGTCATCGGCAGGGGATGAAAACCCATCACCACCGACTGACCATCGCTGCGCCTTGCCTCACGGACCAGCGCTGCGATGATCGCCTGGTGCGCCAGATGAACGCCGTCCCACTTGCCCACGGCTACCAGATTCCCGCCGCCGACATGAGGGACTTGTCGTGTATCGGTATAGAGTTCCATCAGTAGACCTCTCAGGCAAATACTTTGAGCAACTTGACTCCGTCCGGCGCCGCTTCGGCCAGGGCCAGCAGATCCCCGTCTGGTCCCAGCAGGCCGACCATGACGCCGGCTGGTTGCCCGACCTGAATCCGGGGCGCCACGCCGTGACGCAGCCGATCGGCCATCGGTGCGCTCAGGGTAACCCGGGGGATGTCGCCCAGCGCCGCAGCCGGCGGAATCAACTGGGCTGTCCCAGCCACCAGTTCCTCCATCGTCGCCGCATCCGCCAGGCGGAAGGGACCCGACCGGGTCCGCACCAGATAGGACATGTGGGCGCCCACGCCCAACGCCTTGCCGATATCCGCCGCCAGGGTGCGAATATAGGTCCCCTTGGAGCATTCGACGTCGACCATGGCCACCGGATGAGGGCCGGGCCGAAAATCAAGCAGCAACAGACGGTGAATCTTCACCGTGCGGGCTGCCCGCTCGACCTCGATCCCCTCACGGGCCAGTTCGTAAAGCTTCTTTCCGGCGATTTTGACCGCACTGTACATGGGCGGCACCTGGCTGATCTCCCCCTGGAAGCGGGGCAGAACGTAGGCCAGATCCCCGCGGGTCAGATGCGAGGCATCCGTCTCGCTCAGGGTGGTGCCGAAGGAGTCCTCGGTGTCAGTGGTGACACCAAAGGTGATCTCCGCCCGATAGGCCTTATCCTCGCCGGTGATAAACTCCGCCAGCCGGGTGGCACGTCCGACGCAGATGGGCAATACGCCGGCAACCCCGGGGTCCAGGGTGCCAGTATGGCCCACTTTCTTGATCTGAAGCGTCCGCCGCACCACGCTCACAACGTCGTGCGATGTCATGCCCGGCGGTTTCAGGAGGTTCAGAATCCCATCCATACGCTATAGTTCCGCCTTCACCACAGACAGAATGCGTTCCTTGGCCTCATGCAGGGGACAGTCCATGCCGCAGCCGGCTGCCCGGGCGTGACCGCCGCCGCCGAACTGCTTGGCAATGCGGCCCACATCCACCTGCCGCCGGGAACGGAGTCCGACCCGAACGATCCCCTCCGGGGTCTCCCGGAAGATCAACCCGACTTCCACACCGGTGACGGAGCGGGCGTAGTTCACCAGCCCTTCGACGTCTTCGTCGCCGGCGCCCACCTCCTCCAGCATGGCCCGGGTCACGTGGAGCCAGGCAATGCGGCCGGTCTCATCGATCTGAAGAGTGCGAAGCGCATGGCCCAGCAGGGCCAGCCGTCCCGGCGCCTCGTTCTCGAAGACTGCACTGGCCACCTCGTAGGGCTTCACACCCAACTCGATCAGCTCAGCCGCAATCCGATGCGTCGAAGGCGCGGTGGAGTCGTACTTGAAGCTGCCGGTATCCGTCACCAGCGCCGTGTACAGGCAGGTGGCAATCTCCTGGTCGAGGGGCAGATCCATCTGCCGCAGCAGGCGGTAGGCCAGTTCACCCACGGCTGCCGCCTTGAAATCCAGGTAGTTGTACTCCCCGTAACCGGTGTTGGTGGAATGATGGTCCACATTCAGGTTGTGCTTGCACCGGGCCACCAGCGGCATGGCATCGCCGATGCGCTCCAGGTCGCCGCAGTCCAGGAAGCAGGCCAGATCCCAGTCACCCTCAACCTCCTGCCACGGCGTGAACAGCGTGTCCCACCCCGGCAGGAAGTGGAAAATCCGGGGCACCGGGTCGACGCCTACGGCCACCGCCCGCTTCCCGGCCTTCTGCAGCGCCCGAACCATCGCCAGCGTCCCACCGATCGAGTCGCCGTCCGGCGACACGTGCAGGAAGAAGAGCGTCGACTGGGACTCCCAGATAAGGCGGGCAGCGCCCACCAGATCAATCTCTTTGTTGCTCACTCTCTGCCTTCTCCTTCTGCTCTTTCTGCACCTGGACCAGCAGCGAGGCGATCTTCGCCCCGTGCTCGATGGAGTCATCGAGGACGAAGTGCAGTTCCGGCGTGTAGCGCAGACGCATCCGCTGCCCCACTTCGGAGCGCAGGAAGCCGGAAGCGCTCTGCAGCCCCTTCATCGACTCTTTCTTCTGCTCGTCGTTCCCGAGCACGCTGATGAAGATTTTGGCGTGACGCAGATCCTGCGCCGCCTCCACCTTGACGATCGATACAAACCCGACCCGCGGGTCCTTCAGATCCCGGATCAGGTCGGCCAACTCGGTGCGCATCTGATCC
Source organism: Mycobacterium leprae (assembly GCA_050262655.1). Lineage (GTDB taxonomy): Bacteria > Bacillota > Sulfobacillia > Symbiobacteriales > Symbiobacteriaceae > DASXVX01. The sequence continues at coordinate 3,664 of JBLNEM010000385.1, read as the reverse complement.
CCAACCCGTGCCGAACGCTGATTACCCATAAAATCACGCTCCTCCAACTGTGGATGAACGGTTACAGAATCTCCACATCGATCGCGCAGACTTCGCCTTCCCAGTTCGCCTCCACAAAGCCGGTGGCTTTGGCGGCCATGTCCCGCACGTGCCCCTCCTCGCCGGAGACCAGCGCAATGCCGACGACGGCCCGCTGCCAGAGGTCCTGGTCACCGACCTCGGCCACAGCGGCGCCAAACCGGTCCCGCACCTTGTCCATCAGCGACTTGAGCACCTGCCGCTTGGCTTTGAGCGAGCCGGCCCATGGAATGGAAAGCTCCAGGCGAATCGCAGCGATAAACATGGGGTTGTCCTCCCGGTCCGCAAATACCAAGAAGGGGCCAGCGGCGGCGTATGCCACCACCGGCCCCCGATTCAGGCCTAACCGGCCTTGACTTCCTTCAGCTCGTAGGCTTCCAGAATGTCGCCAGGCTTGAAGTCCTGGAACTTCTCGAGGGTGACGCCGCACTCGTAGCCTTCCGCTACTTCCTTGGCCTCATCCTTGAAGCGACGCAGTGCGTTGATCTCGCCATTCCAGACCACCACGCCGTCGCGGATGAGCCGGTACTTGGCGTTCCGAGTGATCTTGCCGGAGACGACCATGCAGCCTGCCGCCATGCCGACCTTCGGCACCTTGAAGGTCTCACGCACTTCGGCCCGACCCAGGATCGACTCCTCGATCTTCGGCGCCAGCATGCCCGTCATGGCTGCCTTGATGTCATCGATGATGTTATAGATGACGTTGTACATGCGGATGTCGATGCCCTGCTCCGATGCCGCCCGACCCGCACGGTCATCCGGCCGCACGTTGAAGCCGATGATGATGGCGTTGGAGGCCCGTGCCAGCATGACGTCCGTCTCGGTGATGGCACCCACGGCGCCGTGCACGATCTTGACCTGCACCTCTTCGTTGCGCAGCTTCTCCAGCTGGCCACGGAGCGCTTCCACCGAGCCCTGCACGTCGGCCTTGATGATCAGGTTGAGGTCCTTGACCTCGCCCTCGGCCACGGCGGACATGAAGTCGTCCAGCGAAACCGCCTTGGTCGCCTGCCGTTCAGCCTGGGCCTTGGCCTGCCGCTTTTCGGCGATGGAACGGGCGGTCTTTTCATCCGGGGCGACCCGGAAGACGTCGCCGGCCGCCGGCACGGACTGGAAGCCCAGCACCTGCACCGGGGTAGACGGACCGGCAGACTTCATCTTGCGACCACGGTGATCGGTCATGGCACGGACCTTGCCCCAGGCAGAGCCCGCCACGAAGGAATCGCCGGCGTTCAGGGTGCCGGAGACGACCAGAACGGTAGCCACCGGGCCACGGTTCTTGTCGAGCTCGGCTTCCAGGATATAACCGTGGGCTTCCTTCTCCGGATTGGCCTTCAGTTCCAGCACGTCGGCCAGAATGAGGACGTTCTCCAGCAGGAGGTCCAGGTTGGTCTGCTGCTTGGCAGAGACCGGCACCATGATGGTTTCGCCGCCCCACTCTTCAGCGACCAGGCCATAGCCCGTCAGGTCCTGCTTCACCTTGTTGGGATCGGCGCCGGGCTTGTCGATCTTGTTGATCGCCACCAGGACCGGCACGTTGGCCGCCTTGGCGTGGTTGATCGATTCAATGGTCTGCGGCATCACCGAGTCGTCGGCCGCAACCACGAGAATCGCGATGTCGGTGACGTTGGCGCCGCGGGCACGCATGGCGGTAAAGGCTTCGTGACCAGGGGTGTCCAGGAAGGTGATCTTCCGGCCCTTCAGTTCCACCTCGTACGCACCAATGTGCTGGGTAATGCCGCCCGCTTCGCCGGCGGCCACGTGGGCCGACCGGATGGCGTCCAGCAGCGAGGTCTTGCCGTGGTCGACGTGGCCCATGATGGTAACCACCGGATGCCGGGGCTCCTTCAGGGCTTCATCTTCGCCCGCATCCTCAATCTCATCGTACACATCCAGGATGTTCTCGACTTCCTGGATCGTGGCCTCGACGCCGAACTCGCCGGCGACAAGCACGCAGGTATCGGGATCGAGTTCCTGGTTGATCGTGGCCATGATCCCGAAGCCGGTGAACAGCTTCTTGATCACTTCCGCCGCCGTCACACCCATCTCGTGGGCAAGGTCCTTGACCGTGAGCGCCCCTTCGATGGTGATCGGCTTCAGGCTGCGGCGCTCGGCCAAGCTGGGCTTGAGACCGCCCCCCGGACGGCGACCAAACAGCTTCTCTTCCGACGGACGGGAAGCGGCAGTCTCCCGCTTGGTGAAGGCGTCGCCCTTCTTGCGGTCGCCGCCCTGGCCGATGGGCCGCTTGTTCTCAGCGGGCTTGGCCTGTTCAGCAACCTTGGGGTCGACCTTAGGGATATTCAGCTGGCCGCCAGGACGCTGCCGGCCGCCGAAGCCGCCGCCGCCGGGACGAGGGCCGCCAGGACCTCCGCCCATACGGGGACCACCAGGCCGCGGACCACGGTCACCGCCAGGACCAGCCGGACGAGGACCACGGTCAAACGCAGGCCGGGGACCGCCGATCGGGCCAACCGGCCGGGACGGCAGACCAACGGCACCGCCGCCACCAACCGGAGCCACAGGCTTCCGGGGGCCGGCGATGATGGCCTCCCGCTCTTCCGGGGGCACTTCGGGGGCAACCGGGGTGCTACCGGCAGGCCGCGGCAGACCGAGGCCGGACGGAGCGCCCTGCGACGCCTGCATGGCACGGGGGCCCACCGGGCGGGTGATGCCCGAAGGAGCTGCGGCAGGACCAGGCGGCAGGGGGCGGCTAGGGCCGCCAGCCATGCCAGGTCCACGCCGCTCCGCGGCAGGGCCGGTCGGCAGAGCAGGACGGGCGGCGGGCGCCCCTTCCTCCGCTGCCTGGGCAGTATTTTCAGCCACAGGGGCGTCAACGGGCGAAATCTCGGCTACCGGCGCTTCGGCCTTCGGGGCTTCAGCCTTCGGCGCCTCAACCGCCACTGCCTCAGCCACCGGAGCCTCAGCCACCGGAGCCTCAGCCTTCGGGGCCTCAGCCTTCGGGGCCCTGGCCCTCGTCGTCTTGGCCTTCGGAGCCTCAGCCACCGCCGCCTCAGCAGCCGGGGCCTCAACCGCCGATGCTTCGACCTTCGGGGCCTCAGCCTTCGGTGCTTCAGCCTTAGGAGCTTCGGCCTTCGGGGCCTCGGCCTTGGGTGCTTCGGCCTTCGGAGCCTCAGCCTTCGGAGCCTCAGCCTTCGGAGCCGGGGCAGCAGCCTCTACCGGGTGCTTCTCAGCAGCCGTATGAGCTTCTGCCCGGTGCTCAGTGGCAGGCCGGGCCGGAGTGGCCGTGCGCCGCTCCGTTGTATGGGTATCGGGCCGCTCCGTAGGACGGAGTTCCCGCTTCATGTCCTCAACCCGCTGGCGGGGCTTGGTGCCTGCACCAAAGAAGTCATCCAATAAGGAGCTCTTGGCAGGGTTGGCCTCACGCGCAGGTTTCGGCGTGGCCGCCGGACGAGCAGCCTTGGTGGTCTCAGCAGTGCCCCCCGCCTCTTTCTTGGCGGCGGGGCTCCGCTTGGCCGCTTCGGTTACTTGCTCAGCGGTCTTCTGGTCGATGGTACTCATATGGTTTTTCACATCCACGTTCAAAGTTTGAAGGACTTCCAGAACCCGCTTGGAGTCCAAACCTAAT
>JBLNEM010000384.1:0-3273 GCA_050262655.1 Mycobacterium leprae | reverse complement strand
AGTCCCGACAGGGGCTCCCTACCTGTTTGTCCATACGCAACTTCGTACTTGGGATGTGTAGACGAGATGGACCGGACGGAGATTCTGATCATCGGCAGTGGGCTGGCTGGGGTTTATGCCGCCCTTGAGGCACTGGAGGCGGGGGCCGGCTCGGTTACTATCGCCACGGCTGGCAGGCTTGAAGAGAGCAACTCGGACCAGGCGCAGGGCGGAGTGGCCGCGGCGCTGGGGGCCGATGATGAACCGGGGCTGCATGCGCTGGATACCCTGGTGGCGGGCGCGGGTCTTTGCCATGAGGGCGCCGTGGCCGTTCTGACCCGGGAGGGGCCCGAGCGGGTCGAACACCTCGCGGCGCTGGGGGTGCCCTTCTGCCCCGATTTCGGGCTGGAGGGCGGTCACAGCCGGCGGCGGGTGCGCCACACGCCGGGGAGCCAGACGGGTCACGGCATCATGACGGTGCTGCTGTCGCACCTGCGGCGGGTGTCGCCGGATCGGCTGCAGATTCTGGAGCAGGCGGAACTGGTGGAGCTGGTCACCGTGGAAGGGCGCTGTTACGGCGCCTGGTTCCGGCAGGGCGGCAGGCTCCGCCGGGTCGGGGCTAAAGCGACGCTGTTGGCCACCGGCGGTGCCGGCGGGCTCTTTCCGTTTACGACGAATCCTCCGGCGGCCACCGGCAGTGGCATTGCTGCCGCTTATCTAGCAGGGGCTGCCGTGGCCGACATGGAGTTCCTGCAGTTTCATCCCACCGGCTTTCCCCGGGCCGACGGCGGCTGCACGCTGATCAGCGAGGCCGTCCGCGGCGAGGGCGCCTACCTGGTCAACGCAGCGGGGGAGCGCTTCATGCCCGGCCTTCATCCCCGGGCAGAACTGGCGCCGCGGGATATCGTCTCCCGGGCGGTGATCGGCGAGATGGAGCGCTCGGGTGGGCCGGTCTTCCTGAGCCTCAGGCATCTGCCGACGGAGACGGTTCATGCCAAGTTCCCGTATCTGGCGGCGGTCTGTCGGGCGGATGGTCTGGACATGGCCCGGGACCCGATCCCGGTGCGACCGGCTGCTCATTACTTATGCGGCGGGGTCTGGACCGATCTGGACGGTCGGAGCACCCTGCCGGGACTCTGGGTGGCCGGCGAGGCCTCCTGCACCGGAATCCAGGGTGCCAACCGGCTGGCCAGCAACTCGCTGCTGGAATGCCTGGTCTTCGGCCGCCGGGCGGCCCAGGATATGGTGCGTGAGGCGGCCACCGCCGCGGAGCAACCGCCGGTGATGCAGCCTGCCCCGTATCCGGTCTCCCTGTCGGCAGCCGACTGGCAGCGCCTGCGGGCGATGGTCAGCCGGCATTTGGGTCCGGCCCGTGATGCGCAGGGCCTGCAGACGCTGCTGGCGTGGCTGGAGACCCGTCCGGCCGCCCTGCCTTACGTCTGCGTCCGGCTGATGGCCGAGGGGGCCCTGCAGCGGGTCGAGAACCGCGGTTGTCACTATCGCAAGGACGGTACGCCTGCGGGGGAGCTGGCCCTGCGCCTCTTCCAGCAGTCCGGTCAGCCGGGCTGTTGGGTGGCGGCCAACGCTAATCCTTAAGGGGCACGATCCTTGCCACGGATTACACGGATTACACAGCTGAAGACAGATTTATTGTTTTACGGGGGTAACGGCTGATGAGGGTGGAGAGTGAACTTCGGTTAGTGGAAGAGATTCGGGAGTGGAAGGCCCGTCGCAATGCCGTGATCCTCGCCCATAACTACGAGATTGGCCCCGTGCAGGACATCGCCGACTTCGTCGGCGACTCCCTGGCCTTGGCCCGTGCCGCCACCAGGACCCAGGCCGATATGATCGCCCTATGCGGCGTTCACTTCATGGCCGAGACGGCCGCCATTCTGAACCCGGGCAAGAGCGTGGTGCTGCCCGACCTGGAGGCGGGCTGCTCCATGGCCGACAGCATTACGGCCGATCAGCTGCGGGCCTGGAAGGCCGAGCACCCGGGGGCGGTGGTCGTGGCCTATGTGAACACCACGGCGGCGGTGAAGGCCGAGAGCGATTACTGCTGCACATCGGCCAACGCGGTGCAGGTGGTGAACGCGATCCCGGCCGACCAGGAGATCCTTTTCCTCCCGGATATGTTCCTGGGGAACTACGTTCGAGAAGAGACCGGCCGCCAGAACATGCAGATCTGGATGGGCGAGTGCCACGTGCACGCAGGCATCCACGCCCATGACCTCCATGCGAAGCGGGCGGCCCATCCCGGAGCCGAACTGCTGATCCACCCGGAGTGCGGCTGCTCCACCTCGGCCATGTACCTGCTGGCCACCGGCGAGCTGCCGGCTGAGAACACCCACCTGCTCTCCACCGGCGGCATGCTGCGCCACGTGCGGGAGTCGGCCGCCCGGGAGTTCATCGTCGCCACCGAAGTGGGCATCATCCATGGCCTCCAGCGGGAGAACCCAGGGAAGCGGTTCATGGCGGCCAATCCGGATGCCGTCTGCCCCTTCATGAAGAAGATCAACCTGGAGAACCTGCTGCACAGCCTGCAGTACCCGGAGGAGCACACGATCACGGTGCCGGCCGAGATGGCGCAGTTGGCGCTGCGCCCGATTGAGCGGATGATCAGCATCGGGTAGGCGGCAGACTAACCTTCGAATCGAGTCGTTCGGAGGTCCTGCACATGGCACAGGAGACTGCTTACGCCGGCCCGGGGGTACAGGTGGCGCCGGATGTGCTTTCGCTTCAGACCCTGATTGCCAACGTCTGCATGGTCGGCACCCCTGGCGGCGCCGGCGATTGGGTGCTCGTGGATACGGGCATGGGCAGCACGGTGGCGCAGATTCGGGAGGTCGCGGCCGGCCGGTTCGGGCCGGAGCATCCGCCCGTGGCGATCCTCTTGACCCATGGGCATTTCGACCACGTGGGCGGGGTGGAGGAGTTGAGCCGGGACTGGGATGTACCGGTCTATGCCCACTCGCAGGAGCTGCCTTATCTGACCGGCGAGCTGGACTATCCGCCGCCCGACCCCACGGTGGGCGGGGGCATGATCTCAGCGCTGTCGCCGCTCTTCCCCCGGAACGGGATCGACCTGGGCGACCGGATCCGGCCGTTGCCGGCCGACGGTGCGGTACCCGGCATGCCCGGCTGGCACTGGATCGCTACACCGGGGCACACGCCGGGGCATGTCTCCTTCTTCCGCCCGGCAGACCGGATTCTGATTGCCGGCGACGCCTTTATCACCACGAACCAGGAGTCAGCCCTGGCCGTGCTGTTGAAGGAGCATGAGATCAACGGTCC
>JBLNEM010000383.1:0-8066 GCA_050262655.1 Mycobacterium leprae | reverse complement strand
CCGACGGTGTCGAGTTCTTCCCGGTCTCCAAGTATGTTCTCTGGGGCTATCAGTTCAAGAGCGTGGCGGCACTGGGCCCGATCCTCGGCCCGTTCATCGCCATCCAGTACGGCTGGGTGCCTGCCCTCTGCTGGATCATCCTCGGCAACTTCTTCATCGGCTGGCTCCAGGACTACGGGGCCATCATGCTCTCGATCCGGAACCGGGGCCGCTCCTTTGGCCCGATTACCTATGAGTTTACCGGCAACTCGGGCCGCAACACGCTGCTCGGCTTCATTCTCTTCTATCTGATCGTGATCTCGGCCACCTTCATCTATTTCACCGCCCTCTTCTGGCACATCTTCCCGGCCACCTTCGCCGCGACCATCGGCATCATTCTGGTGGGCGTTCTCTCCGGCCAGATGCTCTACAAGTGGCGGACTAACGTGGTGATGACCACCGCGGTCTCGCTGCTCCTGCTGGTGGGTGTGATCTGGGCCGCAGCGGCGATTCCCGCCCTGCATACCCCGCAGGGCGTCTGGCCGCCGACCGCCACCACTGCTGCCGGCGGCATTGCCGGCAACTTCTCGCTGGTGGCCTGGGGGCTGATTGCCTGTGTCATCCTCTACCTGGCGTCGGTGCTGCCGATGCCGACCTTCATCCAGCCGATCAACTACGTCGCCTTCTTCCCGACCTTCGCGGCGATCATTCTGATCCTGATCGGTGCCCTGGTCTCCAGCTTCAACGGCATCACGCTGCAGCAGCCGGCCTGGATCGGCTTCTGGCCGAAGAACGCAGGCGGGCCGATGTGGCCGCTGATGTTCGTCGCCATTGCCTGCGGTTCGATCTCCGGCTGGCACTCCCTGGTCTCCAGCTCTTCCACCTCGAAGCAGTTGGATGTTGAGACCGATGCCCATCCCGTGGGCGCCGGCGCAATGCTGTCCGAGGGCCTGCTGGCCCTGGCCTCGCTGGCCGCCTTCATGATCATCCCACGCGGCCAGCTTACCTCCAACGTCGGCGGCTGGGTCGCCGGTGCCATCAAGTTCACCAGCCCGTTCCTGGGCGGGCAGGCGGCCGGACCCTTCCTGCAGGCCTACTTCGGCGTGGTGTTGATCCTGTACGCCATCACCGTGCAGGCTCTGGTTACCCGGTTCTGGCGGCTGGTCTCCACCGAGGTCTTCCAGGGCCGCTTCGCGGTCCTGGGCCAGAAGCACGTCGCCACCGCCGTCGGCCTGCTGGTGCCGCTGGCCTTTGCGGTGACTGGCTCCTGGAACAACCTGTGGCTGTATTTCGGCGGCGCCAACCAGCTCCTGGCTGGCCTTGCGCTGATGCTGATCACCATCCACCTGGCGCGCACCAAGGCGCCGACTCTCTACACCGCCATCCCCGCTTTCTTCATGATCACCACCACCCTGGCGGCCATTGCGTGGCAGGTGGTGAAGGTGTACTGGCCTGCCTTCTACAACGGCAAGACCCTGGTCCAGTTCCCGTTTAACCAGTACCACGGCTTCGCCCGGACCGTGGACGGCATCTTCGTGCTGGTCGGCATCGCCATGTTCGTGCTGGGCATCGTGATGGCGTGGCGGACCATCAAGTCCTACGCCGAAAGCCTGAAGAGCCCGGCCGCACGGCTGAATCGGGCGTCCGGCGACGACTAGGGAGGATTCGCGATGGCGAGGGGGAGCGGCCCCCTCGCCCGGCCAAATCTGGGAGGTGACCCGCGTTGGGCGAGAAGAAGAAGCAAGGCGGCTTCGTATCGGCGGTGAAAGGCGTGCTGTACGGCATGGCCAGCCATGGCAACGTGACGGCTGCGCTTCGGACCCGGATGCATCTGGAGCACCTCTTCATGTTCATCACCCTGGGCGACATGCTGGGCATTCCGGTGCTGCCGCCGTACTACTCGCTCCGGATCCTGCCGTATGCGGTCCCGAACATTGAGTCGTGGAAGCAGCGGGTGTTCCGGGAGCGGGACTTTACAGACGCCATTTACTAGGAGGTCCTGAAATTGCCGAAGGGCTTGGCCGACTACTTTGAGCAGCACCCGGAGGCCGAGATCGTGATCTTCGCCGGCAAGGGTGGTCTGGGCAAGACCACCAGCTCCTCCGGGCTCGCCTACTACATGTCCCAGGTGAAGAAGCGCCGGACACTCCTGTTCTCTACCGATCCGCAGGCATCGCTGTCGGATATCTTCGAGCGGAACATCTATGGCCAGGGGGAGGTTGAGGTTCTCCCCAACCTGTACGTGGTCGAGATCGACGCCGACCGCCGGGTGGCCGAGTATCAGGCTCAGGTCAAACAGAAGATCATGGATATGTACGGGCTGGATGAGGTGCCCAAGGAGATCAACGAGTACATCGATGCCACCTCTGCCGAGCCGGCCATGTATGAGAGCGCCACCTACGACGCGATGGCGGAACTGGTGGCGAAGAAGGAGTACGACCTGTACATCTTTGACATGCCTCCCTTCGGTCATGGGGTGCGGATGGTCGCCATGGCCGACATCCTCTCCAAATGGGTGGAGAAGATCACCGAGGCCCGGGAGCAGATGCAGGAGTACGACGCCGTCGCCGCCAGCCTCAAGGGCGAGAAGGGCCATGAGGACCAGGTGATGGCGGAGCTGATGGATATCCGGAACAAGATCAAGTCTTTCACGGACCTGATCACCGCCCGGAAGCGGACCGCGTTCTTCATGGTGCTGATCCCCGAGCAAATGGCGATCCTGGATACGGCGCGGGCCCTGGAGATGTTTGAGGGCCTGGGGATCAACCTGTCGGGCCTGGTGGTCAACCAGGTCTATCCAGCAGAGCTGCTCCACAAGGAAGGGACCAGCGATTACCTGCGCAATCGGGTCACCATGCAGCAGAAGCATCTGAAGACCATCGAGGAGAAGTTTGGCGAGCGGGTGGCGGCGATGGTGCCGATGTTCACCCGGGAGCCGAAGGGGCTTGAGATGATCAAAACCACCTCCGAGCACCTGACCAACCGGGGAGGTGTGGCGTAATGGGTGAGACATTGCAAGCGTTCCTGAAGGACAAACCGAACCTGCGCTTCATCTTCACCGGGGGCAAGGGTGGCGTCGGCAAGACGATTACGGCCGCGGTGATGGCGTACCAGTTTGCGCAGGAGGGGAAGAAGACCCTGCTCGCTTCGCTGAACCCGGTCCACTCGCTGTCGTCGGTCTTTGGCCAGAACCTGTCCGGCGGCAAGTTCCGCCAGGTCGAAGGGGTGCCGAATCTCTACGCGGTGGAAGTGGATGCGTCGGATGTGGTGGGCCGCTATCGGGACAACATCGCGGTGCGGGTGAAGGAGTTCCTGAAGTACGCCGACATCCCGGTGGACTCCAAGCCCTTCGTGTCGATCGCTACCACCAACCCGGCCTTCGAGGAGTCGGCGATGTTCGACAAGATGATCGACATCATGCTGAACGAGGCGAAGGATTTCGACCGGATCATCTTCGACACCGCCGCCGTGGCCAACGCCATCCGGCTGATCGGCCTCTCCAAGATCTACGGCCTGTGGCTGGGCCGGATGATCCAGAGCCGCAAGGAGGCGCTCTCGCTGCGGGTGCAGCTCTCCTTCCGCCGGGAGAAGGTGGAGGAGGAGATCAAGAAGGACCCGATGCTGTCCGACCTGATGGATATGTACGACCGGTTCAACCGGGTGAAGGGCCTGCTGATCGACCCGGAGGTGACGGCGTTCTTCTTCGTCACCTTGCCGTTGACGCTGCCGATCTCGGTGGTGGAGCGGTTCATTCAGCAGGTGAAGGCGTACGACATCCCGGTGGGTGGCGTGCTGGTCAACTCGTGCATCCGCACCGAGGAGGCCAGGAAGGCGCTGGGCGATGAGTACCTGCAGAACAAGTTCCATGAGCAGCTGACCTACATGCAGGTGATCGAGAAGGACCTGGGCCCGCTGGTGCGCTCGTACATCCCGCTGTACAAGGACGAGGTGCACGGCCTCGACGCACTGCGGCAGGTCGCCGTGGACATGTTCGCCCCGGCCGATTCGACGCTGTATACCGCTTAGGTTGAGCGGAGGTGCAATGGATGCGAGAGCAGCTCCTGGCGGCTGACAACTTTGTGATGGGCACGACCAACATTTTGCTGATCGCCCTGCCTGACGGCTGGCGCATGCTGGAGGGCCATGCGGCCCCCGAGGTCGAGCGCTGGTCTACCTATCGGGACCGGCGCTGGATGCTGGAAGGCCGTGCTCCCTACCGGCTGGTGCGGCCCCATCCCGACAAGCCGCAGCTGGTGGCGGCGGAGGTCGAACTCTGCATTACCGCCAAATCGGCCTCTGGGCGCTACCCCCGCGGTAACCGCCTGGACTACAAGGAGACAGGACAGGTAGCGGTTGGCGAGCATAAGGGGCAGTATCGCCTCGGCACCATTCGCCGTGGGGGGCTCCTCGGGCTCCTGCCCGGCATGGCCGTGCCCGCCCTGCACCTGGACCTGCTCTGCTTTGAGACCGGCCGCCGCATCCACCTGGAGCTGAACGCCCTCCGGCGTGGCCACGAGCCGACCGCGACCGAGTCCGACCTGCGCGCACTGTTGCGAGCGCTGCAGGACTCTTTCCGGTGTCACTGACAGAAGGCCCCCCGGCCGCTGGCGCAGCCGGGGGGCAAACTTATGGCTTAGGGGTTGGCCGGAGCCTGGGCCTGCTGGGCGGCCTCACCGGCCTGGTGCTGGGTGAAGTCCTTCAGGATCTGGTCGGCCTTGTCCTGAGTCAGCTTGCCGTCCTTGACGTCCTGGTCGAGCTTCGCCTTCAGCTGGTCAGCCGTCATGTTCGGGTCCATGCCGGGGCCCGTCGATCGCCGCCTTTTCATCGGCCTGGAGCTTGGTCATCGATGCCTGGCGCAGGGAGTCGAGCTGGAGCATCACGTCTTCCTGACCCTGGGTCAGCTTGCCGTCCTTCACCTGCTGATCGAGCTGGGCCTTCAGCTGCTCGGGGGAGAACTGGTGGCCCTTCTGGCCGCTCTGCTGGGCGCTGGCGGCCGGTGCGGCCGTTGCGCTGGCTGCGGTCGTGTCGCCGTTGGCTGCCATCGCAATACCCGTTGTCAGGATTCCCGCCGTTACCGCCGCTGCACCGGCAGTCGCCATCCACTTCTGCTTTACGTTCATCTGTGTCGTCTCCTTATGTTTGATTTGAACTGGGGCCCGTTGTATCGGGGACAGCTTCATTATCGATTCGGCAGCTTTGGTTACGGTGAGAGTGGGCTGAGAGTTTGCTTTGAGTTGGGGCTGGTCGACCCAGATCCGTGTATACTTGCAGTGGGACGAACCACAGAGGGCATCCAGGGAGGAGCAGCAACGTGTTAGGGGTTTGGCACGCCAAAACCATGATCGGACAGTCGACCGTGAGATTTGTCTTCACCGTTGGCAAAGCGGAAGACTACACCCTCACGCTCCGCACAGAGCCGTTCACATTATTCACGGCGATCACAGAGGTCCGGGTCGGAGGGAATCAGCTCCACGCAGTCGCTCTTGTTCCGCCGCATGAGTCGGCGACGCTGGATTTGCAGTTCGACGGCCAGACGGTTTCGGTGGCTTTGCACCATCCCCAATTGGGGGATCTTTCGTTCACAGGCAAGCAGGGCACGGGCACCTGGCTGACCGAGGAATTGATGGCTGAAGTAGCGCCTTATCGCCGGACGGGTATACTGCCGCGAACCGACGAACAGATTCGGACCGAAGTCGAGGCCTTGCTCCGCCGGATGACCGTGCAGGACAAGCTGGGCCAGATGAGCCAGTGTGTGGCTTCCGAATTTGCTTTCGGGGGCGATGTCGCCTCCGAGCCGGGCTCGAAGTTGGTGGCCGACGGCAAAGCCGGGGTGATTCTGGGGGCCCTTGATTCCTTCCGAATTTTTGAGCTGCAGCGCATCGCGGTGGAGAAATCGCCACTGAAGATTCCGCTCCTGTTCAACGCAGACGTCATTCACGGGTTCCAGACGATTTTCCCTGTTCCGCTGGCCTGGTCATGCAGCTGGGACCTGGAAGCGATCAGAGACGCCTGCCGGATCGCCGCCAGGGAGGCGACGGCTTCGGGCATTCACTATGACAACGCTCCCATGGTGGATATCACCCGGGATCCCAGATGGGGGCGGGTGATGGAAGGAGCGGGAGAAGACCCGTACCTGGGTGCGCAGATCGCCGCAGCACAGGTACGGGGGTTCCAGGGCGACAGTCTGTTCAGCGAAGAGAGCATGATCGCCTGCCTCAAGCATTTTGCGGCGTACGGCGCTGTGGAGGCCGGGCGGGATTACAACACCGTGGATATCTCTGAGTGGGCGATGCGCAACGTCTATTTGCCGCCATTCAAGGCCGGCATTGAGGCGGGAGCCGGCTCGGTTATGACCTCGTTTACGATTTACCAGGGCATTCCGGCTGTCGCAAGTCAGGCTCTGGTCAAGGGCTGGCTGCGGGAGGAAATGGGTTTTGACGGCATGGTGATCTCCGACTACGCGGCCGTCGATGAAGTGATTGTTCACGGCTGTGCGCGCGATGGGAAGGAAGCGGCCAAAAAGGCGATCGACGCCACCCTGGACATTGAAATGGTGAGCCGCTGGTTCTATCAGCATCTGCCTGAACTGGTGGCTGAGGGACTGGTCACGGAAGATCAGCTTGATGCCGCGGTTCGCCGGATCTTAACCTACAAGTATAAGATTGGCATCATGGACGATCCCTTTCGGTACGTTCGGCCGGAGAAGGAGATCGCATACCATTTCTGTGCCGAGCATCTGGCGGCCAGCCGCGATCTGGCTCGCAAGTCGATCGTGCTGCTGAAAAACGACCGAGGCGTGCTTCCCCTGACGCGTCAGCAGAAGATCGCTGTGGTGGGGCCGTTTGCCAACAGCAAGGACCTGCTCGGCAGATGGCAGTTCAGCAAGTATGCGGACGCCACCATCACGCTGCAGCAGGGCCTTGCGGCAAAGGGAATCAGGCCGGAGAACCTGCTGGTGGCAGAAGGCTGTGGCGTGGAAAGCGCCATCGACGGGGGCTTTCAAGCCGCGGTGGAGCAGGCGCAGCAGGCAGATATCGTGCTGCTGGCCCTGGGCGAGAGCAGTGTAATGTCGGGAGAAGCGGCCTCCCGAACGGAGATTGCCCTGCCGGAGATTCAGGTGCGGCTGGCCGAAGCGATCGTGAAGCTTGGCAAACCGACTGTGCTGGTGCTGACAAACGGCAGGCCGCTGATCCTGGACTGGTTCCAGGGGCATGTGGACGCCATCCTGGAGACCTGGTTCTTGGGTTCGCAGGCTGGCAACGCCATCGCCGATGTGCTGTTTGGCGACTACAACCCCGCCGGCAGGCTGACCATGAGCTTCCCGGCCAAGCTTGGGCAGGTGCCGGTCTATTACAACCATCTCAAGACAGGCCGGCCCATGACTCGGCACAATCAGGCGGAAAGGTTCATTTCCAAGTACATTGACGGCCCGAATGACCCGCTCTATCCCTTCGGCTATGGGCTCAGCTACACACACTTCGACTATTCGGATCTCAGGCTCGACCGGACGCAAATGACCAGGTCTGAGGAGATTCGGGTCACAGTGACTGTCACCAACACCGGTGTCCGCGCCGGGGAAGAGACGGTGCAACTGTACATTCAGGATCTTTATGGCAGTGTAGTGCGTCCGGTCAAAGAACTGAAAGGGTTTCAGAAGATCGCGCTGAATCCGGGGGAGAGCCGCGCGGTGGTCTTCACGATTGGGGAGGCCGATCTGAAGTACTACACGGCGGATATGAGCTACCAAGCTGAAGCGGGCGAGTTCACGGTATACGTTGGGCCCAACTCCAGGGATGTGACGGCAGTGGGGTTCACGCTGGTGTAGTTCCGCCGGGGTCGCCAGATCGGCACAGAAGTGAAGAGAGCCTACACCTGCCAGTGTAGGCTCTCCTGCTATGTTTACGGCGTGGTGGTAGTATCGGTCTGCGCCGGGGGCCGGCCATGGAAGCCCGGGGCGCTTCTGCCGGTTGACCGCAGCAGAAAGCTTCCGCTACACTGAGAACGCAATGGGCCGGCGCGGAAATGGCGAAGCAGGTGGTTATCGATGGAGAAGATGGGGTACAAGGTCTTCCTGAGGCTGGGCGACC
>JBLNEM010000382.1:0-2648 GCA_050262655.1 Mycobacterium leprae | reverse complement strand
TTTTGGCCACGAGCAGCCCCTCCCTTAGCCGGTCCATTACATAGGCAGACGGCACTCTCCCGCGCTGCGAGGGTGCCGTCCAGAATGGTCTGCCGGTTACTTCTTCTCCTTCGGCTTCTTCACCGGGATCAGCTTCTCCATCTTGGCCTGGACATCCCGCTCCATGGACTGGAGCTTCTTCTGCTTCTCCATCAGTGCCCGCTGACGGAAGCCCCCGACGAACGCCATCTGATAGAGGCTGAGCGACTCGCGATGCAGCGTGAGGGTATCGGCATGAACCGCTTTGGCCGATGCCGGAACCTTCATCTTCTCCAGTGCGGCGATCAGGTCCTTATACGTATCGATCAGTTCTCTTAGCGGCTTCTTCACCAGAACGGGATTGGCATTCTGGCCCATTGCCTGTACGGCTTCAGCCTTCTCCTGCAGCTTGTGCTTGTCAAACACCTGCTTCAGGTCAATAGCATACCGACGAATCTTATACCAGTTGGTGCGAGTGAGAATGAAACCACCCAGGCCAATGCCGACCACAGCAGCACCGACCACGATCATCCATGTCTGTCCAGTCACTTATCAAGTTCACTCCCCGCGGATTTTACCCACTCTCGCATTGTCGCATGAAGGCTGCAACTAGGCAAGTCTTTCCGTGAACGTACTTCTTGTTACCGGGCACAGGTTCCTGCAGAACAGGCTACGCTCCCTCTGAGGTGATCTACGTGCGTTCCGCACTCTCCCTTACGGTGACCATGACGCTCCTGGCCGGCTTCACGGCCCTCTTGCAGTTAGGGCCGGTCTGGTGGCCGGCCGGCGGCTACCTGCTGGCTGCCGCTGCAGTCGTGCCGGTGGCCATCGGGACGGCCCTCCGTCCGCGCTGGTCCAACCGGTTCCTCCTGCTCGCCGCCTTCATCATCGGCCTGGTGCAGGTGCACCAGTTTGTCTACTTCGTGACCACCACTGGCCCCGTGGGCCTCGTGTTGGGGCTGACCTACGGTCGCCCCTGGTATCGGACGCTGGCGGCGGTCGCGATCGCACTGGCCCTGGGGCTACTGCTCCTCTCGGTGCTTTCGGGCAGCTTCTAGCGTCCGGTTGCGGGCCCCAAGGCGGCCAGAATCAGCGGCACCCCGATGGCGATGACCGCCAGCAAGAAGGCCCCTGCCCCCGCCAGCCAATCGCCGCCCTTGCCCAGTTTCCAGCCCCACCAGACGGTGCGGCCCGAGATGAGAGCCGCCACCGCAATAATCGCCCACCGATCCCACACAGCGCATTACCTCCTGTTCGGTCCGCCCGTCTCCTGCATCAGCAGCCCGAAGCGGCGGATAAACATGCTCGATTTTACGGTTACCTGCACATCTTTGATGTGTGATGGCCAGTCGTAGGCTTCCCAGGCGGTGAAGGTCGGGAAGAAGTGACGAAAGCGCTGGCCCAAGCCCACCGGGTCCGTGTGCCATTCACCGTACAACTTCTGCACCAGCGGCCCGTACAGGTTCGCATCGGCCCAGCTGGCAACATGATCCTCCAGCAGTCGCCGGTTTTCTGGTATGGCATAGCTCGTCCTGGTGGGCGTCGACAGCACCTCGCCCTCCATCTGGAGTTGGATCTGCACCACGGGTCGTCCGTTTACAAAAGAGGTGCGAATCCGCGGCTTGTTCTCCTGGCCGAAGCGGATGCTGATCCACTTCCCGGGCGTCTTCGGGTCCGGCACCGTCTGATAGACCTTCCCCATCTCGCCACGTAGAGCCAGAAGGATCACGGTCTCATCCACGGTCAGATACCCGACCAGCTTGTCGCCTCTGAACACGGCAGTTCCGGCGAACTCGACCGGGTTTCCGCCGTGGCGAGGAAACTGACCAGCCATGAAAGAACGCCTGGTCGGCGGAGGCGGGGCCGTTGTGGCCGGTTCGGTCGCCTCCTTGTTCCCTACCTCCATCGACAGAATCGCATCCTGCCCCAGGCTGAGCAGGCGGGCGTAAAGATGCTGCAGGCGGGTGGGCGGCGACAGGTGCATCCGCTTCTCGGCCAGGAGGATGCCTTCCTCCACCTTCACGGGGTTGACGTCCAGGACCGGGGCGAAGATCTTCATGGTCTCCAGCGCCGGCCCGACGCTGACCGAAGCCCCGACGCCCCGCCGCACCTGGTTATGGCGCATCAGCATGGAGACCACCGGGGCGAGACCCGCCCGGGCCAGGTCCTCGCCGAAGACGACAAAGCGCAGATGCTCCAGGGTGAGAATGCGGCCCATGCTGGCCTGGACCATCTCCACGCTTTGCTGGAGGGTATCGGCCCGCACCACCACCTCTGCGGCCGGGTAGGTCCGCACTCCGCCCGGCGGCGACAGAACACCGACATTCAGCTGTTCCGTCTTCGGCAGCACGTAGGTCCAGATATACCCGCCGGCTTCGTCCGTCGCCAGATCGATGCCCATGGCGCTGACGAACCCGGCATCTTCCAGCGCGGTCAGGTCCCAGCAGCCCGTGAGCGTAAGTGAAAGGAGCAACAGGATCACAGTGGTCGTCTTACGCATGCTTCCGCCTCTTCCGCCACCAGGCGACAGATGCGATGCACAGGGGCAGCACCAATGTGATCAGGAACCCCCAGCGCCGCGTGATCCCGGTCTCGATCCAGATGGCGGCCTCCTGATTCGAGGGAAAGAG
>JBLNEM010000381.1:0-4265 GCA_050262655.1 Mycobacterium leprae | reverse complement strand
CGCCTGATCGAGCAGGGCGGCTTCACCGTCGACGGCGAGAAGGTGGCGGATCCCCGTGCGGCGCTGACCCTCAAGGGTGGCGAAGTGCTGAAGGCCGGCAAGCGGAAGTACGGCCGGGTTGTGCTGGGGTAGGGAGCTCTCTTTGGCCGGGTTTCTCTCATCCCGGCCCAACTGCCCCTCCGTAACAGACTAAAAACGCCGCACGGTTTCGTGCGGCGTTTTCCTTTTACGACAGGCAGCCACTGGGCGAGGCCGCCAACGCATCAGTTTGCCGGATTTTGACCACCTCGCTAAAAACGAAGTGGTCAGCAAACGACAATCATGTGCGTCTCAGGGCTCGTGTTGGGGGCACAGGCGCTTCCTGAGGCGCAAAACGGGTGGAATACTCCCCGGCGCGCCCGCAAACGAAGGAGTTTGTTGGATCTTAACCACCTCGCTAAGAACGAAGTGGTCAAAATCCAACAAATAGACCGCTTTCAGGGTTCGAGGTGGAATGCTGAAGCTCTGCGCATACTGGGGGACCGGCTCTTACGAGCCAGTCCCTTCGTATTTGCGGAGGCCCAGGCGCCAGACTAGCGCCCCTGCGCCAATGCAGGCGGCCGCCACGGGAACCACTACGAGCCCATACCGCAGGCTGATGCCGCCTGCGCCTGTAAGGACACCCGCGGGATAGACCGAGGCGAATGCTACGGGGAAGACCCACGTGATCAGGATCTGCACCCAACGGGGGAAAATCCCTGCCGGGTAGCGGGCTAGTTGCGAGAGGCTCTCGGCACCGTACGTGGCCGCCGGTTGGCGGAGCCAGAACGAGGCGGAGTAGATGACGGTGAGCAGTCCCAACTGGATCGCCACACCGCAGACGACGGCCACGATGAGATATAGCAGGATAGGCGGTGTCCACCGGATGTGGGCGGACGGCGCCGTTACAGCCAGGAGGGCAACGCCCAGCAACAAATCGCCCAGTGCGAAGGGGTTGAAGCGGGGCAGCAGTTGGATGTACGGGCTGGCCGGCAGGATCAGGATGTTATCCAGGTCGCCCTGCTCCACCATGTTCGGCAGCTGGCGCACACCGGAACCCAGCGCGTTGACGAGCCCCATCACCAGGGAGAAGAGCGCATACAGGACTGCTGCCTGAGCCGCACTCCAGCCGCCCAACGCTGAGACCCGGGCGAAGATCAGCCAGAGGGTGCCCAGGGTGACGGCGTGCTGCAGCATGGAGGAGAAGATGCCGGTCACGAAGTCGGCCCGATACTGGGTGCGGGCGTACAGGTCCAGCCACAAGAGGTCGAAATAGAGGCGGACGGTTTTCATCGCTTAGCCTCCCGGAATGGTCATCTTGCGCAAGCTGAAGTTGAAGAAGCGCTCAGCCGCAAACACAAGTCCCGCAGCCCACAAGGCCTGGATGCCAAGCAGTTGCCACAGGCCGACCCCGTGTACCTGACCCAGATAGATGGTGGTGGGGATGTTGACGCCGGCCTGAAAGGGCAGCGCCTTGCAGATGACTTCCAGCCATTTGGGGAAGAGCGCAAGCGGAATAAAGGCGCCGCCGGTGAAGGAGATAATCCACTGCTTGGCCACAGAGACACCCCAGACGCTGCCGTCGGTCCAGAACGCGAGGCTGCCGACCAGTGAACTGATGCCATAGTTGATCAGCATGGCGAGGAAAAGACTGACGGCCAGGGCCGGCAGGAGACGGAGCGGCGGCAGGGTGACGCCGAAGAAGAGCAGGCCGATGGTCATCAGCGGGATCACCGTGACCCCGCCTATGGTGGAGAGCCAGCCGATGGTAAACCAGAGCCGCTTCCAGACGTAAATCTGGGGGACGATCAAGTCCCGGATCACATCGCCCGTACGGATGTAGCCGGCGAACTGACTCTCCATGTCGTACGCGACGATGAGGCGACAAGCCTGGGCGACGAAGACATATGTAACCATGGTGGTCCGATCCATGCCACCCAGGCGGGATGATTGGCCGGCGGCAGCGTTCCAGATGAAGTACATGACCAGGGCCTGCATGATGTCGGAGGCGATGTAAGAGGCGAACCGCAGGCGATTGGCCAGCACGAAGTCGACGGCGACGGTCAGCTCCGGCCAGTAACGTTCGATGGCGGATCCGAGCCCGGGACGGTCAGAGCGCATCGCTGATCCCTCCGCTGTAGATCCGTTTGACGACCTCTTCCATCGGCGATTCGTCTACCTGGAGGTTGATCGGCTCTAGCCGGGCCACGACCCACCGGATCACGGCAATGGGGGTGGTGGTCCTACGGGAAACCTGCACCACAAGTCGGGGACCGGGTTCCTCACGCACTACGGCGTAGGGCATCTCCTGCTGCAGTTGCTGGCAGATGTCGGCGGGCAGATGCTGCTCCGGCGCAAACTGGAAGGTGATGCGGACGCCACCGCCCAACCGCTCCCGGGCGGCCTCAATGCTCTCATCAAGGATGAGGCGTCCCTTGTCGACGACGACAATACGAGGACAGAGGTCCTCGATGTCGCCCAGGTCATGGGTGGTCAGCAGAATGGTCGTGCCCCATTCACGGTTTATGTAGCGCAGGAACTGGCGCACCTGGTGCTTCACCAGGACATCCAGGCCGATGGTGGGCTCGTCCAGGTAGAGGATCCGGGGGCGGTGCAACATCACATTGGCCAGGTTACAGCGCATCCGCTGGCCCAGGCTGAGTTGTCGGGCATGGACGTGCAGGAGCGAACCGATCTCCAGGTACTCCGCACAGAGTGCCAGCCGATGCTCGAAATCGGCCCGGTTCACGCCGTAGATGCGGCGGAAGCGTTCCAGGGAGTCGCGCACCGGCACGTCCCACATCAGATAGTTCCGGTTGCCCCAGACCACGCCGACGTCCAGGTTGTTGGCGATGCGTTCTCTGAACGGATTCCGACCCAGGACGGCGATCTGCCCACGGGTGGGGTGGAGCACGCCCAGCAGCATCTTGATGGTGGTCGACTTGCCGGCGCCGTTTGGCCCGATGTAGCCGACCACTTCGCCTTCATCGACTCGCAGGTTGACATCGGAGACGGCCGTCAGGGTTTCGTACTTGGGGGCGAAGAGACGCTGCCAGGTCGATTGCCCCCGTGCGGGGCGAGTGAAATCACGGGAGAGGCCGGCGGTTTCGATGGCGAGCAGAAGGACCACGCTCCTTGCAGACCGCATTTGCACATGAAGCATAGTTAAATACAACAAGACAATGCAGAATCCTCTTCCGACCCTCCTCATATATTTTCTCGCCGGGGCTGTAGGTCGAGGACCGGCAGGGAGGGAGAGCCCATGCGCGGGTTCAGGCGCCGCCGGATCGGCATCCCCCGGTTGGGGCCCGTGCGGTTGGCCCCCGGTCGGGGCTTCAGCGTGTTCCTCTTCATGCTGCTGGTGCTCTACCTCTCGTTTCGGCTGACGGATCTGGTCCTGCTGAAGCCGTTGGAGCCGATTGCGGAGGAGGAGGCCAGGCATCGGGCGATCGCGGCCATCAACAAGATCGTACTGGGCAAGGTGAGCGAGGCGATCGACCCGGAGTCGCTGATCCACTACGAGCGGGACAACACCGATCGGATCGTGGCGTACCACGTGGATACACGGGCGGTCAACCGGGTGGCTGCGCTGGCGGCGGATGCCGTGAAGACGGAGATGGGGGAACTGGACGGCAGCACGGTGGAGATTCCCATCGGCTCGTTGAGCGGCATCAAGCTCCTGGGCAGCCGGGGGCCGCGGATACCGGTCACGCTGGTGCCGGTGGGCACCATTACCTCGGACATCAAGCAGGAGTTCAAGGCGGAGGGGATCAACCAGACGCGGCACAGCATCGTGCTGCGAATCACGGCGACGGTGCGGGTCGTGCTGCCGCTGGTGACCAGAGACGTGACCGTCGCCACCGACATGCCGCTGCTCGACACGGTGACGGTGGGTCAGGTGCCGAACTATTACGGGGCGGGGCTGGGGAGCGTGTCGGTGCCGGTACGGTAGTCACTTCGTGGGAGTACCCTACGCCGCCGGGCCTTGTGTATGGATGCTCACATGGAGCACGATTGACGAACGCATGTTCTTATTGTAAACTGGGGCCAGTGCATTTTCCAAGAGGAGGCATTGGTCTTGAGCAGCATCGTGCGCAAGGACGTGAATGAGGAGTGGGCGTACTCGGGATACGTGGAGGCTGGCGACTTTCTCTTTCTGAATTTCTGTGTCGGAAACTTGGGCGAATCGGTGGAGCGGCAGGTGGAGGGTGCGTTGGATAACATGTCTGAAAGGCTGGCTATGGCGG
>JBLNEM010000380.1:0-7554 GCA_050262655.1 Mycobacterium leprae | reverse complement strand
GCGGCGAACAGGGCGTGCACGGCATCAAACAGGTCCCACTGCACGATCAGGTCGATGGCGGCAAGGGGCGGCACGGTTACCCCCTGCATCATGAGCGCGGTCGATTCCACAAAGGTATAGGCGACTTGGGCGGCATCCAGGCGTTCGGCCAGTTCCAGGAGCAGGGGCCACGTGGAGCGCATGCTCATCTTGCTGGTCACCTCGGGCACAGCGTTCCCTGTTTTGGCCGGAGCCTTTCAGGGGGATGCTGGCACGGCAAAAGGCCAGCCCTTGTGGGCTGGCCTTTCGGTCACGTGGCTCCACGGAGTCCTTCGGCCGCCGCCTTGGCGATCACCAGCGCCATCAGCCCCGCCGCCGGGCGCATGGCGGCCATGAGGGCCGGGAGAACCTCATCGCCCCAGTGGTTGTCGCAAGGGCAGTGGCTTTGCAGCAGCCGTTCCAGGTGCTGTTGAAAGACCGCCTTGGCCTGACGGGCGCCCGTATCGCACAGGTCACCGATGCTGGGGATAATGTCGGGCTCACGCAGGCCGGGCAGTTGATCCGGGTCGATGTCCGGGCTGACCGCGAGCTGGCTCGCATGGGCATCCGCCCAATCCTCCAGCGCCTCGTGCCGGAAGTCGCAGAGGTACCCGGTGGTGAGAATCGTAGCGAAGTTGGCCGCATGCATCGGCTGGCACAGGTCGCCGAAGTAGTGGAGGGCCAGGCCCAACTGGTAGGCCACCGCTTCCACCCGCTCCGGCGCCACGTCGCCCCTGAACAGGCGGGTCAGGTGTGCGACGGCCGAGCGGTAGTACTGCACCGCTTCGGTCTTGGCGGTCGGCGCCCGTTCACCGAGACAGTTGGTCGCGGTGTCCGGGTCGTAGAAGTGCGAGTTGTGGCTGTAGGGGCCATCGGTTATGCCGGCGGCCGAGAGTACGCTGCGCAGCCACTTCAGATGCAGCATGTCTATCACAGGGGTTCCGGCATAGGGCGCAACGTTGTCGGCATCGACCAATGCCTGCTCCAGCGTCTGTCGGAAGGCCTCGTCAGCCCACAGTTCGGCCAGTGCCGCGGTGGCCCTGCTGGCCTCTTTGTTTCGCTCGATGATCGCAAAGGCGGTCGCCACAACCTGGCGGTGGATGCTTTTGTCCCACTGCGGCGCCTTCTCCCGCACCGGTTCGGGCAGCGGGTGGCTGGAGGATCGGTCGCAGCCCCAGGGCCGACGCAGCAAGTCGGTCCGTTCTTCCATGAAGAGCCGTTCCGGTTCCGCCCGGGTGAGGATCAGCCCATCCGGGGTGAACGAGAGGGAGCGTCCCTGCTCATCCGCCAGCGTGATCTGGCCGTTCCCGTGCTCGGTCAGCCGGAAAGGCTGAGGATCAGCCGCGTCCAGCCGGAGGGTGCGACCGGCGGCACACAGGTAATGGCCGTCGTACCCCTGCAATGTCACCCGGCCCTCGGGCAACGCTGACAAGATCAGCAGGCCGGTCAGCCTGGGCCACGGCTCGGCGGCCTGGAGCCTGCGGTCCGGGGTACCTGCGTCCAGATAGAGGCCCGCCGCGGTACGAAGGGTGATCAGCGCCATGAGAAAATCCTCCCCCGTTCGGGCGACCGATTACCCGGTCACCAGGTATGCGAGGGAGGATTCTGCGCCGCTAGTCAGTCACCTTCGGATTTGCGCATGAGGGTTTCGTAAAGGTGCCGATCCCCGGCTTACGGGTGCAGGGGATGCTCCGGGTGATTCGGGAGGTCGACCGGCAGCACATGGATCTTGGTGCTGGCAGACGGAGCGGTGCCCCACCACTGCTGCACAGTCGCAGTCAGACCCTGGAGGCTGACCCGATCAGGCGCCGTGTAGATGGCGGTGAAGACGCCGTTCGCGTCGGTCTTGACCTCGGCGACAGTGCCGGCGGTCGCGGAAAACTGGACCACCCGGTGGGCCATGGGGTTGCCCATGGCGTCGGTGACGCGACCCGTGATCGCCACACTGCCGCTCTGACGCACGAAGAAGTCCGGCGACAGATCGACCTTGGCCGGCATGCCCATCATAACCGCCTGGATTGTCGTCTTGGCGGTGACGGAAGTCCCGGCCACCGTGGCGACGATGTTGACGGCCTGCACATTGTAGGAGTCATAGTAGAAGGTCGCGTGGAATGTCCCGTCCGACCCGGTCTGGACCGGGTTGGGTGAGACGCGCCCACTCCAGGAGGATACCCTGAAGGAAACGGTCATGCCACCCACGCCGTTGCCTGAGGCATCGCTGACCTTTCCCGACAGGTCCATATAGCTCCCGTAACGGGCTTCGATCACCGTTGCCTCGGGGGTCAGCGTGATGCTGGCCGGGTGCACAACATTGCCCGACTCGACGGTCGCACTGCCGGTAACGGGAGTGCCGACCACCGTGGCGACGATGGTAATGAACCCGCTGCTGCCGTCGCTGTAGAAGGTGGTGTGGAAGCTCCCGTCAACGGCGGTTAAGGTCTGTGCTGGTTCAAAGTAGCCATAAGAGCCGCTGGCGAAGCTAAACGCCACGGCAACGTGACTCTTTGGGTTGCCCATGTAATCCGTCACTTTGCCGCTCAGGTTCACGCTTCCCCCGGTGACGACGTTGGTCTCAGGCGTCAGGGTGACTGCGTATGGACCGCCCATCATCACCGCCTGGATCGTGGTGCTGGCGGTGACGTCGGTGCCAGCCACTGTGGCGACGATGGTGACGGCCTGCACGTTGTAGGAGTCGTAGTAGAAGGTTGTACGGTATGTCCCGTCCGCCCCAGCCTGAACCAGGTCAGGCGATACGCGCCCGTCTGCAGTGGACACACTGAACGAGACGGTCGCGCCACCGACGCCGTTGCCGTAGGCATCGCTGACCTTGCCCGTCAGGTCCATATAGCTCCCGTAATTGGCTTCGATGACCGTAGCCTCCGGCGTCAGCGTGATGCTGACCGGCGCCCCTGTGATGGTTGCGAAGGCAGCCTGGGGCAGAGTGGTCAGCAGCAGGCCGATGGCCAGCAGCATCACGAGTACTCTCTTCTGCAGCGCTGGGATTCCGTGCACGATTTCCGTCTCCTTTAGGAATAAATGAGGTAACCTTATCATTTATAACATAGGAGACTGAAATTCACCAGATTCAATTTATCAGACTGGATCCTCCAGATAGAGCGTGCGGGCGTGCTCGTCGTAGGCCAGAATCTCGGCGTAACGGCCCCAGTCGATCAGGGTGTCCAACTGGGCGGTCGCCTCCTCGAGGCCGTACCGGTTCTGGTAGATATCCAGGAAGAACTCCCGGGGCATCCGGTGGTTCGACTTGTTCTGGAGCACCTTCAGCATCTGGCTGATCACCGGCACGAATTGGAGCACCTGTTCCCGGAAGATATCCTTGCGCACCAGCACGTTGGCCTGCGCGTACTTGATGCCGGTGGGGGTCAGTTCCACGTCGCCCTCGCTGACCCGGCAGAAGCCCAGCAGTTCGGTGGCTTCGACGATCGGCAGCAGGTCGTCCAGCTCCAGCTGGAGGTCGTCGCCCAACTGGTAGAGATCCACCTTGCCGTTGGCCTCTTCCAGGAGTTCCATGAAGCCGGTCATGGCACCGGCCCGGATCGGCGGCACTTTGATCCGCCGGGTAGCCGGCTGCAGCGAGGCGGGGGAGGGCTTCTCGGTGGGCGAGACGGCCTCCCGCTTGCGCTGGGTCAGGGTGGAGTAGATCACATCCACCAGGTGTTTGAACTCCGGCGCCTCCCGGTCCCGCCAGTGGGGCAGCTTGATCTCTTCGGTGAGGATAATGCGGGCCGGGTCACGGGAAAGAACCACCGCCCGGTCGGCCATATAGACCGCTTCTTCGATCGAATGGGTCACCAGGATGATCGCCTTGGTCGGGATCTTCCGCTCGATCCAGAGTTCCAGCAGGTCACGGCGCAGGTTCTCGGCCGTCAACACGTCCAGGGCGGAGAAGGGCTCGTCCATCATCAGCACGTCGGGGTTGACCACCAGGGCCCGGGCGATGCCGACCCGCTGCCGCATGCCGCCGGAGAGTTCCTTGGGGAAGGCCGATTCGAAGCCATCCAGACCGACCATATCGATCGCCTGCAGGGCGCGGCGCTTCCGCTCCTCCGGGCCGACGCCCAGGCTCTCCAGACCCATCTCCACGTTCTGCTGCACGGTGAGCCAGGGGTAGAGTGCGAAGGACTGGAAGACCATGGCCACGCCGGGGTTCACCCCGTTCAGGGCACGGCCGCGGTAGAGCACGTCGCCGGAAGAGGCAGGGATCAGCCCGGCCATGATGCGCAGGAAGGTGGACTTGCCGGAGCCGGACGGGCCCAGGATCGCTACAAACTCGCCTTCCTTCACCTGCAGGTTCAGGTCGTCCAGCACCAGCACGTTGTTGCTCTCGTTGGGGGTCTCGTACTTCTTCTTCACGTTCCGAACATCGATGAGGATCTCATGAGCCATAAACGCCACCTCCTGTCATTAGCCGATGCGGTACCGGGTTTCGGCGAGCCGATAGAGCCGCCGCCACAAGAGGCGGTTGAGTCCCACCACGAAGACGGCCATCAGGGTGATGCCCCAGATGATGCCGGGCCAGTTGCCGACCGCGGTGGCGTCCGAAATGAAGCGCCCCAGGCCGGTGGCGGCCAGTGTCTGGTGGCCCCAGGAGACGGTTTCGGAGACGATGCTGGCGTTCCACGCGCCGCCAGCGGCGGTGACGCAGCCGGTCACC
The DNA here is from genome assembly GCA_050262655.1 of Mycobacterium leprae. Classification (GTDB taxonomy): domain Bacteria; phylum Bacillota; class Sulfobacillia; order Symbiobacteriales; family Symbiobacteriaceae; genus DASXVX01. The sequence continues at coordinate 2,864 of JBLNEM010000380.1, read as the reverse complement.
AGGAAGGGGAAGATGCCGGGGCCGATCAGATGCTTCCAGCGCTGGGCGCCCCTCAGTTTGAAGACCGCGGCGGCCTCCCGCAGGTCGGAGGGGATCGCCATGGCGCCGGCGATCACGTTGAACAGGATATACCACTGGGTGCCCAGCATCATCAGCGGAATGGCGCCCAGTTCGAAGTTCACATGGAGTTTCAGGTAGAGCACGGTGATGAATGGGAAGAGCATGTTGGCGGGGAAGGAGGCGGCGATCTGGACCAGGGGCTGGGCGATCCGGGAGAGCCTGGGGTTCAGCCCGATCGCCACCCCCACGGGAATCGTCCAGGCCGCGCCGAGGCCGATCGCCACGACGACCCGGAGCATGGTCAGCACGCCGTACCAGAGCACCCCCAACAGGTCGCCCCCCGGCAACTGAGCCACCGCGTGGATGCCCAGCCAGGCATAGCGGAGCGAGACGAAGCCCAGCGCCACGGCGATCAACCACTGGGCGACGCTCATGGTGCGGGCCCCGCCGGTCCGGTTGGAGAACGCTGCCGAGGCGGTGGCGAAGCGGCTCATCATCCGGTCAAACCCCAACAGAGGCGGCGTGAAGATGTGCTCGCCGATCCAATCCGCCAGCGGTGAGCGGCGGAGCAGGGTCAGCACGGCGGAGGTAGGCTCATCGGTCGAGGCGCTCAGTTCCACCTTGAATCGCTGGGCCCAGGCCACGATGGGCCGCCAGAAGAGCTGGTCCACCAGGATGATGATCAGCACCATGGTGCCGATGGCCCAGAACACGGCGTGCAGATTCCGCTGCTCCAAGGAGACGGCCAGGTAGGTGCCGATCCCGGGCAGCCGGACGTCCTTGTTCAGCACGGTGATCGCTTCAGACGCGGCCAGGAAGAACCAGCCGCCGCCAAAGGACATCATGGCGTTCCAGACCAGCCCCATCATGGAATAAGGGACCTCGAGCCGGACGAACTTCTGCCACCAGTTGAGCCGGTAAATCCGGGCGGCCTCCTTCAGGTCCTCGGGCACCGTGATCAGCGAATGGTAGAAGCTGAAGGTCATGTTCCAGGCCTGTCCCGTGAAGATCGCAAAGATCGAAGCCAGCTCCACGCCGGTCATCCGCCCGGGGAAGAGCCCCATGAAGGCGGTGACGGTGGCGGACAGAAAGCCCAGGACGGGCACCGACTGGAGAATGTCCAGCAGCGGCACCAATACCTTTTCGGCGGTGCGGCTTTTGGCCGCCGCGTAGCCGTAGATAAACGTGAATAAGAGCGACGCCGCGAAGGCGATAAACATGCGCAAGAGGGAGCGCCCTGCATAGTAGGGCAGGAAGATCGGGCTGAGGTTGATGCTGATCTGCTTCTGCTCGGAGAAAGGGACGACCATGCCGGAACCAAGCCGGATAAACGCATAGAGGAGTCCAAACACAAAAACGGCGACGGCCAGGTCGGCAAGACCAAACCGCCGCCGCGGCAGTGCCGGACGGTTGAACATGGCCATTTGCGGCGGCCTCCTTCACAGGGGAGTGTGCACGTGGGCTCAACGCAGCCCAGCCCCTCACCGCCGCACACGTATCCAGGGTCTACCGCGCTGCAGCATGGACAGCAGGTAGACCCAGCAGTGGGGGTGGAGGCTGGTCGGGGCAAGATTGATGCGTACTACAACCCTCTGGTGACACAGCGATCCACCTCCTCCAGAGAGAACGAAAGGTGGGGGGGCTTGATCTTTAATCTGCCCACCCCAACCGTTTGACTATGTGTAAGCATACGCCGCTGCCCGTAGCTGGGCAAGGTGGCTAAACCAGGGTTTAGAGGATGTTGAAGAACACAGAACCCTTCGACCAGCGTCGAAGGGTTGCGGGGTGCCATCTCCTGATGGCTTATTCCTGTGTGTAAGGCTGATTCTGGCGCAGGGCCGTCTCGGCCTTGCCCAACTCCCGGCCGAGATAGGCCGCGTGATCCAGTCGGGAGACGAGGCCCCGTTCCAGGACCGCGTTGATCAGGGCCTCGGCTGACGTACCGCGGATGATCGCGTCGAGGTGCCCTTCGGTCGTGTAGTGCTCGCAGACCAGTTCATGGCTTTCGGGCACCAGCAGCACCCGGAAAGAGCCGGCTGGATCGGGATGGTAACCGAATGGGGGAACCGGCTGCTCGCCCGCGGCCACCATGCACTCCACCTGGGCCCGCTGCTTCAGGTAGCCCCAGCGGTTGTATGGCTCCATGGCAAGGCAGACCTCACAGCCCAGGTTGGCGTGACGGTACGCGTTGCCTTCCGCCAACCAATCGTTCAGGTCGGGGGAGTCAGCCGCACCGAGGCCACGGAGGTCATCGCAGATACCCTGTACCACGTCCAGGAGACTTTCACAGTGCCGGCACTTGCTGCGATCATGTACTGCCGCCAATTCCGGCTGAACCTGCTGGAGGATTTGTTGTAGACCGGCCATCTTCCGGCCCCTTTCTAAGAAGTGTGGCGGCAGTTCGGCGGTGACGCACGGGGTATAGTTGACGATCTTCCGCCGCAACTGCAGGAATATATATTCGCCGTCGAGTATCAAACAACCTGCGCAAATAGTCACGTGGACCGCACTTTTTTGTTGTCGGTATGTGAACTTTTACGAATCCCGGTCGTTTCACTGAGTGGAGGTGGGAAGAGGTGGACCTGGAGAGCGTGATTGCCGAGAACCAGGGCTCCCTCTTTGCCTTCCTCTACCGCATGTGCGGGGACGGCGCCCTGGCGGAAGAGTTGATGCAGGAGGCCTTTGTGCGGGCCCTGCAGGCGGCGAAGCGCTACCGCCCGCAGGGGAGAGTGAGCACCTGGCTCTTCGCCATCGCCGCAAATCTGCTGCGGGACCACTGGCGGCGCAAGGCCCGCTGGGGGCAG
>JBLNEM010000379.1:0-15474 GCA_050262655.1 Mycobacterium leprae | reverse complement strand
TGGGCACTTCAGACCTGGAAGTCGCCAAGAAGATTGCCAAGGCAGTACGCGGCTCCAGTGGCGTGCTCATTGGGTGCAAGGCGTTGGGGATTCCGCTGGCCGAGCGAAATCAGGTGCAGGTTTCCATGAACATGGTCAACTATAAAGACACACCGCTCCATCGGGCCTTTGAGCTAATCAGGATCGAGGCTGAGCGGTATGGTGTGCCGGTCGTGGGCTCAGAAATCGTAGGGCTGGTGCCCATGGATGCCCTCGTCGGGGTGGCCCGCCACTACCTGCGCTTGGAAGGGTTCAAATCGGATCAGGTGCTGGAGAAGCGGCTAATGGGGTGATGCACCTTGCCGAAAGTCGTTGCAGACCTGCTGGTTATCAATGCCGGTGAACTTGTGACTATGGCCGGAGGCGTACGCTCCGGCCAGCGGCTCAAGGAGACTGCCACCATCCCCGACGGGGCCGTGGCGGCGCATCGCGGGCGCATTGTGGCTGTGGGGCCGGCGCAGACCGTCCTGCATGCAGTTGACACGACCCCGGAGACTCAGGTAGTGGATGCCCGTGGAAAGGCTGTAGTCCCCGGATTCGTGGACTCTCATACGCATCTCTGTTTCGCCGGCGACCGGGCGCACGAGTTTGTCATGCGGCTGCAGGGCGCTACATACATGGAAATCGCGGCTGCAGGCGGAGGGATCACAGCCACCGTCAAGGCAACCCGTGAGGCGTCTGAGGCTGACCTGGTCAAGAACGGCCTGCGATGGTTGAACGCCATGGCACTGGGCGGCACCACGACGGTAGAAGCGAAGTCCGGCTACGGCCTGACCACCGGAGACGAGTTGAAAATGCTCCGGGCTATCCGGGCCATGGCTGACCAGCATCCGTTGGATGTTGTGCCGACGTTCCTGGGGGCGCACGAGATTGCTCCCGAGTTCCGCCGGGACCCGGAGGGCTACGTGAGTCTCTTGTGTGAGGAGATGCTCCCAACTGTAGCTCGGGCTAACACTGGCTTGCAGCAGCCGCCACTGGCGGTTTTCTGTGACGTTTTCACGGAGAAAGGGGTATTCTCCGTGGCGCAGTCCCGCCGCTTGCTCATGGCCGCTAAAGCCCTGGGCTTTCAGCTGAAAGTGCATGCGGATGAACTCTCCGACCTCGGTGGTGCCGCGATGGCGGCGGAACTGGGGGCGGTCAGCGCCGATCACCTGCTTTATGCTTCAGACAGGTCACTTGAAGCGATGTCCCGGGCGGGCACGGTTGCAGTCTGCCTGCCGGGAACAGCCTTCTGTCTGATGAACACCCCATACGCCAATGCCCGCCGGATGGTGGATTTGGGCTTGACCGTCGCTCTGGCTACTGACTTCAACCCCGGCTCCTGCCCGCTGTATTCGATGCCGTTCGCCATGACATTGGCCTGCATGAAGATGGGACTAGATCCGGCCGAGGCGCTGGCGGCAGCTACGATTAACGGAGCGGCGGCAATCGGCTTGGCCGACAGGGTCGGAAGCCTGGAGGTCGGCAAGCAGGCAGACATGGTGGTGCTGGATGCGCCCAGCTACCGGCACATCCCTTACCGGCTGGGTCAGGGGGTTGTGGCCTCCGTCATCAAACGTGGGCGTTTACTGCTGGATCAGGGGCGGTCCATGTTGCCCCTGCAGGACTAAAGGTCTATACTCCATCTGTGAATTGGAGGGTTCAGGCAAATGCGGATTGGAGAGCAAAGTGTAGCCAGCTTCTGTTCAGCACTGGCAGCCGGTACGCCCACTCCGGGAGGCGGCGCTGCCGCAGCCGTTGCGGGCGCAATCGGGGCATCTCTGGTAACCATGGTGGCCGGATTGACCGCTGGTCGGGAGAAGTATGCCGAGGTAAATGACGAGATGATCAGCCTGCAGGAAGTCGGGCGCCGTGAGATTGATGCCTTGCTGAACTGTGCAGACCGCGACGGAGCGGCATACGACAAGGTTATGGCAGCCCTCGCACTGCCCAAAGAGACCGCGGAGGAGAAGACCGTCCGCAGGCAGGCCGTGCAGGCCGGATATCAGGAAGCCACGCTTTCGCCTCTGGACACCATGCGGCATGCATTGACGGTGATGCGGAGCGCTTTGGCCGCCGCCACCCGCGGAAACTCGAATGCCCTCTCAGATGCAAACGTAGGATATCTGACTGCCAGTGCAGCCTTTGAAGGCGGGCTCTGGAACGTGGCCATTAACATTGGCAGTCTCAAAGATGAGACCTTCAAGGGGGAGGTGTTGGATGAGGTAGCCAAGCTCCGGGCAGGCCGCCAGGAGGTTGCTCAGGCCTTCGAAGCACTGACGCCGGACCCGGTAGCACGGTTCTTGGACAAGAAATAGCCTTTTGGCTCTTGTGAAATCTGATGCATCTAGGCGATAATGGTTCCGTTTGCATAATGACTCTGACAGGATATGACATTAGGGGGTAGTAGGTTTGCTTTCGGATATTGAAATTGCCCAACAGGCGAAGCTGGCCCCGATTACCGAGGTGGGCAAAACTATTGGTCTTGAGGCAGATGACCTTGAGCTTTATGGGAAGTTCAAGGCCAAGATCGCCTCTCGCGTATGGGATCGCGTTAAGAACAATCCCAACGGCAAGCTGATTCTTGTGACGGCGATCAGCCCCACTCCCGCAGGTGAGGGCAAGACCACCGTGACCGTAGGCCTCGGCGAGGCCATGAACGTGATTGGTAAGAAGGCCGTTATCGCTCTGCGCGAGCCTTCCCTGGGCCCGGCTTTCGGTGTCAAGGGTGGCGCCGCCGGTGGCGGCTATGCGCAGGTCGTGCCGATGGACGATATTAACCTTCACTTCACCGGTGACTTCCACGCCATTACCACCGCCAACAACCTGCTGTCGGCCCTCGTCGACAACCACATCCAGCAGGGCAACGCACTGAATATCGACCCGCGGCAAATTACCTTCAAGCGGGTCATGGACATGAACGAGCGGGCCCTCCGCAAGATCGTCGTCGGCCTTGGCGGCAAGGCTCAGGGTGTGCCGCGCGAGGAAGAGTTCATGATCACTCCAGCCTCCGAGGTCATGGCAACCCTCTGCCTGTCCAGTGACCTGATGGACCTGAAGCGGCGCTGCGGCGAGATCATCGTTGGCTACACGTACAACAATGAGCCTGTCCGGGCAAAGCAGCTGAAGGCTGAAGGCGCCATGGCTGTGGTGCTGAAGGACGCGATCAAGCCGAATCTGGTGCAGACGCTGGAGCACACGCCGGCGATCGTCCACGGCGGCCCGTTTGCAAACATCGCCCACGGCTGCAACACCATTGCCGCCACGAAGATGGCCCTGAAGTTGGCCGATTATGTGATTACCGAGGCCGGTTTCGGTGCTGACCTGGGTGCCGAGAAGTTCATTGACATCAAGTGCCGTCTCGGTGGGTTGAAGCCGAGCGCCGTCGTTCTGGTGGCGACCATTCGTTCGCTGAAGATGCACGGTGGCGTGGCGAAGGACTCTCTGACTCTAGAGAACCTGGAAGCCCTGCGGGCTGGCGCCGAGAACCTGAAGCAGCACGTTCGCAACGTGCGCGAAGTGTGGGGCCTGCCGGTCGTGGTGGCGATTAACAAGTTCCCGGCGGATACCGCTGCGGAGATCGAGCTGATCCAGTCCGTGGCCCAGGAGCTTGGCGCCAAGGCTGTTCTGACCGACGTTTTCGGGAAGGGCGGCGAGGGTGGCGCTGACCTGGCCCGCCATGTGGTGGATCTGGTCGAGCGGCCGAGCACCTTCAGCTTTACCTACGAGGATAGCGATACGCTGAAGGAGAAAATCGAGAAGGTCGCGACGAAGATTTACCACGCCGACGGCGTCGACTTCAGCAAGGAAGCCGAGCGGATGCTGCGCAAGCTCCAGAAAGAGGGCTTCGCCAACGCTCCGGTCTGCATCGCCAAGACGCAGTACTCTTTCTCCGATGATCCCAAGCTGATGGGCGCTCCCAAGGGGTGGCGGCTGACGGTTCGGGAGGTTCGTCCTTCCGCCGGCGCCGGTTTCATCGTAGCCATCACCGGCGAAATCATGACCATGCCGGGTCTGCCGCCTGTTCCGGCGGCCGAGAAGATCGATATTGACGAGAACGGCACCATCTACGGGCTCTTCTAGAGACAGTGCAAAAAGAGGCGTCCCCCTTGAAGGGGGGCGCCTCTTTCGGCTGGCGGATTACCAGAATGGCCACCAGAAACCCCAACCTCTTCCCGGCGAGCCGGCTGAAACGCCGGCCACGGTGATGATGAAGATGATAGTGAGAACAAGGCCAGCCAGGAGCACCTTGCGTTTCGTTCTACGCCGCAGCTTCATAGCTCCTAACCTCCCCCATCGCGTGTGTCGCTGCATCCTTTATGACGGATTGGAGGGAGAAAAAGTTCGATATCCCACAAAAAGGATTTTAGACTGTCGTTGTAGAATAGACATACCATGATAATTGAGGGGTGGGTGAGGAGCATATGCTATCTCGTCTCTCACTGAAATTCAAACTTACTACGTTAGTGGTTCTGCTGGTGGCCATTGGTTCCGTCAGCTTTGCGCAGTACGTTGGGCGAGGGCTGCAACAGACACTGACGCAGGCGGCGGGATCAGGAGTGCTACTGGCTACGGAGGTCCTAGCAGACTCGATCTCTCCGAGTTGGCTCGGCGCTGTCGAGCCGAAAACGGATCGCTCCACAGATTATTTACGTCTGGAGCGCGAGTTCAAGAAGCTGACGGATAACGGGCGCGTTGCTCGAGCTGAGTTAATCCGTTTTCCAAGTGCGGATACGGTGGAATCCGTTCTCAGCGTGCCTGCAGACAGCTCAAGTGATTATGTTTCTCCGGGCACTCGCAGCCCGCTCTCAGCGCAATATTGGTATTCCCAACAGGCCCCCGGCTACCATATGTGGGTCATCGATCGCCCAGGAACGTACGTGATCGGCTGGGTGCCGATCATGGATGGGAGCCAACGCGTTGGAATGGTGGCTGTGATCAGCGATGCCAGCGCAATCAAGTCAACCGGTACGGCCGTCAACATCGGACTCATCGTGCTGATCGCCCTCCTACCGGTCTTGGCCGGAACCGTTACATACATGTTCTCCGCCTCTTTCGAGCGCATAGCCGTCACCGACGGTCTGATGGGGATCTACAACCATAAGTTCTTCAAGCAGCGGCTGGAGCAAGAAGTAGCCCGATCCCGCCGGTATGGACATCAGACCTCGATCGTCCTCCTTGACATCGACTTTTTCAAGCGGGTCAACGACACCTACGGGCACACGACCGGTGACATCGTGCTCAAGAACCTGGCCAAGTGGATCAAGGACTCGTGCCGCAATACCGACGTGATCTGCCGGTACGGTGGTGAGGAAATTGTGATCATCCTCACCCACACCGGGATGGCGGGAGCGCAAGAGTTCGCAGAAAGGCTGCGGCTGAAGATCTCCCAGCAGGTTGTCCGCGATCCCGGCGAAAACGCTGAGTTCCGGATAACCGTATCGGTCGGCGTCTCCCAGTGGGAACGGGGACTCGACTATATGACGCTGATCAAGCGGGCTGATGCCGCCCTGTACCATTCCAAGCACACGGGACGCAATCGGGTCACCATATACACCGAGGATTTGCCTTTGGAGCCGGAAAAGCAGGCGAAGGCAACGTAGGGAACAAAGCAGAGCGGAGGGAGGAGAGCCTCCCTCCGTTATTTTGCGTTTGCCACGAACTCTTTTGGCTACCAGGAGACTCTTCTATAGGAAAGCAGGCAGGAGTTCACCGCTCCATACGGAATTCCTTGTGTCGGCACAATTCTGACGGGGATGTGATACCATGCGCACTTGGGCCTGGGTCAGGAAGGTTCTGACCCTGGTGCTGGTCGTTCTATTTGCCATGGGTGTGATGGCAGGACCGGCGCTTGCCAAGGGCAGCAGCTTCAGTTCGGGGAGCCGGTCATTCTCGGCGCCCAAGCCATCCACTTCAAGTGGTTCGTCCCGTTCGTTCTCGTCCCCCAAACCCTCGACCTCTACGCCATCGGCTCCATCCAAATCCTCGCCTTCTTACTCGAGCCCGAGCAAGACCTACTCAAGCCCGAGCAAGAGTTACTCCAGCCCCAGTTCGCCCAGTTACTCCAGCGGGGACCGCTCATATTCCAGTCCCAACCGGTCTTTCTCCATTCCCAAGCCATCCATCTTTGGCTCCAAGTCGTCGGGGAACTCGTCTACCGGGAGTTCGACGGCGCAGCAGCCTCAGCCAACCTATGATCCCAGTACAACGCGGTATCCCACGCGTCCACCGGTGATCATCTATGGGTCATCCCCATATGACTCCACCTACTGGCACGACTACTACTACGGAATGCCCTGGTACTGGCGGCTTTTACACCGTCCCGTTTACAGCACGGTCAGTGGTTGGGCCTGGAGTTGGGTGCCCGTAGTCGCGGCTGGGCTGGGCCTCTGGATTCTGCTTGGTATTCTGTCGTCGGCAATCGCCAGAAGGAGGCGCCATTAATGCTAGAACTGCAGGGCAAGAAAGTCTGGATCATGCGTGATAATCAGGGCCCCGAAAACGGGTTTACCGGTATCGTCGAACGGGTTCGGGATAAGTGGATCTACGTGAAGGTGGACGACCCTTCCGGCGGAGTAGTCGGGATCTGGATCAATCTCGACTTGCAGCGTGAGATCCAGATACTTGGCGACTAAGGGGGAGCATTTATGGTATTGGACTGGGCTGGTTATGGTTGGACTCTAGGTTTTGCTCTCTCGGGCCTGGCATTGATGCTGATCGGGCTCTATCTCTTCGATGTGCTAGTCCCCTTTCAACTCTTCCAGGAAGTAGAGAACGGTAACCAGGCCGTCGGATGGATGGCCGCAGGCTTCCTGATTTCTACCGGCATTATCCTCGGCGAGGCTTTCCGTGGCAACGCTGGCTGGGTACAGGGGATGGGCCATGCCATTCTGGGAATTCTGCTCAACTACCTGGGTTACTACCTGTGGGAGTGGTTCACGCCCCGCTGGAGCCTCACCGACTCGCTCAAGAAGGGGGCTGTCGCGGCAGGGATCACCCTCTTTGGCATTTTCGTGGCGGTAGGGCTCATCATTGCGGGCTCGTTCAGCTAGGACCACATGTATCCACAGCAAAAGCCACTCCGACTCACCGGGGTGGCTTTTTTATTATGACCTCTGGTTTGCTTCAGCCCCGATCCTTTCTGCATTATAATGACACTTGTGGGATCAGCACTGCTTCGATCGCAGAGCCTGCAGTGAGGTGCATTTTTCTTGGAGCGCGTAGGACAGAAGACTTGGTCCATCCCCTGTGGTCCTGCCACCCTGCAACTGGGCACTCGCACCATGATCATGGGGATTTTGAACGCCACGCCAGATTCCTTCTCCGATGGCGGTTCCTATTCAACGGTTGATGCAGCAGTTGCCCGAGGGCTGGAGATGCTCGCCGAGGGCGCGGACATTATCGACATTGGGGGCGAATCGACCCGTCCGGGATATGCCGTGATCGATACCCCAGTGGAAATGGAGCGCGTTCTGCCGGTGATTCGGGCGTTGCGACAGGCGGCGCCCCAGGCCATCATATCTGTCGATACGACCAAGGCAGAGGTTGCCGACGCGGCGATCGCTGCAGGCGCCAACATCATAAACGATCAGTGGGGCCTCCAGCGGGACCCGAATATGGCCGAGGTGGCCGCGCGGCACCAGGCTCCTGTTATCATCATGCATAACCAGAAGAGCACGGAGTATGAGGACCTGATCCACGATATCATCCGGTTTTTTCGCCGCTCGATTCGAATCGGGGTGGCGGCGGGCTTGCCGCCCGAACTGATCATTGTTGACCCGGGAATTGGCTTCGGCAAGACGCCGGCGCAAAACCTGGATGCAATGAAAGAGATGGCACAACTGATGGTGTTGGGCCGTCCGATCATGCTGGCCACCAGCCGGAAATCCACCATTGGCAAGGTTCTGGGTGGTCTGCCGGTGAATGAGCGCGTGGAAGGAACCGCCGCTACCGTGGCCGTCGGCATTATGAACGGGGCCGAGATCGTACGGGTGCATGATGTGAAGTACATGAAGCGCGTGGCGATGATGACTGACGCGATTGTTCGCCCGGGCCGGGGTGGCATTCAGTTGTAGTCGCGGACTTGGGGGGATCGCTATGACCGATCGAATCTGCCTGTCAGGCATGCGCTTTTTTGGCCATCACGGGGTGTTCGCAGAGGAAACTCGTCTGGGGCAGCAGTTCATTGTGGACGCAGAGATGTACCTGGATGTTGGTTCGGCCGGTCGGGATGACGACCTGTCTGCCACGGTGGACTATGGCCAGGTTTATCAACTGATTCGTAGCATTGTGGAAGGGCAGCCGGTGCAGCTGCTGGAGACGCTGGCGGAGCGCATTGCAGACCAGGTTCTGCGGCACTTTGCCATTACCGAAGTGGTAGTACGGGTACACAAGCCGGGCGCACCCATTCCGGGGCCATTTGACGGGGTTATGGTGGAGGTCCGCCGCCGCCAGGAGGCTTACCTTTCCTTGGGCTCCAACCTGGGGGACCGCCTTGATATGTTAGTTCAGGCCGTGCGGCGGCTCGGCAATGAGCATGTCGAAATCACCGGCGTCAGCTCGGTGTATGAGACAACCCCTCAGGGCAAAGTGGACCAACCGGATTTCCTGAACATCGTACTGGCTGTCCGAACCGACCTAACTCCACGCAGGCTGCTTCAGCATGTACTGCGGGTTGAGCAGGACCTGGGCCGGGTTCGCAGTGAACGTTGGGGACCACGTACGGTCGACATTGACCTACTCCTTTACGGCCCCACCGTTTGCACCGACGACGAGCTTACCCTGCCTCATCCCCGCATGACGGAACGGGCCTTTGTACTGGTCCCGCTGCTTGAATTGGCAGCGGACCTGGCCCTACCCACCGACGGCAGTTCACTGCGCAGCCACTTGCAGCGCTTACCGGACCAGGGGGTTCAGGCTACGCTTGATGCTAGCGCTTTTCGAAAGCGCTTGATGGGACTACAATAAGGCGGGATATTCTAGCAGGGTAAGGGCTAACGAACGCCAACTCGATACCCAGTGGATTCCGCTAGATTAGGAGGCTTCACTCATGACTTTGAACCCCATTGCGGTTGAAAGCCTGGTACGGGGAGCGCTGTTGGAGGACATCGGTCCTGGTGACATCACCACCGACGCCACGGTTCCAGAAGGCAAAATGTGCACGGCAGTCATCATTGCCAAAGAGGATGGTGTTCTTTGCGGACAGCCGGTTGCTCGGATGGCATTTCAACTGCTGGATTCCACCCTGGTCTATGAGGACTTGGCGGCCGAAGGCTCTACGGTTACCGCCGGCCAGGAGGTGGCCCGCATTCAGGGAAGTGCCCGGAGCATTTTGACGGCCGAGCGCGTTGCCCTCAACTTCCTTCAGCGGATGAGCGGTATTGCCACGGTAACCCGCAATCTGGCGGAGTCGATCAAGTACTATCATGCGAGGCTGGTGGAGACCCGCAAGACCACCCCGGGACTTCGCTTGGTCGAGAAATACGCGGTGCGGGTTGGCGGGGGACTGAACCACCGTTACGGGCTGCATGACGGCATTCTGATTAAGGATAACCATATTGCCATCGCCGGGGGTATCCGCCAGGCGGTCGTGAGTGCTCGGAAGGAGACATCTCACGTTGGGCGTGTGGAGGTTGAGGTCGAGAGCTTGGACCAGCTGCAGGAAGCCCTGGAAGTGGGGGCCGACATCGTCCTTTTGGACAACATGGATGCCGAGACCATGCGCAAAGCGGTCGAGTTGACGGCGGGCAGGGCGACGCTGGAGGCCTCCGGGGGGATTACCGAGCGAAACCTCGAGGAAGTGGCGCGCACTGGCGTGGACATCATCAGCATGGGCGCTCTGACTCACTCCGTGAAGGCGTTGGATTTGAGCCTCGAGATCAGTTCCGTGTCTTAAGGGGCTGGACCCCAGCTAGGGGCCGGCCACCAGGGAGGTATAAACGTGCTCCTGGCAGTAGACGTAGGCAACACGGCCATGAGCATCGGTGTGTACGACGGAAAGGACTTGCGGGCTGAGTGGTCCGTCGCAACCGATCGCAGTAAGACGCACGATGAGTATGGGCTGCTATTTCGCGATTTGATCGAGCACCAGGGGTTCCGCGTTTCGGATGTGACGGCTGCAGCCATCGCCTCCTCGGTGCCGCCGGTGATTCAGACACTGGATTGGATGTGCCAGAAGTATTTCGGGCTCAAGCCATTGATCATCGGTCCCGGCGTGCGGAGCGGCATGGTGATTCGGTATGACAACCCACGCGAGGTGGGCGCCGACCGCATTACGATCGCAGTGGCTGCTTACGAGAAGTACGGCGGCCCCTTGATTGTGGCCGACTTCGGCACTGCCACAATCCTGGACGTGATCTCCCGGGAAGGCGAGTATCTGGGCGGCGTTATTGCGCCAGGCGTAGCTGTGTCGGCGGAAGCACTGTTCCAGCAGGCCGCAAAGTTGCCGCGCATTGACCTGACCAAGCCGGATAGCGTGTTGGCCCGCAACACCGTGCACTCCATGCAGTCCGGGATTATCTACGGGTATGCGGGTCAGGTGGAGGAGCTAATCAGGCGGCTGATAGAAGAACTGGGGAAGACTGCAGCCGGCATAAGGGTTGTGGCTACCGGTGACTACGCCCGCCTACTGGTGCCCGAGACTGAAAGCATATCGTCTATTGATCCATACCTGGCGCTCGATGGTCTGCGGATCATCTATGAACGGAACCAAACACGAGGGGGTGGCGCAAATGCTGCTGGCAATTGATGTCGGCAACACAAACCTCACCCTTGGGCTATATCTAGAAGCGGAGTTGGTGGCCACCTGGCGGCTGGCATCGGACCGGGCCAAGACAGCAGATGAGTACGGGTTGGAGATTGTTCACCTACTCCGACGCGAAAGCTACTCGCCTGAGGATGTGACCGAGGTAGCCATGGCCAGCGTTGTTCCGCCGCTGAACCGCGTGTTGGGCCAGGCATGCCAGAAATATCTTCAGACCGACCTGATAGAGATCAATAGCAACTGCAAAACCCTGCCGGTGAACCTTTATGAGAACCCATCGGCCCTGGGAACGGATCGACTGGTAAACGCTTATGCTGCATGGCAGTTATATGGCATCCCCAGGCAGGCTCCCGTCATTGTTGTTGACTTTGGTACGGCCACAAAGTTGGAGTGCGTAAGCAGCGCAGGTGAGTACCTGGGCGGGTGTATTGCACCGGGTATTGGGATCTCGGCTGACGCACTTACCCGGGGAGCCGCCCGCCTCCAGCGGGTGGAGTTGGTTCGACCCAAGCAGGTTTTGGGCAAGAACATCGTCGCGAGCCTGCAGTCGGGGATCATCTTTGGTTCTGCGGGCCTGGCCGATAGTTTGATTACGAGGCTGACGCACGAAATTGCAGCGGAAGGCCCGGCGCCGGTGGTGATTGCCACGGGTGGGCTTGCCCATCTGGTCGCTGCCGAAAGCAGGACCATTCAGTTGGTTGAGCCGCACTTGACGCTGGAAGGAATACGGCTAATCTACGACAAGAACCGGGCATAGCCCGGTTTCTGACAGGCGACTGGATGCTGTATGTGCTGTTCAAAGGAACGGGGGAGAGCCCACATGTCCGGTGACACCAAGACCATTCAGATTCTGTTTACCGGCGGCACCATTGCCATGCAGATCGATCCTGATCTGGGTGCTGCTGTCCCTGCGCTGTCCGGCAGTCAGATTCTTTCATCGGTCACGCACCTGGATTCTCATGTGCAGGCGCGAGTGGTGGACTTCGGGCAATATCCGGGTCCGCATATGACGCCGGAAATCATGTGGGACCTCACGACTCGTGTGCAGCGTTACCTGGCAGATCCGGAGATCGACGGCGTAGTCGTGACGCATGGGACCGACACCCTGGAGGAGACGGCCTACTTCCTAAGTTTACTGCTAGACTCGGAGAAGCCGGTGGTGTTTACCGGGGCCATGCGGAACTCGTCTGAACTGGGGTTTGATGGACCGGCGAATCTGCGGGATGCCCTACTGGTAGCGGCGAGCCCCGCTGCCCGCGGATTGGGTGTACTGGTCTGTATGAACGAGCAGATTATCGCGGCACCAGAGGCAACCAAGACCCATACCGAGGAAGCGGGTACCTTCCAAAGCCCCAATTTCGGTCCATTGGGGATCGTGGACATGGGGCGGGTTCTCTTCTACCGGCGGCCGATTTTCCGGCAGCACATACCGGCGACTCAACTGGGCCCGCGTGTTGACCTGTTCAAGATGTACACCGGTGCTGACGACCGCTTCATTCGGTACGCAGTGGATACCGGAACGCAGGGTCTTGTCATAGAGGCAATGGGGCGGGGAAACGTGCCACCGGCAGTGGTGCCGGGCATTCAGTATGCCATCGAGCGTGGCCTGCCAGTGGTCATTACATCCCGTGCGCTGCGCGGGCGTGTTTTGGATGCGTATGGCTATGAGGGCGCTGGCAAGCGACTCCGGCAGCTCGGGGTGATCCTTGCGGACCATCTGTCGAGTCAAAAAGCCCGACTCAAGCTGATGCTGGTGCTGGGCGTGACTCATGATGCCGCCCAAGTCCGCCAGTATTTTGAAGAGGGTCGCTACGACTAGCTCTTATGTTTCCTCCGCCTTTTTGGGCATGCTATCAAGGCGGAGGTGGATCAGATGGCCGACAACAACAGGAACGAAGCCCTTGTCGCCAGTGCTCGCCCGGCCCTTGACCGGCTGAAGTATGAGGTGGCACAGGAGATCGGCTGGAATCCGGCCAGTCTGCCTGACCTCCAGCAGAAGATTGACCAGGCCAAATTCGAGGTGGCTGATTCCATCGGGGTGCCGTTGCAGCATGGCTACAATGGTGACTTGACCTCCCGGGAGGCGGGGGCGATTGGTGGCCGGCTCGGGGGACGGCTTGGCGGTCAGATGGTCAAACGGATGATTGCCAACGCCGAGGCTGCCCTTGCCGCCAACGAGTCCACCACCGCGGGAGAATTGGGCAACCACTGGCGGCCTGGTTAATCACAGAGAAGCCCGTGGCTACACAGCCACGGGCTCTAGTTCGTCTGTGAGGGTCTAGTGATTATGTGCCCAGTCCGGTCCAGCCTGACCACCAATCCATTCCTCGCCGTCATCCCAGATCTCTTTCTTCCAAATGGGCACAATCTGCTTCAGGCGTTCAATCGCATGACGGCATGCCTCGAAGGCATCAGCCCTATGCGGTGTGGCCACGGCGATGACGACGCTGGCTTCGGTGATCTCCAGCTTACCAACCCGGTGGACAATGGCGGTCTTCGCACCGGGCCACCGGTCGGCGATCTCCTGCCCAATCTTGGTCATCTGCGCGACGGCCATTTCTGGATAGGCCTCATACTCCAGGTGGACGGTTCGCTTCCCTTTGGTCCATTCCCGCACGGTCCCCACGAAGACGACCGTGGCCCCGGAGTACGAGTTGGTTACGCGGGCGCTGACCTCATCGGCCGATAGAGGGGCGGCGGTTACCTCGAACAAGGGGAGACCGTTGACACCGGCTGATTCATCCGCCGATTCTCCGGAACCACCGCTGACGGGTGGAATGAGGGCAACTTCGTCACCATCAGCCAGGATGCGGGTGGCGTCGGCATACTCGCGATTGATCGCGACGGCCAGGGAGGGAGCAATGCGGGAAAGGCCGGGGTACAGCTCCTGCAAGGCAGCCAGCAGTTGGGGCGGGGTAAGACCAGCCCATTGGCCCTCAACCTGGCGGTGTCCAGCCGCTTGTGCAGCACCGGCAAAAAGCTTGACTGTGATCACGAACGTGCCTCCTCCGTCTGGGCATACATCGATAACCAGTATAGCCCAGACCTTTCAGGGCGTCTATTGGGTCGGGTCCCGTCAATTGCCTGCATGACCTGTGTGGGGTATACTTAGTGCCGAAAGGGGGGGCGTGCCGTGATTCACTTGAACCTCATGAGCGTGGGCATGGTAGAGGAGACTGGTACGGTCATCATCGTGCTGCGGGCGCCCGACCTGGAGCGGCTTCTGGTCATGGAAGTGGGTCCACTGGAGGGGCGGGCCATTGCGCTGGAAGCAGAGGGCGTAAGGGCGCCGCGACCACTGACCCACGACCTGATGTATGACATCATCCGGAGTCTGGGCGCAACCGTTGGCGAAGTCCAGATCCGTGACTTCCGGGATAAAGTCTTTCTGGCCAGCCTGATCCTTGAACGAGAAGGCGGCGAGCGCTTCGAACTGGATGCCCGACCGAGCGACGCCATAGCCGTCGCCATGCGTGCAGGCGCTCCCATATACGTGGCCGAGCATGTAATGACAGAGGCCGGCGTCGACGAGAGCGAGGCCGAAGAGATGGACGAAGACCCGGACGATGATGACCCCGGGGACGACGAAGGGACGATCTTACACTGATCGTCCCTTTTTCTTTGGTGTCACCGTGAATCTGTTTTGGCTTCTCCCTCGTCTAATAGTCAGATAGGTTGGCTGTTTCAGTATAGAGACAGAGGGGGAACCAGACATGAGGCGTTTTCGGTTCTTGTCGCTGCTCCTGTTGCTTTCCCTATTGGCTGCCATGTTGGTTGGCTGTGGCGCGGCGAAGATGGACTCCGCGAAATCGACCGCATCGTCGGCTCCGCGGGAGAACCAGGCCAAACCCACAGCGCCGGGGGCAGCCACCACTGCCGACAGTAGCAAGGCCCCTGCTACAGGTGCTGCGCAGGGGTCCCCTTCGCAGGTATCTGGGGCCATTCCCGAAACGGGTGACCGCAAAATCATCCTGAACGCGCAGTTCGACCTGAAGGTGAAGGATGTAGACGAGGCCGTAAACAAGCTGGGCGTCGCCGTCAGGGCTTCCGGCGGCTACGTACAGGAGACGAAGCAAAGCGGCACCAAACAGCAGGGGCGGACCCTCAATATGTCCCTCCGTGTGCCAGCCAACCAATACGGGCCGATTACCGAGTTGGTGCGCTCCACCGGTGAAATCACCAGCCAGCGGGAGTGGACCGAGGATGTAACGGCCGAGTTTGTTGATCTTGAGGCCCGCATTCAGTCGCAGGAGATCCACCTGCGCCAGCTACAGGCGTTGTATGACAAGGGCGGCTCCATCCGTGAGATGATGGACCTGGAGAACGAAATCAGCCGGGTCACCAGTGACATCGAGTCGATGAAGGGGCGCATTCGGGTCCTTTCCAACCGAGTCGATTTCAGCACCATCGTGGTGAATCTGTATGAGCCCGGTGCTCCCACGCCGGTGCAGCCGCCCAAGAATGTGTGGGAGCGGGTCAAGTATGGGTTCGTGAACTCCTACCACGGTGTCGTCAACTTCCTGGGCAACCTGGTGGTGTTCCTGGCCGCGGCCCTGCCCGTGCTCGTCTTCCTGGCGATCATAGCTGGTATTGTCTACCTGATCGTGCGGGCGGTTAACCGGAAGCACCCGAAGCCGCCGGCTGCCTCGTAACGCCTCTCTGTGACGGAAAGACCGCCGCCCGGAAAACCGGGC
>JBLNEM010000378.1:0-8846 GCA_050262655.1 Mycobacterium leprae | reverse complement strand
AATCCCGCAGTGCGACAGCCATCGGCACCCCTCCGGTTCCCTGCCACCCAGAGTTGCTGCCGATTCTTATGAGGCGTCCGGCTCGTCCAGACCGGGTCAGGCCAGACTCTTCTTCACATGGTACCAGCCCGGCGACGGCACATAGCCCATTTTGCGGTTGACCGCCAGCATCGGTGCATTGGCGGAGTCGTTGTTCGTGCGCACATACGGCGCCCCATAGCGTCGAGCGACCTCAACGCTGAGCAGCTTGAGCGCCAGAGCGATCTGCCGCCCCCGATAGGCCCGTTTCACCGCCGTGTAGTGCGTGTACATGGTACCTGTGGCCGGCACGGTCTCCAGTTGGGTGAAACCGACCACCTGATCACCATCGGAGGCGATGATGACCGCATCCAGGGGGGTGACGGTGCGCTCCAATGCCCACTGCCGCCAAGTTTCGAAGGGTGGATGGTCATCATCCCACCCGGGCACATCGGCGGCTGTCTCCCGGCTCACCTCATAAAGCTGCCGCTGATTCGCCTCGGTGGGCGCATCGGCCAGGCGCCAGAAGCGAATGCCCGATGCCTCCACGGCCGGCACCACCGCCGCGAACTGGGCAGCGTCAAACGAAGCAAGGGCCAGGGTCGACTCGAACAGATGCCGGTCCATCTTGGCGCCCCGGTTCAGGGCAAAAGCCAGCGACTCGGCATCTGAATCGCGGCAACCGGCCATCAACTCGGTGGCACCGTGTTCTGCGGCGAATGCTTCCGCCGTTGACAGCAGGGCGGAGCCGATCCCCTGCCGGCGGTATGCGGCCGCGATGATCACGGTGATCCAGAAGCGCCCCGGCACCGCCCATGGCATGTGGGACGCACTGGCATAGGCGACCACTTCATCGGCCGGGTTGACCGCCACCCAGCGGTGCAGGACCGCCTCCGGCGGAGTGGTGCGCTCCTCTTCCACCAATTCCTCGACAGTGACCTCCTCCGGGTCGACCAGCCGGAACAGGGGAATCTGCGCCTGGTAGTCGTCAGGCGCCTTGAAGTCACGAATGCGGTACTGCAAAAGCTATCCCTCCATTTGCCGGTCGTGGAGCCGTAGATAGTCGCGATACCGGACCGCCGGGAGCGCCCCTGAAGCCACCGCCGCCTTCACAGCACAACGGGGTTCGTGGGAGTGCGTGCAATCGCGGAACTTGCAGCCACCCGCCAGGGCGACAATGTCCGGGAATACCTCATCCACCGCATCATCCTGCTCCTCATCGTCGAAGAGGGCCAATTGCCGGATTCCCGGCGTATCGGCCAGGTAACCGCCGTCGGGCAGGGCATAGAGCCGGCTGGCGGTGGTGGTATGCCGCCCCTTCTGGCTCGAGTCACTGACGGCGGTAGTCCTGGCCAGTTCCTCGCCGTAAAGGGCGTTGACCAGGCTCGACTTGCCCACCCCCGACTGGCCGGCAAAGCAGGAGATGCGGCCTGCCAGCCGCTCCCGCAGTTCGGCCAGCCCTCTCCCCTCCCGGGCGCTGGTCAGCAGCACCGACACGCCGGATGCCTCCAGCGGCGCCACCCAGGAGCGGATGGTGGCCTCCGCCTCCAGTTCGCACTTGTTGATCACCACCAGCGGCTGCATCTTCCCCCGGTGGGCGAGGGTGAGGAAGCGCTCCACCAGCCCCAGCTTGAACCGGGGTTGAATCGCCGCCGCCACCACCACCAGCTGGTCGATGTTGGCGGCAATCACATGCAGATAACCATGGAAGCCGGGGCGTGAGAGTTCGCTGGTGCGGGGCTCCACGCTCTCGATGGCCCCCGTGCCGTCGGGCAATAACGCTACCGTCACCCGGTCCCCCACCGCAACCAGGCTGGTGATCAGCCGCTGCTCACGCTTCAGTCGCCCCCGCAGGATGCAGGGAATCATGTCATTACCGATAGCCACCCAGAAACGGGGGCCGTCATTCTGCGTCACAATACCTTGCGTACTTGGTCTCCTCCTTGGGAATAGAGCAAAAGCCACCATCAGCCGAAGACCCGTGGCTTGTGGCTTTTGCATCCCCATTGGGGAGTAGGCCCGCTGAAAACTGCGCCCCATGGGGACGCGTCAGGGCACAAAAAAGCCACGGGTTTGCCACCCGTGGCTAGCAGATGCTGCAGGCGTTTACCGCACAGGCATTGCAGACGGGCAGCCATTCAACCGACCAACGATCACAGCCGCGCTGAACACAAACTTTGCGTTGGACATTGAAGGCCACCTCCTTGGACAGATTTCATGGACACCTCAGACATTATACGCACGTCCGGGTGATTCTGTCAACGATCCCGGTACTTGAAGGTAAAGTAGCTGGTGCAGGCCAGTGCCGGATTCCGCAGCAGACGTCCGGAGTTGGTGTGGGCCGCAATCTCCGGGCCACTGGCCCCGACGGTCTGCATGGTCAGCAGCAGGAGCCCCAGTGACTGAGGCGAGTCCAGATACTCCGGCCCCATGCGCCAGAGCGCGTCCAGGTCCCGTTGCTGGATCGCTGCCAGGGTCACCTCGTCCTTCTCCTCGGCCTCGGCTGCTGTCAGGTAATGTGAGAAATCGACCGAAGCGATCAGCGGCCGGTCCGGCCCGGTCAGCGGCGCCAGGAACTGCGCCAGCGCTCGCACATCGGCGAGCGACATGCTTCGGCTGAGAATCAGGGGAACGACCTTTGCGTGCGGTGCCACGTATTTCACGTAGGGCATCAAGGCACCCATGGCGTGCTCCGGCGATAGGGTTTCCTCATCCACGGTGGCGAGGCCCGCGGCAACCAATCGGTCTACCAACGCCTGGTCAGTCTCCACCGGCCCAAAATCGGTGGCCCAGGATCGCCGCCCGGTGATCGCCTGCTGGCCGCGATTCGCGTGATTGGGGCCCACCAGGATCACCGTGGCGGGCGGCCTCTCCCCCACCTCCAGAAAGAGCTGGGCGATCACACCGCCGGCCACCCCGTGGTGCGACGTCAGGCCGCCCACCAATCTCCCCTCTCCCCGGGGGGCCGGCGCCTGCCGGGCCTCATCCAGCCCAGGGTAGAAGTAGGCGGCATCGAAGAACTGGTTGGGTTGGGTCCCCGCCTCCGCCGGCGCCATGCCCGCCGTCTCTTTGGCGGGCGCCGCCGGGGGTGCGGCGGGGGTGGGCGCCTCCGCCCGTGCCCCCAACCATGCCACCAGTACAAGTGCCAGCACCACTGCGGCTACCAGCGGGCGGCGACTCATTTGATCACCACCCACTCCCGTTCGCCCACCGCGCAGGTGCGGCCCGACCGCTGGTGGTGCAGGGTGGCCTCCTCCATGGCGTACTCGCCGGGCGCCGTCACCCGGGCATAGAAGACGACGGGGTACGCATCCTTGGACGCCCAGAACGCTACCTTCTGGCCGTCCACCTCCATCGGGTACTGGTAGAACCGGCTCAACTCCGTACGCACCCCAAACCGCCACGGGTTTTGCAGGAGCCGCATGCCGGACGGAAGGTAGGCGGTCACCTCGTACGCACCGTCGGGTGCCGTATCGGGTATGGCATACTGCAGGCTGAACCGGACCACGTCGCCCACCTGATACGGTCCGTGGGCGCCCAGATCCCCCTCCAGGTTGCTGGAGAGCTTCACCGTGAAATCCGGATCTGGCGTGATCTGGTCGGCCGAGAGCGGCGCCTGATAAGCAGCGGTCAGTCCCACCCGACCGGTAACGGTCTTGATCTGCAGGGAAGCGAGGGCCGCCGGCGTCAGGGCGAGCTGCAACGTCTCGCCAGGCTTCAGATCCTTCGTCGTCTCCTGGCCGTTCAGCAGGTAGGTGAAGGATGACGGAGCCTGGCCGGTCAGGTTGGCCAGGGCCGCCTGGGCCGTCAGCAGTTCTTCCAGGGTCAGCAGCAGATCCTGTGTCCGGTTATGCAGCAGGTATCCCACCAGAGCCGGTGCTTCCGGCTCACCCAGTTTTCCAGCCAGCACGGCCGTCAGGGCCGTTGCTGCCATGATTTCGTCCTGGTCCCGGCCGACCTTCAGCCGGGCGTCCGTCGCCAACTGTTCCCCGTACTGGGCCAACAGGCGGTAATAGAGCACCCTGGCCTCTTCCAGGTTGCCCAGGCGGGCCTCGGCCAGCGCCAGGAATAGCTGCTCGTTCACGCTCAGGTCCCGCTCGGCCAGCAACCGCTCCACCGCCGGCAGAACGGGTTCATCCACCGCCGCCAGGCCATAGAGCGCCAGGGCCTTGGCCTCCCGTCCGGCACCGTCGTCATCCAGTACCTTCTGGAAATACTTGAGCAGTCCCACCTGATCAAAATGGCCACCGGCCAGATCGGCCGCCAGCGCCGACAGCTTCAGATCGGCGTCGGCATAGGGCAGAATGGCAATCGCCCCGTCCTCGGTCTGATAGGCCATGGGGTCCAGCCCATCGGCATCGCGCGGGGGCAGGTCGAAATACTGCTGCAGCAGCTCTCCCGCCATGATCCGGGCCAGTTTCGGCTCAAGCCGGTTGCCCCACTGCCAGCTCAACTCCTGGAGCAGGCGCAGGTAACCGCTGCGATCGTAGTCGGTGAAGGTCAGCGTGGTGATGCCACGGGCAGCCCCTTGGATCTTCAGGCCGGGCTCCAGGAGCTTGAAGTCGACCTTCTCCTGGGTCAGATAGGAGTCGACCACGGTGAAGGGGAGCGTGAGGCTATCCGTCAGGCTCCCGGCAGTGCCGCGCACCGTCACCGCATAGGTTCCTGAAGTCACGGACCTCAGTTGGACCGTAGCTGGAGCAAAGGCTGCAGCCTTGGCCGAGTACTCCTTCTTCACCCCTTTGGGGTCGGTCACGGTGACCGCAAAGGCCACCGACTGTCCGGGCTGCAGGTCAGTGCCGTAGCTGCGCATCGTAAGGGCGGGCTGATCGCCTGCCAGATAGCTCTTGCCCAGCACCAGATCGACGAAGAAAGGCAGCTTGACATCGATAGGCAGCGTACCGCTCCCGGCCTCCAGACTCTCGGGCGCCAGCGCCTGGTAGGTGAGCCGCCACTGGGTCAGGTTGTCCGGGACCCGGAAGCTGGCCGACGCCTTTCCCTGGCTATCTGTGGTCACGGTCTCGAAGAAGACCGCGTCCCGGAAGTCCACCCGGCTGCCGCCGCCGTCTCCGCCTTTCTCCGCCATGGCGCCCGGATTTGGCACCCGATGCGAACTGGCGGTACGCAGGATGCCGCTGGGCACCAGGTTGTTGTAAAGGCTCTGCACCAGGTTGACCGACTGGTCGCGCAGGGCGTAGAGCGCCTCATCCACCAGGTTCAGGTTCACCTTGGCGGAGACCGGCTGGCCCTGCCGGTCCTTCGCCAGCACCGCCAGGTTGACGGTATCGCCGGGCCGGTAGACAGGCTTGTCGGGCGTCACCGACACGGTCAGGGCTTTCTGTTCGGGGTCCACCCGCAGTTGGGCGCCGGAAGACTCATGGTACTGGCGGCCGTCAAACCAGACGCCCCCGATGAAGCGGTTCGGCAGGTCCTGCTCCTGCAGTGCTGCCTTGAACACGCTGCCCGACTGCACCTGGTAAGACTGGATGCCGAATCGGGCCGTGTAGAAGAGGAAGCCGGCTGCCCGATCGGGCAAGGAGGCACCGTTCTCGAGGAACGCCAGGGTGGCCTCCTCGCCAATGCCGTACAGGTACTTCCCCTCCGGTTGGAAGGAGAGCGAATACCACTTGTAGAGGTCGTCCCGCTGGCCACTGCCGCCCCACAGGTAGACCGTCTGGAGCCAGGTCTGGCCGTTGCCGTCCCGAGTCGTCAAGACCACCCGATACGACTTGTCGCCGGGCAATGTCAGCCGCTGAGAAGCCCGCCCCTCGGCATCGGTGGTCAGGGTAAAGCTGCTGATATCCCGCAGTTCCTCATGGTACCGGTAACGTTTCTGCACCTGTTTGGTGATGAAGTTGTAGTACTCCCCGTCCTCCTCGCGTATCCAGTTCTGCTCGACGAGCCGCCCTTCGATGGCCGCCCCGGCCACTGGAGTGCCGGTGTAATTCTCCATGGGGTACTGCGCTGCCCCGGCGTTCAATCGGGCCAGATCGATCGCGTTTAGCTGCACCTGGACCGTTGCCTCGTCGCCTTGCACCCGCCCGCTGGCCCGCATCAGCACGTCGCTGGTGGCGACGGTGACCGTGGACGTAGCGCTGATCTCCCCCCCTTCAGGGAGAACGGCGGACAGACTGAGCCAGGCGGAGTGAAGGCCGCCTCCTTGACGCACCGGGGTCGAACGGGCCGGTCGGAACGGGATCGTCGCCTGGCCGGACTCGTCGGTAGTCACCTCGCCGGCCGCACTCTCAATCCGGTAGCGGAGTTTCAGATTGGGCACAGGCGTGCCTTCAAAGAAACTGGCCTGTACCGTGAAGTGCATCGTCTCTTCCTCGAAAACGGCTCGCTTGTCAGGCGTAACCGTCAGTTTGTACGCCGGCTTGGTATAGGTCTGTACTTCCAAACTGCTGGCGGCCATCACCTCGTCGCCGAGCAGCACCTGAACGGTATACCAGCCGGGGCGCAACCCGGCGAAGCTCAGTGAACCGGTAAAGGTCCCGCCATCGACCGGGATCGTCTCGGTGACCAACTCGACCGGTTTCCCGTCGTAGCTGGTGTAGTCGTAGCGAATAAGCTGGGCGGTCACAGACGTGGCCGGTGCCGCTCCTTCCGCCCTGGGCCGGAGGACGCCCCAGAGGTTCACGGTGTCATCCGGCTGGTAGAGGCTCCGGTCCAGGTAGAGGTAGTGCCAATACTGCGCTGTGGCGGTCTGGTCGCCGCCATAGCCATAGTACCAGTAGTACCGTGTGGCTGCGGGTACCAGCACCGACTCCCGGGTGCCGTCTGTCGCCTTCAGGTAGGCGTCGGCAGCGGTGCTTGTGGTGTTGTTGCCCTCCGGAGTGACCAGCAGCGCTACACCGTACCGGTCAGTGGTCGCCTGCTGCTTAGTGCCGGCAAAGCCCACCGTGGCGCCCGGCAACGGTTTACCGGTGGCCAGATCGTTCAGCCAAACCAGTGTTTTGTTGGTGGAGAGAGCGGTGTATGAGGCCAGGTTCGTCACCTGGAAGTGAATCTGGCGGTGCTGTTCCTCGACGGTCAGGTCGGCCAGATAGTAACCCGGCTTCAGCGTTTCGGGGAAAAGCAGGTAGGAGCCGGTCTGGTAGAGCATGATGGAGCTCGAGAATGATGCAACCCGCTCCAGTCCTTTCGTCTCCTCGGCATAGTGCGAGCGCGCCGCATAGGCCCATACGGGAACCCTGTCGGCCTCTCGCAGTGCCGCAATAAAGGCATCGCTGTCGCTGTACCGGAACACCTTCACGTCGACCGGTGGATTGGCGGCCGCGTTATTGCTCTTGACCCCCACGGGGAAGTAGGGCGCCTCCCCTTCGACGAACTCCGCCGTCTCGGGCGGGAAGTAGAACCATTCGGCCGACTGCTGCGTCGCCTGGGTCTCGAAGGCGAAGGTGTAATCAGACTCCAACCGGGCCGGCCCATTCTGCTGGGCCAACCCCTTCTTCAGCGTGATCGTGTAGACGGTGGCGGGCTGAAGGGGATCCTTGGGCACAAAGGCAAGCGTCTTCTTGTGCCGTTCGAACCGCCCTTCGACCGACGGGTTGATCGTGAAGAGAGCGCTCGGATCGGCGTAATCCTCATAGCTGAAGGTCAGCTCGATGCCCGTGTTGAGGGGCACACCCGTCGCCTGGTTGCGGGGCATGCTGCCCACCACCCGAAAGAGCGCCTTGGTCTGAAACGACCAGGCGTAGGTCCGGTTCACCGCCGGCATGACAGAGAGCCGGAAGCGATAGAGCTTGTTGGGGTCGAGCGGTTGCTCCGGCGTCAGCTTGAACTCCCGCCCCAGCAGGTCGGTCTTCTCCACCTTGAAGGCGACCGCCGGCTGCACGCTCAGATGCTGCTTCACCTGGTCGACCGCCAGCGACTTGACGCTGGACAGCCGAAAGCTGCTGGTGCTCTCCACGCCGTTGGCATCCCGGTTCAACGGGGTCAAACTGACCTCTGCCGGCTGCCCCTGGCCGAAGGGCATGGCTGTAGTGCCATGCTGCCGAGCGAAACCAAACCAGACTGCGCCCAGAATCAGCCCCACTGCCAGCAGGGCTGCGATGACGATCATCGCCTTGCGCTTCATCCTGCTCATCTCCATCCGTTCACAGAATCACACTATTTGACGAACAGATGTGAGAAGTAGTTTCCGGTCTGCCGCCGGGAATACTAATCGCCGGAGCGCTTGTTGTGCAAGGAAGGGGCCACCCATGAGACGCAGGTTACTGACCATCCTGTTGCTGGCCATTCAGCTATGCGTTGCTGTCCTGTCACCGGTCTGCGCCGCCGCCGTGCCGGAACCTGCCCCTCAGCCGCCTGAAGCCGTATTCGGCCCCCGCCTGCTGGAGATCTTCAGCCGGCGGGCCGGATATCTGCTGACCATGAACCCGCCCGTCTCCCCGCTGGAGGCCGAGTACGATCTCAGCGTAAAGTCGTCCCAGTGGGCACTGAAGCATGAACGGGGCAAACTCCGTTACGTCGAGCAGTGGGCCCAAAACCGGGGCATACGGATCGTAGAAGCGGAGCCCACCATTCGGGTGAAGCACCTGGCAGACAAGGGCGACCGGGTCCGCTTCTTTGTGGCCCAAAGCCTGATGGTGGGTTACCAGTATCCCGGCGAGGATGTGATAAACCGTTTCGGCGTCGGCTCCCGCCACATTCTGGAGTTGAAGCGCAGCGCCGACAACTGGCTGATCGCCATGGAATGGTATTTGGATCCGCTGGGAGACGACTCGGAGATCCCCGACGTAACGCCGGCTCTGATCCCCTCCCCGCTTCCGCCGCTCTGGCTCACGCACCCGTCGCCAAACGACCTGCGAACCACGGCAGTGTCC
>JBLNEM010000377.1:0-8994 GCA_050262655.1 Mycobacterium leprae | reverse complement strand
CAGCAGTGCACCCATCAAGAGGAGAAGCAACACGATCCCTGCGGCGATGAGCCAACGTCTACGCTTCAATGTAATCCACCTCCATTTGACTTAAACGATGGACCCATAAAATAGTTCACCCCCCACGAAAAAAAGGAGCCTCCCGCCCCGAAGGGCGAAAGGCTCCGCTGTTACGTTACGCTCCCAGCAACTTGAACGCCGCCCGGCCCAGAATCTCCATCGCCGAAGGCAGCGCCGACTCGTCGATGGTGAAACGGGGATGGTGATGCGGCCACCCGGCGCCGACCTTTTCGTTGCGGCAGCCCACGAACAGGAAGGCGGCCGGCACTTTTTGGCCGTAATAGGCGAAGTCTTCCCCGCCCATTTCCGGCGTCTGGACGAACAGGTTCGCCTGACCCAGCACCTCACCCGCCGCTTCACGCATGATGGCGGTGATCGCGGGATCATTGACGCAAGCCGGGTAACCTAAGGTGTAGTCGACCTCCACCGTCGCGCCGTACATGGCGCAGGTCGCCTCCAGCGTCCGCCGGATTTCATCCTGCAACTGCTGGCGAACGCCGGTGTCGAAGGAGCGGACCGTGCCCTTCAGTTCGGCGGAGTCGGCGATCACGTTGAAAGTAGTGCCGCCGGTGATGGCGCCTACGGAGATGACGGCCGCCTTCATCGGGTCGACCTTGCGGGCGATGATCGTCTGCAGGTTGACCACCGCATGGCAGGCCACCATCACGGCATCGATCGTCTGATGCGGCGAGGCGCCATGGCCGCCCTGGCCCTGGATGCGGACCCGGAAGCTGTCCGAGTTGGCCATCATCGGCCCCTCAGTGATGCCCGCCCGCCCGGTGGGGATGTCGGCCATCAAGTGCAGGCCCACGCAGGCCGAGACATCATCCAGCACACCGGCAGCCACGAAGGCCTGGGCGCCTCCCGGCGGCTTCTCCTCGGCCGGCTGGAAGAGCAGCTTCACCTTGCCGGGGAAATCCCGGTTGGCACTGAGGAAGCGGGCCAGACCCAGCAGCGCCGCCGTATGGCCGTCGTGGCCGCAGGCATGCATCACCCCCGGGTTCTGGCTGGCACAGGCGATCTGGTTCTCCTCGGTAATCGGCAGGGCGTCGATGTCGGCCCGCACCGCTACGGTCTTGCCCGGCCGGTTGCCTTCTACCACACCGACCAGGCCGGTTGGCGTGGGGCGGGTGAAGGGAATGCCCCAGGCGGTCAACTGATCTGCCAGCCACTGGGTCGTCTGGAATTCGGCGAAGCTGAGTTCCGGGAATGTATGCAGGTGCTGCCGCCACGCCGCGAGGTCTGGCGCCGCCGCCCTGGCTTCGCTGGCGAGCCGTTCCGTGATTTCCTTCGTCATGTAAACATTCCTCCATCCTTGCCATCCACTGTGTTCATGGTACAATAGATAAGGCGTAGTTAAAATGGCTTAATAGTAACTTCCCATTTGAATCTCCCGGTTCGCCGGGGCTTTTACCACTGTAAAGCAGGTGATCAGGTGACCTCACAGCCACTTGCCGCCCACGTAAAAACGCTCGATGTCTTCTCTACAGTTGCCGACGATCTGCGGCTGGTGGAGGGGGCAATTGAGGAGGCTCTGGCGACTCCAGATGCGATGCTGAACGAAGTCTCCACCCACCTCCTGCGGGCGGGCGGAAAGCGGATTCGGCCTGCACTGGTGCTGCTCGCCAGCAAGTTCCCCGGCGTGGCCACGGAGCGAGTTGTCCCGGTTGCAGTCGCGGTTGAACTGATTCACATGGCCAGCCTGGTGCATGATGATGTGGTCGATACCGCCACGGTTCGGCGGGGCATGCCCACGGTGAACGCCCAGTGGTCCAACCAGGTTTCCGTGTTGACCGGAGACCATCTCTTTGCGAAGGCCTTCTCCCTTCTGGCTGAGACCGGCAACCCGCGCCTGGTCAAGCTGATGGCGGACGTCGTCTTCGAGATGAGCCGGGGCGAACTGGCGCAGATCGCTTCGTTCTTCCAGACGGAACAGAATGAAGCGCAGTATTACAAGCGGATTGCGCAGAAGACCGGTTACCTTCTGGCCGAGGCCTGCCGCGTAGGCGGCGTGGTCGCCGGGGCCGAAGAGAGCCAGATTCAGGCGCTTTACGATTACGGCATGGGCGTCGGCCTCAGCTTCCAGATTGCCGATGATCTGTTGGACTACATGGGCAGCGCCACCAAGGTGGGCAAGCCGGTGGGCGGCGATCTGAAGGAAGGCATTCTGACCCTGCCGGTGATCCATGCATTGGCCCATTCCCCGCATGCCGATGAACTGCGGCAGCTGATTGCGACCCGCACCATCACCGACAACGACATTACCTGGGTTAAGGAGATCCTGGCCGAGGCCGGCTCCTTCACCTATGCCCGTGAGCAGGCGGACCTGCACCTGAGCAGGGCCGTGGCTCAATTGAATAAGGTCCCCGAGTTGGCAACCCGCGAGAGCCTTCAGCTCCTGGCCGACTTCGTGATCAACAGACAGTTCTAATCCATATTCACACTGGGGTACTAGAGTTGTTGGTGAGGGGGGACTAGCATATGCGCAAGCCGAAGATTCCGGAGGCGGCTATTAAACGGCTGCCGGTCTATCTTCGGGTGTTGGAGGAGAGTGCCGCTGCACAGGTGCAGATTATCTCCTCGGCAGAGTTGGCGGACAGGACGGGGTTCTCGCCGGAGCAGATTCGCAAGGATCTGGCCTATTTCGGGGCATTCGGCACTCGGGGTGTGGGCTACGATGTGGTGATGCTCAGCAAGCGCATCCATCGCATCCTCGGTCTGCATCAGGATGTCAGAGCCGTGCTGGTCGGTGCCGGTCATCTGGGTTACGCATTGGCTCGTCACAGCATCTCCCGTCATCAGGATGTCAACATCACCGCCATCTTTGATGCCGACCCGGAGAAGGTGGGGACCGAGATCATGGGCGTCCGCATTCAGCCCATGTCCGAACTGGTTTCCACGGTCCGGGAGCAGGGCATCCATATTGGGATCCTGACCGTGCCGGCCTCTGAAGCGCAGGTGACGGCCGAGAAGCTGCAGGAAGGCGGCGTCGAGGCGATCCTGAACTTTGCGCCCACCCAGCTCAAGCTCCGTCCGGGTGTCTACGTCGAGTCGATCGACCTGACGATTGAGCTGCAGAGCCTGGCCTATTACACCTCGCTGGCCGAGGATGTGGCCGACGAAACTTAAGCCTAAAGCCAAGAGGCGCTCCCGCGGGAGCGCCTCTTTTCTTACCCTGGCTAGATGCCGATCTGTCCGCCCATGGGGCTAATCTGGGCGCCTGTCACCGGCAGCGGGATCACCGGCATGCCGGGCGTATACGGTACGAAGGGCATCGGGCCGGGCATCCCGGGCATCATGCCGGGCATCATCCCGGGCATCATGCCGGGCATCATGCCGGGCATCATCCCGGGCATTGCGCCGGGCATTCCCATCCCGGGCATCATTCCAGGCATCATACCGGGCATGGCACCGGGCATCATGCCGGGCATCATCCCGGGCATTGCGCCAGGCATCATGCCGGGCATCATTCCGGGCATTGCGCCGGGCATTATGCCGGGCATTCCCATCCCGGGCATGGGCATGCCGCCTATGGACATGCCAGTCGGGGAGACCTGCATCCCGGGCATCATTCCAGGCATCATTCCGGGCATCGCCCCGGGCATCCCGGGCATCATTCCAGGCATCATGCCGGGGCGCTGCGCCATGCGGCGCATCTTGCCCAGCCGCCTGAGTTCCTCTTTAATCTCCTCGGCCCGTTCGCCATCGGCCACGATGGAAACGTCTATTTCCACGGGACGGGTCGGATCGTGATCCACTGCGATTCCCCCTTGTAGGTGGGTCCAATCTATGGTTATGTCTCCGACCGGGTCAGGGTGCGTAGAAGTGGGTGAAGTCGCATCGTTGCAAGTGGTTGAACGCGCCGCTGCATGGTATCATAAGGAGAAGGGTCAGTTCCGTACGGCAGGCTCCGCTGCCGTGCTCCTGGAGGTGACGGGCACCCTGATTTTCCGACAGTTTGCTGAGCAGTTCGGCATGGTTACCCCCTGGGACTATGTCCGAATGCTGCTAGACATTAGTCTGGTAGCCTATGTAGTGTACAAGCTGCTTTCGCTGATCCGCGGAACGCGAGCGGTCCCCCTTATCAACGGCATCTTTATCCTGGTAATTGCGAACCTGGCAGCCCAACTGCTGAGGCTCTACACCATTCAGTTCCTCCTGCAAAACGTATTTATTGCGGCCTCGGTCGCCGTGCCGATTATCTTCCAACCCGAGTTGCGGCGCGCCCTGGAGCACCTGGGCCGCGGCCGGTTGCTGCCCACCAACCGCAGCGACGACCTCAAGGATGAGGAGATGCACCGGCTGGTGGACCAGATGGTCCGCGCCGCCGTTATCCTGGGGCGTACCCAGACGGGCGCCCTCATGGTGGTCGAGCGGGAGACCGGCCTGGGCGAGTACATCGATTCGGGAATCAAGGTCGACGGCCTGGTCTCCTCAGAACTGCTGACGAATATCTTTATTCCTAATACCCCGTTGCACGACGGGGCTGTCATTGTGCGCGGCAACCGGGTGGCGGCTGCCGCCTGTTTTCTGCCACTGGCCGAACAGGCGGTGCTCGCCCATGCGCTGGGGACAAGGCACCGGGCCGGTGTCTGCATTACGGAGCAGACCGACGCGTGTTCGATCATTGTCTCGGAGGAGACGGGCGGCATCTCCCTGGCCGTCGGCGGCATGCTGCGTCAGGGGCTGGATGAGAAGACCCTGCGGGAGCAGCTCCATTTGCTGCTCCAGACCGGCAAGTCCGGACCCCGTGGGTTCTGGAACAGGGGGGGTGCTTGATGGAACGGATCTTCAACCACCCTACCTTCCTGAAGGCCCTGTCGGTGGTGCTGGCGGTCATGCTGTGGGCCTACGTCATGCCCCGGTACATGGCCGATACCCAGCGCTCGTTCGACGTGCCGTTGACGATCGTGCCCAGCAGCAACCCCAACTTTCAAGTGCTGGAGGACCTGCCGAGTACGGTTCAGGTCCGCACCGAAGGCAAGAACGTGGTCGTCTCTCAGTTGCGGAAAGAGGACTTCAAGGCCGTGCTGGACTTGAGCAAGCTCACCGATCTGGGCGTCACGACCACGATCGAAGTGCAGCTCCAGACCGTTGGGCCCTACCAGACGCAGTATGACAAGACCGTCTCACCCAAGACCATCGCCGTGACCCTTGTGGAAGAGCAGTCGGTCACGGTGCCGCTGGTGCTCGATGCGACCACCGGCGTGGTGAACTGGAAAGACGGCGAGTATCAGTATACGGCCACCCCCGAGTCCAAGCAGGTCTCCTTCAGCGGGCGGAACGATTACGTCGCGACGATTCAGTCGGGGAGCGTCACCCTCGGCGGCGGTGACCTGAACCCGGATAACCAGGTGATTACCCGCCCGGTTGTCCCCCTCGATGCCGCCGGCCGGCCGGTGAAGGTGGCCAACCCGAAGGTGAACATCAACCTCACCTGGGTCCGGTTGCCGCCGGGGCGGGCGTACAAAATCCGCCCGGTCACCAAGGGTACCCTGCCGCAAGGGTTGGTGGTCTCGGCTGTCACGGCGACCCCGGCGAACATCACGCTGCGGGCCAACGTCGTCAACGGCAAGCTACCGGATCTGAGCACGATCGACACCCTGCCGATCGATTTGACGGGGCGCACCCAGACCTTTACCATTGCTACGAAGCTCGTAGTGCCGCAGGGCACCACGCCAAGCGCCGATACCGTGAATGTGACGGTCACCATCGGCGAGATGACTGCCGAACAAGTGTATAAGGGCGTGCCGATCACCAAACGGGGCATGGGAGAGACAGGCGTCCAGATCGGTCTCTCCGTCACCGACGTGCAGATTCGGCTCCAGGCGCCATACTCGGTGCTGAAGAGCATCGACCCGGCCTCCCTGACCGCCTATGTTGATCTGGAAGGCATCGGGAGCGGCAAGCATACCCTGCCGATCAAGGTGCTCCTCCCGCCCGGCGCTACGGGCGCGGTGGTCGACCCACCCACGGTGGACGTGGTGGTCACCAGCCCGTAACGAGTTAGATGTAAACGAAAGGGGTTCATCAACCCATGGCCAGGCTTTTTGGCACCGATGGCGTCCGTGGTATTGCGAACACTGAAGCGCTCTCGCCCGAATTGGCGTACCTGTTGGGGCGGGCAGCGGTTACCGTAGCTGCGCACAAGGCTGGCAACAAGCGCCCGCTGGCCGTAATCGGCCGCGACACGCGCCGTTCCGGTCCCATGCTGGCCGCGGCACTGGCAGCCGGTATCTGCTCCGCCGGCGGCGATGTGGTCGATCTGGCGGTGGTCACCACCCCGGCGGTCGCCTTCATCACCCGGCACCTCGGGGCCGATTTCGGCGTCATGATCTCCGCGTCGCACAACCCGGCGCCCGACAACGGCATCAAGTTCTTCTCCGCCGACGGCTACAAGCTGCCGGACGCTGCGGAAGACGAACTGGAAGCGCTGGTGCGCACCAAGCCCGACAACATGGCGCGGCCCACCGGTGCCGACCTGGGCGCCATTCGGCCTGATGACTCTTCCATCGAAGCCTATGTGCAGCATCTGGTCGCCACCGGCAAGTCGCTGAAGGGCCTCCGTGTGGTGATCGACTGCGGCCACGGTGCGGCCTATCAGCTCTCGCCCGAGGTCTTCCGGCGGCTGGGGGCGGAAGTGATCGCCCTGAACACGGCGCCGGACGGCCTGAACATCAACAAGGGCTGTGGCTCCACCCATCCGGAGGAGCTGCAGAAGATGGTCGTGGTCCACCAGGCCGACGCAGGCATCGCCCACGACGGCGACGCCGACCGCTGCATTGCGGTGGATGAGAAGGGCGAAATCGTGGACGGCGACCAGATCATGGCGATCTGCGCCATGGCCGCCATGGACCGTGGCGACCTGGCCAAGGATACGCTGGTGACCACGGTCATGTCCAACATGGGCCTGGATCTGGTCACCCGCAAGAAGGGCATCAAGACCGTCAAGACCAGGGTGGGCGACCGCTACGTGCTGGAGGAGATGCTGAAGAACGGCTACACCCTCGGCGGCGAGCAGTCCGGCCACGTGATCTTCGGCGATTACTCCACCACCGGCGACGGCATTCTGACGGCCGTGCAGCTGCTCTCCGTGCTGGCCCGGGGCTCGCGGCCCCTTTCGGAACTGGCCGGCCAGATGCAGCGCCTGCCGCAGCACCTGGAGAACGTGCGCATCGCTCGCAAGGAGGGCTGGGAGCAGAACCCGGCCATCGCCGCAGCCATCGAGAAGGCCGAGACGGCGCTGGGCGATCAGGGGCGCGTCCTGGTGCGGGCCTCCGGCACGGAGCCGCTGATCCGCGTCATGTTGGAAGGCCCCACGCTGGAAGAGATCAAGGCCCTGGCGCTCGAGATCAAGGACGTCATCATCGCTGAGCAGAAGTAGGGGATTTGCCATGAGCGGGACGGGTAGAAGCGGAAGCAAAGGCAAAGCAAGGAGCGCAGGCACATCGCAGAAGCGGCTGCCGCAGAAAGCGAAGGTCCATCGGAGCGGTCGCAAGGGCGGCTCCGGTCGGGCCGGCGCCGTCCTGAAGCCGATTCTCGTCGCCGCCGTGGTCATCGGGGCGCTGCTGGCGATCGGCCACTGGGCGCAGGATAAGCAGCCCACGCAGGCCAGGCCGGACGTGTCGGCGGGCAGCAGCAAGGTCGAGGCGCCGCCGGTCAATCCGGCCCCAGCCACGAACAGCACCGGAAAAACCGACCCCAAGAGCGGCACCACAGCGGGCGCGACCACGCCCAAGGATCCGCTCACGGCACAGCGTGCACACATCGACCGGTCAGGCGGCGCCAAGGAGACGATGCTGGTCACGGCCTACTACGCCGACGGCGTGAAGAACGGCGAGAGCCTCCAGCCGGTGCAGATCCTCCTGCCCAAGTCGGCCGGCGTCGCCAGGGCCGTGGCGGAACAGGTGGTGCAGGCCCCTGAAAATCTGCAGCTATACAGCAACGTGCCAAAGGGCACCACGGTGAAGAGCGTCGACATCGACGGCACCACCGCCACGGTAGAGGTCAGCGCCCAGGTCAGCAGCATTCAGGGCAGTGCCGCGGTCAATAACCTGATGGCCTCCTTCGTCTACTCGCTCACCGAGCTGCCCAATATCAAGTCGGTCATGCTGCTGGTCAACGGCAAGCCCGCCCAATTGCACGAGATCGACTGGGCCAAACCGATCACCCGCAGTGAAATGGATGCCCGTAACTATTTCAAGGTGGAACCCGTTATCAAGTATGTCCCCTAGTTCTTCCTGTGCTTGACGATCAGGGCCCTCCGTGCGTATAGTAGGGGGGACCCTGACCTTTGAAAGGGGTGATCGGTGGCAAACAGGCTGGCTGTAACTGGTTCAGGCCCCGGCTCCGTATGGGTTCGGACCCGGTTTCTAACTGCATAAGGACACGGTTGGTTTTCTTTAAGCGCCAGAACTTGCAAGCCGGTTCGTATGGCTGCAAGTTGACGAGGTGGGGGATCTCGGATCATCGGCGGGTGACCCCCGGTTGCTCACGACCGACAGACGCCCGACAAAACCCGGAAGCGATTTCGGGGCCAATAGGGCGGGGTGAGGGCGGGACGGCTGTAGCCGGTCCCGGGCATTTGGTACGCAGATTTGACCGTTGCGGCCAGGTCGGGTCGCGCCTCTTTTGGGGTGCGATGCGGCTCTTGTTGGCACGGCTGAATCGGCATACCGTGGTACGCCATGCGTGCGTGCGGCCCGGGGCGGGGCCTCTTTCCCGTAGGGCTGCATCATCGCCGTGTCCTGCTAAGGCAAAGGACGCGGCTTTTCTATTTACGTCTCGAAATGGAGGATGGAATTAAATATGTGTGGCATTGTAGGGTATATTGGCCATCAGCCGGCCATGCCGATTCTGATCGAGGGCCTGAAGAAGCTGGAGTACCGTGGTTATGACTCCGCCGGCGTGGCGGTCATGGCCGATGGCGTCTTC
>JBLNEM010000376.1:0-12835 GCA_050262655.1 Mycobacterium leprae | reverse complement strand
GGGTGCTGCTAAATATACAAACAGTAGAAAGACCGGTGCAATCGATGAACATCCTTACAGCAGAGAACGTCGCAAAAACTTACGGCGATAAGCAGCTCTTCGATCAGCTCACGGTCGGTATTGCCGAGGGCGAACGGATCGGCCTGATTGGCCTCAACGGCAGCGGGAAGTCCACCCTTCTGAAGGTGATTGCCCGGGTGATCCCGCCCGATGCGGGGAGCATCACGGTGCGGCAGGGACTGCGCATTCAGTACCTGGCGCAGAACCCGACCTTCCCGGCGGGCGCTACGGTGCTGGAAGCGGTCTTTGCCGGGGATAGCCCGGCGTTGCGGCTGCTGCGCGACTATGAACAGACGCTGCTCGACCTGGAGGCCACGCCGGCCGACGAGCGGCTGCAGCGCCGTCTGGCGGCGCTTCAGTTGCAGATGGACGCAGAGCAGCTTTGGGCCCTGGAGGCGCAGGCCAAGGCCACCCTCACCCGGCTGGGTGTCTCCGCCTTCACCAGGCCCGTGGACTCCCTGTCCGGCGGTCAGCGGAAGCGGGTAGCCCTGGCCCAGGCGCTGATTCAGCCAGCGGATCTGCTCATTCTGGACGAGCCGACCAACCACATCGACAACAGCACGGTAGCCTGGCTGGAGGGTCAGTTGGCCAAGTTCAGCGGCGCCTTGCTGCTGGTGACCCACGACCGCTACTTCCTGGATCGGGTCGTCACCCGCATCCTGGAACTGCACCACGGACAGTTGTACAGCTACGACGGCAGCTACCGGCGGTTCCTGGAGCTGAAGGCAGCGCGGGAAGCGCAGGCGGTGGTGCGGGAAGAACGGCGGCAGAATCTGCTCCGGCGAGAACTGGCCTGGCTCCAGCGGGGGGCGCAGGCCCGGACCACCAAGCAGAAGGCCCGCATCGAACGGGCCGAAGCCCTTCAGGCTCAAACCACAGATTCGGTGGATGGCAAGGTCGAGATCGCGGTGGCGGCGCACCGGCTGGGCCGGGAGATTATCAGTCTGAAGGAACTGGCCAAGGGTTTCGACGGGCGCACACTCTTCGCCGGCTTCGACTACACCGTGCTGCCGAAGGATCGGATCGGCATCGTGGGACCGAACGGCAGCGGTAAGTCGACGCTGCTGAACCTGATCGCCGGTCGCCTCGCGCCCGATGGGGGCGAGGTAACCACCGGTCAGACGGTCCGCCTGGTCTACTACGACCAGGAGAGCGAGGAGATGAACCCCGAGACCCGGGCGATCGACTACATCAAAGAGGTGGCCGAGGTCGTTCAAACGCCGGACGGGGGCACCATTTCCGCCGCCCAGATGCTGGAGCGTTTCCTCTTCCCCATCAAGGTGCAGTGGACCGAGATCGGGAAACTCTCCGGCGGCGAACGGCGCCGGCTCTATCTGCTGCGCAAGCTGATGGCCGAGCCCAACGTGCTGCTGCTGGACGAGCCCACCAACGACCTCGATATTGAGACCCTGACCATTCTGGAGGAGTACCTGGAGCAGTTTCCGGGCGTGGTGATCACGGTATCGCACGACCGCTACTTCCTGGACCGGGTCGCCGACCACCTTTTCTGCTTTGAACCGGGTGGCATCCGCCGGTTTGTGGGCACCTGCTCGGAGTATCTGGCCGAGCAGGCAGAACTGCCGGCCGCGAGCCCTCAGCCGAAGGAGGAGCGGGGGGAGGCGGCTGCCCGTTCAGAGCGCAGCCGCACCACGCTGAAGCTGACCTTCAAAGAGCAACGGGAGTGGGAGGAGATCGAGGGGCGCATCGCCGGTCTGGAGGCGGAAGTGAGCCGCCTGGATCGGGAGATGGCGGCCGCCGCGACCGACTACGGACGCCTCCAGAGCCTCGCCGTGGAGCATGAGCGGGCGCAGGCCGACTTGAGCCAGACCATGGACCGCTGGGCCGAGCTGGCCGAGAAGGTGGAGGCCATCGAGGCGGAACGGGCCAGTCGCTAGCAGCGCTGCAAGCAAAAAGGCCGTGAGCGGTTGGATCGCTCACGGCCTTGCCCTTATATGAGGTGGGTCAGCCAGCGCATGTACTTTCGCTTCGGCTGCTTCGGGTCCAGCGGCGGGATGTTCTCCGCGAGGGCTGCGTGCAGCCGGCTCAGCAGTTCTTCCTGGCTCTCTCCGTCCCGTTCTGTCAGCAGGGGGCCGACCCGGATGTGAATCCGCTTGCGGCAGTAGAGTTCGACCGTGCCGGAGAGGCCGATCACCTGAATCGGGCTGCCGGTCTTCAGGGCGAAGTTGGCGGCGCCCTCCTTCAACGGCTGCACGACGCCTTCCTCGGTCCCGCAGCGCCCTTCGGGGAAGATCCCGAGAATGCCGCCGCCCCGCAGCACCTTGAGCGCCTGTACCACAACCTGCCGGTCTCCCTTGTGGCTGGTCCGGTCCACCGGGATGATGCCGCCCACCAGCTTCACCAGCAGGCGCACCGGCCCGGGGCCCGTCACCGTCAGTTCAGAGGCGGCCAGGTAGTGAATGCGGGGCTCAGCCGGCAGGAAGAGCAGCAGCAAGATGCCGTCCACCCAGCCGATATGATTGCAGGTAAGCACGTAGCCGCCATTCGGTGGCAGGCGATCCAGGCCCTCGACCCGGATCTTGAACAGAGCCCGGAAGAGGCCCCGGCCGATGCCACGGATGAAGCGGAAAGCCCCGTTGGCCCTGGTGTATGTAGGTTCTGCCATCTTCGCCGTCCTCCGATCGGGGGGAATGGTTCAATGGTGACGGATAACATCTTGAACTGTCAACTAGAAAGCTGTGTTCCCAACGTTTTCGGTCACCATGCACGGGAAGATGGGACAATGCCGCGGATTTCGCGGATTTAGGGACAGAAAAGAACCATGGGGCTGCGGTCGTTGTTCACTTTTCGTCTGCTATTCCGGTGCGAAGCACCATGGTGGTTTTACCAAGCGGATTTTTCGGCACCCAAGCATGAACCGCATCTGGTTCCTTTTTTTGTTTTAATCCGCGAAATCCGCGTAATCCGCGGCGAAAATCACGTTCCGCGCAAGCCCCACAAAAAAATCGGCAGCTGCAGCACAAACGCACAGCTGCCTTTCTCATAGGCTTCAGGCTATAACTCCAGCTTGGGGTCCAGCACATCCCGGACCCGGTCGCCGATGATGTTGAGGCAGAGGCTGGTGACCAGGATGAAGAGGCCGGGGAAGAGCGCCATCCACCAGGCGGTCTCGATGTAGGGCTTGCCGCCGGCCAGCATGGTGCCCCAGGAGGGGATCGGGGTCGGAATGCCCAGCCCCAGGAAGCTGAGGGAGGACTCGGCGATGATGGCCGAGGCGGTCTCCAGGCTGGCCAGCACGATGATCGGCGAGACCAGGTTCGGCAGCACATGGTGAATGGCGATCCGCAGGTTCTCTGCACCCAGCGCCCGAGCGGCGCCGACGTACTCCCGCTCCCGGATCTCCAGCACCTGGCCCCGCACCAGTCGGGCAAAGCTGGGCCAGCCGGTCAGCCCCAGGACCAGAATGATGTTCCGCAGCCCCTGGCCCAGCACGCCGATCAGGGCCAACGCCAGCACCAGGAAGGGGAAGGTGAGGGCGATGTCCACCACGGTCATGATCGCCGTGTCCACCCAGCCGCCCAGGAGGCCGCTGGTCAGACCGAGGGTGACGCCCACCAGGGCCGAGATGATCGGCACGGTGAGGGCGACCACCAGCGAGATGCGGGCGCCGTAAATCAGCCGGGTCAGCAGGTCACGGCCCATCTCGTCGGTGCCCAGCGGGTGGGCCGCAGAGCCGCCCGTGACCCAGACCGGCGGTTTCAGCCGCTGCATGATCTGGTTCTTGTAGGGGTCAAAATGGGTCAGGTGTGGTGCAAACAGCGCCACCACGATCGTGGCCAGCAGCACCAGGGCCGCCAGCAGGGCGACGGGGTCACGGAAGAACCGGCGCCAGCGGCCGGCCATCCGGGAGGGCGGCGCAATGGTCTGGGCGGCTGCATCCATCATGGCAGATCCCCTCCGTTTCTAGCCGTCCACCCGGACCCGGGGGTCCAGGTAGCCGTAAAGTAGATCCACGGTCAGGTTGACCAGCGCAATGGCGACGGCGATCACGGCCGTGGCCGCCTGCACCACCGGATAGTCGAGGTTGGTCACCGACTGGACCAGCTGCTGGCCCAACCCCGGCCAGGCGAAGACCGCCTCGGTGATGGCGGTGCCGCCCACCAGCGAGCCTAACTGGAGGCCGGTGATGGTCACCAGCGGCAGCGCCGCATTGCGCAGCGCATGCCGGTAGATCACCCGCCGTTCGCTGAGGCCCTTGCCCCTGGCGGTCCGGACGAACTCTTCGCGCAGGATGTCCAGCATGGTGGAACGCACCAGCCGGACCAGCACCGGCGCCATGAAGACCGCCAGAGTGACCGAAGGCATGATCACGCTGCGCCAGTCCTGCCGGCCGGAGACGGGGAGGAGGTGGAGCTTCACGGCGAACAGCAGCATGCCCATCAGGCCCAGCCAGAAGACCGGCATCGAGCGCCCCAGCATGGCCGTGGCGGTCACCGCCCGGTCCAGGAAGCTGCCCCGCTTCACCGCCGACAGGATCCCCACCGGCAGGGCTACCAGCATGTTGAGCAGCATCGCTACGGCGGCCAGCTCAAGGGTTGCCGGCAGTCGCTCTGTCACTACGGCCATGGCGGGCCGCTGCTGATAGAAGGAGGTGCCGAAGTTGCCGGCCATGGCGTGGAGCACGAAACGGCCCCACTGCTGGTACAGCGGCTGATCGAGGCCCAGGAATTTGTGCACCATGGCGATATCTTCGGCGGTGGCGTTTTCCGGCACCAGCATGCGGGCCGGGTCGCCAGCCAGGTGCAGCAGCAAGAAGACCACGGTCAGGGCGCCGAAGATCACCACGATCGTCCGCAGCACCCGCTTCAATAAGACGCGACCCATATGCCGGTCTCTCCTCCTTTACGAAAACGGTGGGGTCCGAGGCCAGGCCCCGGACCCCATCCTGGTGTTAGTTGACCTTCATCTCATAGACCCAGATGCCCTCGTCCACCCGAGGCGCCCAGGTGACCCGCTTGGTCAGGCCGTAGGCGGTGTTGTTGCTCCAGAGGAAGACCCAACCGGCCTGGTCATACAGGTACTGTTCGGCCTGCTGCCAGAGCTTGGTGTGAGCGGCCGGGTCGGCCGTGGCGTTTGCCTGGTCAATGATGGCGTCGAGCTTGGGATCGTTGAAGATCGAGTAGGTGTTGCCGGTCTTGACGGTGGCGGTGTAGTAGAAGTCGCCGTCGAAGCCGCCACCCCAGGAGGTCAGAGCGACGGGGCCCGCCTTGTCGGGCCAGAGGGCCAGGTAGGGGGCGATGGTCTGGTAGACGTGCAGGTTCAGCTTTACGCCGACCGCATCCAGGTAGCCCCGGATCGCATCGGCGATCTGGGCGCCGTCCCGCATGGAACCGGCCACGTTCATGTCGACGCTGAGGCCGCTGCCGTAACCAGCCTCGGCCCGCAGCTGCTTGGCCTTGTTGGGATCATAGGGATAGGGCTTCAGGGCCGGGTTGTTGCCGGCGACCATCGAAGGCAGGATGCCGGCTTCCGGCGTGCCCAGGCCCTGTTCGATGTTCTTGATGATCGCATCCTTATCCACGGCGTAGTTGAAGGCCTGGCGGACCCGGATGTCGTTGAACGGCTTGGTATGGTTGTCCATCGGCATCATCACGGTGCGCAGGGTGGGTGTGGTGGCGATCTGGAGATTCGGCTGGCTCTTCAGCGACGGAATCTGGTCGGGGGCCACGTTCGGCACCACGTCCACGCCGCCGGACTTCAGCTCGTTCAGCTGGGTAGCGGCCTCCGGGATGATGCGGAAGAGCACCTTGTCGATAGCCGGCTGACCCCGCCAGTAGCTGCTGTTGGCCTCCAGGTTGATCTGCTGCCCATGCTGGTACGAGACGAACTTGAATGGGCCGGTGCCGACCGGCTCCTTGGCGAAGCCTTCGGCGCCCACCTTCTCGTAGTAAGCCTTCGGCACAATATCCAGGCCGGACAGGCGCTCCAGGGCGGCCGGATAGGCGCCCTTAGTCTTGATCTGGATGTGGGTGTCGTCCGTCTTCTTCACGTCGGTGATCCAGACGAAGTCGCCACGGCGGGGCGACTTGTTATCCGGGTTCAGGATGCGCTGGATGCTGTAGACCACGTCGTCGGCGGTCAGGGCGTCGCCGTTCTGGAACTTCACGTTCTGGCGCAGGGTGAAGTTCCAGGTGTCGGGCTGCGGGTTCTGCCACTCGGTGGCCAGCGAGGGTTCCAGCTTGCCCTCCTTGTTCCGCTGGAGGAGCGCATCGAAGATATTGCTGTCGACCCAGCCGCTGATGGTGGCGCCGTCGAAGTTCGGGTTCAGGGTGGGGGGATCGCCGTTGATGGCGATGGTCACGCTCTTCTGACCCTTCGGGGCGGCGGCGGCGACGTTCTCCTTGGGCGCCGGCTGGCTGGTG
Source organism: Mycobacterium leprae (assembly GCA_050262655.1). Classification (GTDB taxonomy): domain Bacteria; phylum Bacillota; class Sulfobacillia; order Symbiobacteriales; family Symbiobacteriaceae; genus DASXVX01. Next base: position 6,395 of record JBLNEM010000376.1, on the reverse strand, counting down.
CCGCATCCGGCCAGGGCCAGAACGGGAATCAATGCCACTCCCGCCAGAAGGCGCTTGTAAAGGGGATTCATACCAGCTCTAGACATGGGGCATCCTCCTTGATACTCCCTCGCAGGGGTTGTGTGGCCAGTCAAACAAAACAAATAGCCTCCTCAGGAGATGAGGAGGCTGTCGTATAGCAAAGCTACAGCACACCTCTTATCTCCCGGATCCCCCGTGGGAATCCGCAGGAATTAGCACCTTACCAAGGCGGATGAGCCTTGGTGGTTGCTGGGCTTCATCGGGCCAGTCCCTCCACCACTCTCGATAAGAGAGGAGCACTATTCATTTGTCGAGCCCTGGACCATCAGGTCTGCATTGGGGCGTTTGTTGTTATGTACCATACCACCTGGAAAAAAGCTTTGTCAACACCCTAGTTAAAAAGATTCGTGGATAGACTAACGGGTGGGTCCACCGGACCTGAACCTTTGGCGGGCCTCCCGGACTCCTATAGGCAGGATATTTTCGCACGTAGCTGGAAACATCCTGAGGAAGAATCCCCCTTTCCCGTGTGCGGGAAAGCGGCAAGGGAGGCGGTCCCGATGATTCCCTTTCTGAACGTGCTGCAGTATCTGGCGCTGGTCCTCTGGGTCGGCTCCATGTTTGGCTTCGGCGTGCTCTATGCCCCGGTGCTGTTTGGCAGCCTCTCCTCCCGGGAGCAGGCCGGCAGCATTGCGGGCGACACCCTCGCCCGCATCGACACCATGGGCCTGGTGACCGGCGGCATCATGTTGGTGATCACCGCCCTCCAGGCGATCGACAGCCACTTCGCCAGCATCGACCTGGGGCGGCTGCTGAACGCCGCCGTCATGCTCGGCCTGGTCATTCTGTCGGCCACCACCATCCGGCAGCGGCTGAACGCCGTCCGGTCCAAGTTGGGCCGGCCGATCGACGAGATTCCCGAGGGGGACCCCGTGCGCCGGGAGTACGGTCGTGCCCACGCACTCTCCCGGGCGTTGTTCACCGTGAACATGCTGCTGGGCTGCCTGCTGATCGGGCTGTCGGCCTTGCGGTAGATTCCACTTGCACGAGGAGGATCCGGTTGACGTATCGTCTCATTGCCATGGATCTGGACGGGACCCTGCTGAACAGTCAGATGACCATATCGCCCCGCACCCGGGAGGCGCTGGCCGCAGCCCGGGCGCGGGGTGTTCATACGGTGGTGGTCACCGGGCGGTCGCCCCATTCGGCGCTCTACTGGAGCCGGATGGTAGGCGGCGGGCCCGTGATCTGCTGTACGGGGGCAGCGGTGCTGGATGAAGAGGGGCGGGCTGTGCTGACCCGACCGATTCCGCCGGCGCCGCTCCTGCGGCTGCTGGAGATTTGCCAGGAGTCCGGGCTGCTAGTCGAGTGCTACACGGAGTCGGCCATCATCCTCGACCGATACTGGCTGCATGTCTGGGGCTACATCCGCTGGGTGAAAGGCGGGCTCGGGTTCTGGCGGTCGGTTCAGTCGTGGCGGCGCTTTGCCCGGGTGAATCACATCCGCCGGGTGCCCAGTCTGCTCCGCCTGTACCGACAAGGGAAAGGGGCGCCCGTCCTGAAGTTGATGGTGCTCGGCCGGGATCCTGCCCTCTCACAAGTACGGGTCAGGCTTGCCCGGGAGATGCCCGGGCTGGAGGTGACCTCCTCCGGCGTGGACAACCTGGAAGTAACGGCCGCGGGGGTCACCAAGGGGATTACCCTGGAACTGCTGGCAGGGCGCATGCAGATTCCACGACAGGCGATCGTGGCCGTGGGCGATTCGGAGAACGATCTATCCATGCTGGCCTATGCCGGCCTGGGCGTGGCCATGGGCAACGCGCCGGAGTCGGTCAAGGCGGCGGCGGACCTGGTGACCGCCACCTGCGATGAAGACGGTGTTGCGCAGCTGGTGGAGGAACAGATCCTGCGGTAGGGGTGCCCAATGGGGGGAGAGAAGACCGATGGACTGGCAGAAACAGTTCCTGGAGGCCCTGAAGGCTTCCAGGGGTGATTGGGACGAAGAGCCGGACTGGCGGGCGGCACTGGCACTCTACCAGGGGCTCGGCCCGGCGGAGGCGGCCGAACTGGACCAAACGGTCCTGAACATGGTGGACGAGGATTATCGGAACCCGCACAGCGGCAGGGGCGACCTGCCGTTTGATGATGTGATGGTCAACCTGCCGGCCGGCATGGCGCCCGATGACCTGCTCTGCATCGAAGGCGCGGTGATGGTGGCGGCGGAACGGGGACTGGGCGAAGCGCTCTTCGCCGTCAACCGCCTGATGCGCTCGCAGCGCTGGCACGCCATGTATCCCCGCCTCGTCTGGCTGAGCCGTGAAGGGTTCGAGGCACAGCGGAAGCTGGCGGCTACCCGGGCGGGACGCTATGTGGGGGCCCTGTTGGGGCTGGCCTGCGGCGATGCGCTGGGCGCCACCGTGGAGTTCATGGACCGGGCGCAGGTCCGGCTCCAGTATCCCGACGGGCTGCGGGAGATCGTCGGCGGCGGTCCCTGGAGCGTAAAGCCGGGGGAATGGACCGACGACACGGCCATGGCGCTGGCGGTCGCCCGGGGCATTGCAGAGAATCCTGCCGACCCGGTGGAGGCCGTGGGGCGTCACTTCATCGCCTGGTTCCAGTGCAATCCGCCCGATGTGGGGAACACCTGCCGGACCGCACTGGTCACCTATCTGGAGACCGGTTCCTGGCAGAGCACCGAGCAGCTCCTGATCGAGAAGTTGGGCAAGTGGGCGGGCGGAAACGGCGCACTGATGCGGACGATTCCCACGCCGCTGGCCTATGGGCGCGACCTGAGCCAGGCCATTGCCATTGCCCACATGACGCATCCGCACGTGGAGTCAGACGCGGCGGTCGCCGTCTACCACCTGGCGGTGGAGGCGGCGCTGCGGGGCGAACCGAAGCAGAACGTGCTGGCCGCTGGGCTCAGTGCCGCCGGTCCGCTGACCGAGCGGCTGGCTCACCTCGCACATTTGCGGGAATCCGACCTGCAGAGCACCGGCTACGTGGTGGACACGCTGGAGGCGGCCCTCTGGTGCTTCGAACAGACCGACTCGCTGGAGGAATGCATCACGGCCGCGGTGAATCTGGGTGATGATGCCGATACGGTCGGAGCGGTGGCCGGCGGTCTGGCTGGCGCATACTACGGCGTTTCGGCGGTGCCACGGCGCTGGTCGGGCAAGATTGCGGAGCGCCTCCAGTTGGAGGCGGCGGCGGAACAGCTTCTTGCTGTTGCCCGGCAGCGGCTGTAAGGGGTACCATAGAGGGTGTCTTTATTCTTGGGTGTGGAGGTGTGCAGCGGCTGTAGGGGTCGCTGCAAACAAGCATGAGCGATAACGAGCAGGTCGTCCAGCTGGGCTGGAACAGGACCCGGAAGGTGCTTTATGTGGCGGTCGTCATCATCCTGACCATGGTGATCGCCTACGGGAATGGCTTCGTGAGTGGGGTCGTCGGTCGTTACCTCTTCATTCCGATGGCGGCCATCCTGGGCGTGCTGACGTTCTTCATCTCATCGGGATGGACCTACAAGCTGGAGTTCAACAACCGGGAGATCCGCGTTCGGGACCAGCGGGAGGCGACCGTGATTCCGCTGGAGAAGATCGGCATCGTGGTGAAGAACCGCGGCTTCATCTTCCCGAAGATCTGGGTGGTGCTCAAGGGTGCGGCAGTCGGCGCCGAGCTTCCCGCCAAGAGCATGGAGCCCAAGACCCGCGAGCTGATCGACGCGTACCAGAAGCGGAACCCGGGCAAGAAGCTGACCTATGTCTCGATCCCCGGCGGCTACCTCATGTCCGTCGGTGCGTTTGTCGGGGAGTTAAAGCGGCGCGTTCCGCCCGTAGCAGTGGATGAAAGGCTGTCAAAATAGGACACAATTGCTTGCCAAAGGTGCCTGCACGTGGTAAGATAACAAGGGATACGAACGGCTGGGACTCTGTAAGTTTTTGAGGAGTGGGTGTCAACCCACTCTTTTCAACGTCCGGCATCGACACCGCTGGAGTCTTGCATGAGCCGGTAAAACCGGCTCATTTCATGCCCGTCGGTGGGAAAAAGTAAGGTTACTGGTTCATTTTTGGAGCGGAGGCGTAGGTACAGTTTGGGCAAACTCGGCAAACCGATCGAGGTACTGGTGGAGGAAGCAGCCCAGCCCATCGTGGCAGAGCATGGGCTGGAGTTAGTCGGGGTTGAAGTGGTCAAGGAAGGTGCGAACCGCTACTTGCGTATGTACATCGACAAGGAAGGCGGGGTCACTTTCGACGACTGCGAAACCGTCAGTCGGGCCGTCGACGCCCGGCTGGACGAAATCCTGTCCGATCCGCCGTACGAGTACTTCGAAGTCTCTTCGCCCGGTCTAGAACGCCCGCTGAAGAGCGATGACGACTTCGCCCGCTATGCGGGGCACGAGGTGGCCGTTACCACCTATGCTCCGGTAGACGGGCAGAAGCTGTTTGTCGGCAAGTTGGTAGGCCTGGTTGATGGGAATGTGGTGCTCACACTTTCGCAGGGGAAGGCGCTGGGACAAGAGGTTGCCCTCGAGCGTAAGAAAGTGGCGAGCGTCAAGTTACACCTGGACTTTTAGGTGCGGCCCTCCGGACCGCGAGAGGAGACGTTGCGATGAAAGCCGAGATTCTCGAGGCGCTGGACGACCTGGTTAGGGAGAGAGGCATTACACGAGAGGTTCTGATTGAGGCGATTGAAGCCGCCCTGATCTCGGCGTACCGCCGGAACTTCGGCTCCGCACAGAACGTGCGGGTGCTCTTTGACCCCAAGACCGGCGACTATCGGGTCTATGCGCAGAAAGAGATTGTGGAGCAGGTGGAGGACTCTCGCCTCCAGGTCTCCCTGGAAGAGGCGCGGGCGAAGAACCCTGGCCTCGCTTTGGGCGACATCTTCGAGGTGGAGGTCACTCCCCGTGACTTTGGACGCATTGCGGCACAGACCGCCAAGCAGGTGGTGGTGCAGCGCATCCGCGAGGCCGAACGCGGCATTGTGTTCGAAGAGTACTCCAGCCGGGAAGGCGATATCGTCACCGGGCTGGTGCTCCGCCAGGATCCGAAGACCCGTGCCGTGTACGTGGAACTGTCCAAAGGGGTCGAGGCAATTCTCACCGGCAATGAGCAGATTCCGGGTGAGCGTTTCACCGAAGGTCGGCATATCAAGGCGTATGTGATCGAAGTGAAGCGGACCACCAAGGGACCGGCTATCTCCATCTCGCGGACTCACCCGGGTCTGCTGAAGCGGCTCTTCGAGTTGGAAGTGCCCGAGATCCACGACGGTGTCGTGGAAGTGAAGGGCATCTCCCGCGAGGCGGGCTCCCGTTCGAAGATCGCCGTCTACTCGCGCGATGAAGACGTGGACGCCCTCGGCGCCTGCGTCGGCATGAAGGGCCAGCGGGTCCAGAACATCGTGACCGAACTGCAGGGCGAGAAGATCGACGTGGTGGAATGGAGCCAGGACCCCACCGTTTTTGTGCAGAAGGCGCTTTCACCGGCCAAGGTCATCTCGGTCGACTGTGAAGAGGTTGGCCATGTGGCACGGGTCGTCGTGCCGGACTATCAGCTTTCGCTGGCGATTGGCAAGGAAGGGCAGAACGCCCGCCTGGCGGCGAAACTGACCGGTTGGAAGATCGATATCAAGTCCGAGACGCAGGCCAAGGCCGGCGCCTGGGAAGAGACCGAGTCCGAGGAAGAATCGGAAGAAGAGTAAACCGGCCCTGGCCGGGATCTGTCCCGAGGAGGAGGTGGCGGTGATGGCCAAAGGGCAGCAACAGCCGAAGGTCAAGAAGGTCCCCATGCGTATGTGTGTGGGCTGTGGTGAACTGAAGTCCAAGAAGGAGCTGCTGCGAGTCGTCCGGACTCCCGATGGCGTCATCGAGTTCGACGCCTCCCCCGCAGGGAAGAGATCGGGACGGGGTGCGTACATGTGCCCCTCCCAGGACTGCCTGAACAAGGCGGTCAAGGGGAAGCGACTAGAGCGTGCACTGGAGGCGCCCATTTCCGATGAGGTGTGGGCTCGTTTGGCAGCAGGGATGGTGAAGCCGGGTTGATTTCGCAATCCCTACAGTCGATGTTGGGACTCTGTCAGCGGGCCGGTAAGGCCGCTTCCGGTGATTTTGCTGTGGAGCAGGCATTAAAGAAACGCAAGGCCGAGTTACTCATACTCGCAGAAGATGCTAGCGAGCGAACCAGGGAGAAGTTTGTTGGACTGGCAGAGCGTGCCGGGATCCCCTGCTACAGCGTGGGGACCCTGACTGAACTGGGTGACGCACTCGGTAAAGGGTATCGCGCAGCCGTCGCCATTCAGTCCAGGGACTTCACCAAAGGCATTGTCGGCATTCTTGTCAAAGAGGGCCTGACGCCTCTCACGGAACGGGGGTGATC
>JBLNEM010000375.1:0-3054 GCA_050262655.1 Mycobacterium leprae | reverse complement strand
TATTCTACGAATTGAGGCCGCGCGAGGGTTCAAGTAACAAAGCAGTACTAATTCTGCTGTATCCGCTACAACCTCAGCCGATTCTTCAGTGGCGGTAGGATGTTATGAGAACGATGGTAATAGAACCGAGCGAACTCGCTCCGCTCCTGCCATCGCGTGCCGCGCCGTTCCTGCTTTGACGGCTCGTTGACCTTCAGGTGCTCTTCGATCACGCCCGCGATCAGTTCCCGGAGGCGAGGTGTGCTCAGCGCAGGGGTCCGGATTTTTCCCCCGCCGCGTCTCCTGATTCAGGAACCACGCGGCGAGCAGCGCCAGGGTTTGGTGGTGATGCCAGGCATTCCAGTTCCGCACCTGATAGTCCCCCAGCCCAGCCTCCCCCTTGGCTCGTTTGAGACAGTCTTCAATGCGGTGCGCCGCCTTGGCCACGCGGGACAGTTCCTTCAGCGGCACCTGTGGGTCGGCATTTGACAGATAATAGTCATGCTTGAACGTGCCGTTCGCCTGACGCTCCCGCGTGATGAACAGGACCTCGTCCAGACCCGTTCCGCCCGTCGGCGTCCGCGCTCGCACGCCGCACTTCACCACCTCCGCCGTCAGAGGCCCCTGCTCGCCGTCCCGAACCTTAATGGTCCTCCAGGCGGACTCCGGCAACGCGGCGCACCAGCGGTCCACGCGCACGAACGGGTTCTGGGGATGGGGGCCATGCCCCGCGTACTCCGGCGGTGCCGCGTCGCAGTCGCGGACCAGGGTGTTCGAGGGGACCGCCAACAGGTACCGTTCGCCACGACCACGCAATTTCAGGCGAAAATCCGTGGGACGGCCCATCTCGTCGTCGCCCGCCACCCAGGTGTGTGGCAACACCGCGCCGTGTTCCTCCAGCATCTCCAACGCCAGTTCGTGGCGGGTGTAGAACGGGATCACCTTGGGAACCCCGGCCGCCGTGCACCGCCTTCGGTCCTTCGTCCATTCTTTGGGAAGATACAGACGCGTGTTGACGATCGCATGTTCTTTGCGCGATACGTACGCCATGTACACGCCGACCGGGCAGTTCTCCTCCTTGCCGAGCCGTCCACACCACTGCCGTTGCACGCCGACCGAAGCGGCCCCCTTCTTGGCGAAGGCCGAGGGGTCAAACACGATCACGCCGTCGGCCTCGCCCAGGTCAGCACCGACCTGCCGGGCGAGCGTCCGGAGCAAGGATTGGTCGTTCCAGGGGACAAGGCCGAGAAACTTCTGGAGACCCTGCCGCTCCTGGTCATGCAGGTACGCGATTCCTTCGCCGGTCTTGTGCTTGAGTTTCGAGAGCAGACCGGTCAGGTACTCGACGGTGTGCCGTCGCTGCTCGGGCTCGGCAAGCAACGCTGTGAACGGCTGAACGAAGGTCTCCAGGCGCGACAGCAACCCCTTGGTCAGCTCCGGAGACACCTGAGCCTGTGCCAACATCTCTCGCAACCGGGTCTCGAATCGCCGATCCATAACGTGCTCCCTTCCGTGAAGCGTCCGTAGCGGAAGAGACTATCTCAAATGCTGGTGTGGCGAAACAAGCCCCCGATACAGTAGAATTAGTAGGGTTCATCCGGCCGAAGCGCGCGCCAACGTAAGTCAGAACATCGTCATGGCCTGACGATTACCCCACCAGGGCGTACTTGGTCTCGTGGATCGCCAGGATCTTCAGCTTGAAGAACTCCGGGTCCCGGAAGCCGTAGGCCGCCCGCTTCATCGTCTTGATCTGGTTATTCGTGCCCTCCATCGGGCCGCTCGTGATCATCGCGTCGTAGTACGCCAGCAGCCCACTGCGGTGCGCCGCCAATGTCCTGGCCATCTGCTGGAGCATCCGCACGCCCGAGGCCTCCGCCCGGCGAAGCCAATCGTTGAGGAACGCCGTGGCGAACCGCTTGCCGGGCTGCTCCCAGAACCGCCGCAGGTCCTCCTTCAGGTAGTAGGCGGTCGCCAGCGGCTTGTTCAGCGCCAGCGCCTCCTCCAACCGGGCCTTCTCGTCCCTGTCCGCGTCGAGGTTCTCCGGGTTCTTCAGCAGCAGCCAGCGGGCCCCCTTGAGGACCCTCTTCCCGTCGGCCTCGGCCCGGTGGTAGAGGGACCGCCGCAGGTCGGACAGCTTGTCGTTGAAGAGCTTGATCACGTGGAAGTGGTCGAACACGATCACCGCCCGCTTCAGGCGGGCCGCGACCGCGCCGCGGTACGCCGCCGACATGTCCATGGCCACGGCTTCGATCCGTGCCCCGCTGGGCCGCAACCGCCTCCAGAACGGCTTCAGCGTGTCGGCCCCCTTGCCGTCGCCGACGAACACCACCGCGCCGCTGTCCAGGTCCATCACCAGCGTCAGGTAGCGGTGCCCCTTGGCCACGGCGATCTCGTCGATGGCGATCCGCTTCAGGTGCTTGAGCTTGGGCCTGGCGAAGCGGCGCGTCAGGTCGCGCCTCTGGATGTCCTTGACCAGGTCCCAGCCGATGCCCAGGTGCGCGGCCACGTCACGGATGGTCATCCTGCGGGAGAGCTCCAGCACGTACCGATGGAAGGCCTTGGTGTAGCGCCGCCGCGGGTCGGCGAAGGTGACATCGACCTGCCGTATGATCCCGCAGGTACGGCACTCGACCCGCGGGATGGGCAGGACGAGGGATGTCGCGCGGGAGCCGATGGGTAGGGAACGGAACCGCCGCTCGACGTGACCGCGCGACACCACGTCGCCGGACCCGCAGGCCGAGCACCGGCAGGTCTCGGGCTCCTGGCGGAGTGTGAAGATCACCTGCCCCTCGATGTAGGCCGTGCGGACGTAGCGGTAGTCCCGAGTGCCGAACGCGTGATACAACAGGCTGGTGGACATGCTGACCTCCCGGCTTGGAGTCTTGTAACGCAACCCCAAGTGGAGTCAGCATGTCCGCCTCTTTCAACCCCGGCGCGCGCTCCCGCCGGATGAACCCAGAATTGACACTGGTGGCGAATTCCCGAGGGGGGGTCGACCGGGCTGTGTCTGGGAAGAATGGACAAGATAGAGAAGGCGAAATCCGCTGACGTCACCGTCTCGACCGAATTCGCCAC
>JBLNEM010000374.1:0-11165 GCA_050262655.1 Mycobacterium leprae | reverse complement strand
CCGGATGCGGGCCTTCTGTGCGTCGTCCTTCGACCGCTTGATCGCGGCCTTCATGGTGGCGACCGTATCACGGTCGAGCAGTGCTATTTTCCCCATAGAGAGAGTATACCAGAGCTGACGGAGTGTTTGGAGGTGAGTGAGAGATGGTATCAGATGTGAAGCTGGCCGAAGCGATGGATGACCGCGCCTCATTCCGGCGGCTTTGCGGCTTTTCCAATACAGAGCCGACCCCGCCTTGGCCGAAGAGGCGGCCATCACGCCGGCCAGCATGGGGGTCGGGCCTGTTGTGCGCGGCGCCGCTCTGAGTCTGCCCTGCCCCATCGCCGACGACGGCCTCGTCCTGGCAGCATCGTCACGGCAAAACATGCTTCATTGCGTGTCTCGCATAGAGAGAGGCAGCAGCGATCCCGACAGGCCAACAGAAAGGTAGAGAAAAAAGGCGAGAGGAAAAGAGAGAACTCTGTCTCAAAAATGGACGGATACCGTTGGCGAAGTCGGCTCAAGCGGCGAGCGTGGTGAAGCGCGAGATGCGGGTGGCGGCGCGCGGGGTTGCCTTGAACCAGGCGGCGAGGCGTTCGAGATTGACCGCGGCCGCAGTCGCCACGTGCTGCAGGTGGGTTTTGGCCAGCCCCCGATAGCGGCTGCGGCGCAGCCCGAAGGCGCGCACGCCTTGCGAGAGGGTGCCCTCGATCCCGGCCCGCTGAGCGTAGAGGTGCCGCCCTTCCTTCGTCGCGAGCCGCGCCCGGGCAGCCTTCAACGCCGCGTACTCGGCCTGCGGCTGCAGCTTCAGGTGCCGGGCCTGCTGCTTGGCGCGCGTGCATCGGGGCCGCGTCGGGCAGGCGGAACCAGACCGAGACGTAGGGTGTGCCGGCCTGGTCGACCTGAGGGCTCCAGGCCGACGACAGCTTGCCCTCGGGGCAGCGCACCCGCTCCCGCTCCCAGTCGACTTCAAAGCGGTCGATCGTGTAGCCACCCTCGACCTTGGTCTGCCAAGTCGGGTTCACACGTGGCGGACCGATCAGGTCGATGCCGTGGTCCTCAAGGCTGCGCACCAGCAGCCCGGCATCGACATAGCCGGCGTCCACCAGGGTGCTCGCCCGGCGGCAGGCCTTTGCCGGCCAGGGCCTTGTGGATCGCCGCCGTGCACCGCGCCTCGTGTACCGTGGCGGGAGTCGTCATCGCGTGCGTCAGCAGGTGGACCGTCTCGTCCTCGCAGCTCTCGCTCAGGTGGACGATGTAGCCGGTCCAGGCGACGCCCGAGCGGGCGCGAAAGCGCGCCTGCGGGTCGTACGGCGACTCGATCGGCTCCGTCGCGGGCGGGGGCGGCTCCTCCTTGGGCCTGAGCCGCACGCCGCTAGGAGGCGCCCCGTCCTTCCGCTCGAAGTGGCGCGCCCAGACCTGCCGCAGGACCGCTACCTGCGGCAGCCGCCGCAGGCCTTCAGGCGTCCCCCGCCCCTCGAGCCGGTCAAGCAGCGCAAACCCGTCCGCGCCGATCGTGCATGCATAGGCCTCGCGCTCGGCTGCGGCCCGCGGCAGGCGACCGTCCTCGATCCGGCGGGCGTAGTGCTCATACCAGCCTTCCGGCGCCACCTCGCGCAGCCAGTCCGGGGCGACGGTGGCAAGCTCATTGAGCGCGGCACGCAAGGTCTCGCCCAGCAGCTCGAGGCGGTTGAGCACGCGAATGGACGCCAGCACGTGCGTGGCGTCGGTGCGCTGCCGGCCGCGGGCTTTGAGCAGCCCACGGGCTCGGCATCCCTCCAGCAGCTTCTCAAGGAGGCGCTCCTCGGCGCCGCCCGCCAGCAGGCGCGAGCGGAATTCGCACAGCACCGAGTGGTCGAAGCCGGGATCGGTCAGCTCCAGTCCGAGCAGGTACTTCCAGTCGATCCGCGCCCGCACCGCTTCAGCGGCTTGTCGGTCGGGCAGGTTCTCGCGGAACTGCAGGACGGTGATCAGCGCCAGGCGCCACGGCGCCAACCCCGGCTGGCCGAGCTTGGGGAACAGCTCGGCAAAGTCCGCGTCCGCGAAGAGGGTGCCAAGCTCGTCGCGTAGCGTGAGGAGAGGGTTGCCCTTGCGGAACGCGGCTTTGGCGATGCGCGCCGTCTCCTCAGGCACGGGCTGGATCGGGTCGGACTTGAGCGACATGACTGGCCTCCGGCGGGGTGAACCCGCCACAGAATACCCGCCCACTCCGGCTCAGTCGAATTCGCCAACGGTATCCCACCGTTTTTGAGACGAACGACAACTGCCGCTTATCGGAAGCTTTCAGCTGCGCCAGAGCCGATGCCAAGCACATTTCCGCATTCCGGATGCACTCCCCGCCTCGCAAGTCCGTTGCCGCAAGGGCAAGGCGTCGTCCGGCCACTTCATCCTGCTTGTGCGCTCGCTTCGAGGCAGAATTTTTTCAGTGAAGTGAGTTTTATCACATCAATAACATTCCTCTCCTGCGATGGTCGTGCACTCACAAGTGCTGCATACTCAAACACCCAATGCAATAGTACTCTTGGCCTTTTTCTGACTAAGTAGATATAGGGATTTTCAATGAACCGGTTTACACAGAGCTTGACTGTAACAGGCTTCGTAACCGAGGTTGACGTCCCCAGTGGCTTTTTCACGCTCAACTATCGGAGCGGCGACACATTCGACGATTACGTCGCGCCGCACAAATCTTTCCAGGTCGTTCAGAACTTGGACGGTCTCAACAATGATCGAGTAACCAATCCGCTTGACTTCAATTTGTCTTCTCCAAGCGCATCAGAGTTGATCGAAAAGTATGTAAGCAAGGGCCGTCTTCTGGTGGTCCAAGGGATACGGCGAGGAATCCGATAGCGAGAATTTCTTGGCTGTAAATGACGGCCTTGTTACGAAAATTTCGGCTGTGAGGTTCTTCGGCTCCTGTTGGAAGATCGACGGGACTGAAGATGGGCCGTGAGTTCAAGTGGCGGCACTTTGCCTCAGGAAAGACCAGTTTGGCTATGGATCGAGGCCGTTGGCGGGGGGACCGAGGCATCCTTCATCAACCGACTGTTTGGCGTCCATGCTGGAAAACCGGACCACGAGTGGGCGACGTCCGCTTCATCATCATCTTTGCAACAGAGCCCGTCGGGCGGTGGTTCACTCATCGGAAAATCTCTTTGTGGTTGAAAATGATTCTTTCGAGTGACTACTTGCCGGCTCTTCTATATCCCTCAATGGGGAAAGTCGAGCTGAGAACTTCAGGGTGCTCCTCGCCCTACTGAAGGGGAGGTGCGCGCCAGAAGTACACCGCAACGGAGAGTTCTATGACACCTTCGCTTTTCCTCGTTCCCCACAAACACCACGTCCTGGTCGTGGACGATGAGCAAGACATCTTCACGGTAACCCGCCTCAGCCTCAAGGGACTGCGATACCGGGACCGGCCGCTGGAACTGCTCTACGCGGCCACGGGAGAAGAGGCGGTGCGGATGCTGCGCGCCAACCCGGCCATCGCCGTAATCCTCCTGGATGTGGTGATGGAGACCGATTCGGCGGGGCTGGATGCTTGCCAGGCCATCCGCGAGGAGCTGGGCAACCGTCTGGTGCGCATCCTGCTGCGTACCGGCCAGCCGGGGGCCGCGCCGGAGCGCCAGACCATCGACCACTACGACATTGACGGGTATCTGGAGAAGGCGGCCCTGACCTCGAACCGCCTTTACTCAGCCGTGCGCGCAGCCCTCAAGGCGTGGGAGGAGCTGGTGGAGCTGGAACGCCACCGCCGGATCCTGACAGAGGTGCATGAATGCGTTGTGTCCCTCCATGCCTTCAATCCCCTGGAGACCACCCTGGAGCGGGTGCTGAATGCTGCCGTAACCGTCTGGCCCGGACCCTTGGCGGTCCTGTACCTGGAGACCTTCGACGGGCATGGCAACCCGCGGCAGTTCCTTCTGCACCTGGCCACTGATCCCGACCCGGTGTGCGCCTGGGCCGCCGCCGTTGACGTGCGCAACGCCGTGACCCGCCATCCCGAGGCCTGGACCGGCGGCCTGCGCCCTTTCCATGACGGTACCCTGGTGCCCCTAACTCTGCACCGGGAACTGGGCCATGGCTGGCTCTACCTGCAGGGAGGGCAACCCGACGCGCTGGCTGCCAAGGGCCTGGCCCTGCTGACCGGCCACGCCGTCAACGCCCTGTACGCCACCGTCGCCCTGAGGCTGTTGGAGGCGCCCGAGGAATCTCTCTATGACCGGCTGGCGATCTAGCTTGGCCTGACACGGCGGGGCAGCAGAGAGAACCGCCCCGGCGGGCGCCCGCTGCGGTAATTGTTTTAGGGGGATTCTTTGATGGAAGACAAGAATCGAGCCCTGACGGCGCTAGCGCTAGGCACTCTGGCCTTTACGATCTGCTTCGCCTGCTGGGTCATCAATGCCGTGCTGATCACCGACCTGGTCAGCCACAGGATCTTCGCCTTTGACACCGCCCAGGTCGGCTGGCTGTTAGCCCTGCCCATCCTCACCGGTGCCGTGAGCCGGGTGCCATTAGGTATCCTCGCCGACCGCTACGGTGGGCGGCGGGTGTTCTTTATCCTGATGCTGGCGGCGGCGCTGCCTCTGTTTCTGATGTCCTTTGCCGACCGCTACAGTCATTTTCTGCTGGCCAGCCTGGGGTTTGGCCTGGCCGGGGGCGGCTTTGCAGTGGGGGTGGGCTATGTCTCGCCCTGGTTCAGGCCGGAGCGCCAGGGCACGGCGCTGGGGATCTTCGGCATGGGCAACGCTGGCGCAGCACTCACCACCGTCGCCGCGCCCTGGCTGCTGGGCTGGTTGACCGACAGGGGGGCCGATCCGGAGGGCTGGCGCTGGCTGCCGCGGCTCTACGCGCTGATCCTGATGGCCACGGCGGGAGTGTTTTTCGCCCTTACCCGGGAGCGGCTTGCCTCTCAGGCCAGTGATCAGACCCTGACCGGCCTGCTGAGACCCCTGGCCAGCCCCGTCGTCTGGCGCTTCGGCCTGTACTATTTCCTGGCCTTTGGCGCGTTCGTGGCGGGGGCCCAGTGGCTGCTGCCCTACAGCGTCAACGTCTACGGCATTACCCTTGCCCAGGCGGGGCTGCTGGCCGCCTTGTTCAGCCTGCCCTCGGGGGTGATCCGCGCCCTGGGTGGTTGGCTCTCCGACCATTTCGGCGCCCGCACGGTGATGTACGGGGTCTTTATCGGCTGCTTCATCACCTGCCTGATCCTGGCCATCCCGAAGATGAATATTACCTCGCCAGGGCCGGGGGTGTCGGCCAAGGCGGCGGGGGAGGTGAGCGCCGTGACCCCGGAGCGGATCAGCGTGGGGGAGCGGTCCTACGGGCTGACCCCGCCCCCGGAGCGCACTCCGGCGCAGACGGACTCGGGCCCGCAGGTCCTGCCCAGCGTCACTGTCTGGCAGGAGCCCCTGGTGGCAGTGGGGGAGAGTGTGGTCAAGGACCAACTCCTCGCCCGCGGCGTCACCAATATCTACTATCCGGCCAACCTGTGGCTCTTCGCGGCCCTGGTGTTCGTCTTCGGCGTGGCCACCGGTGTTGGCAAGGGCGGGGTCTACAAGATGATCCCCGAGCACTTCCCCGCGGCGGTGGGGGCGGTGGGCGGCATGGTGGGCCTACTGGGCGCCCTGGGGGGCTTCGTGCTGCCGCCGGTCTTTGGCTATCTGCTAGAAGCGACGGGGCTGTGGTCCACCTGCTGGATGGTGCTGGCAGTGATCTCCCTGGTCTGCCTGATCGAGCTGCACCGGGTGGTGCGACGCATTATGACCGAGGAAGCCCCCGACCTGGCGCAACTGATCGAGCGCCGCCCCCGCACCGTCGCGCCCCTGCCGCCGCTGCCGGAGGATGAGTTCGCCACGTTGGAGGACCTGTTGCGCCGGGTGCCCTTCTTCCATGACCTGACCGAGGAGAAATTGAAGAATCTGGTCAGCATCGGCGGCTACCGTGCGGCGGCGCCCGGGGAGACGGTGTTTGCGGAGGGCGACCCGGGCGATGCCCTGTACGTGATCCTGAAGGGCTCGGTGAAGGTGCACCACCGCGATGCCCAGGGCCGAGATATACCCCTTAACGTTCTGCACGCGGGCGAGGTCTTTGGCGAGATCGCCCTGATCGATGGCGAGCCCCGCTCGGCCAGCGTCACCGCCCTGACCGACAGTCAGCTCTTTCAGATCGGTCGCCGCGACTTCCTGACGCTGCTGTCGCGCACCCCGCGGATGCTCGCCGATATCCTAATGGGTCTGAGCGGCAGGATCCGCGAGACCGACCGCCGCTACTTTGAGTCCCTACTGCAACGAGAGCGGCTCCAGGCCGAGCAAGAGATCGAGCGCCATCGGGCCATCGCCCAGATGGTGGCTGGCGTGGCCCACGAGATCAACACGCCCCTGGGGATCGTCAACCAAGGCGCGAGCCTGATCACCGAGCGGTTCAACCCCGGCACCGTCAAGGCCTTGGCTCGGGACGAGGCCGCCGCCGAGACCCTGCGGGATGCCGCCGACGCCGCCGCCCTGATTCAGGCCAATATCGCCCGCGCTGACCGGCTGATCAGCGCATTCAAGCGGCTGTCGGTACGCCAGGTTAGCGAGTCGCGGGAGACGGTGGATATCCGCGAGCTGACCCGGGAGGTGGTGGACTTCTTTAGGGTCAGGGCGCGCCAGGCCCGGCTCGCTATCGAGGTCAACGACCGGTTGGAGGGTTCCGACGCCCGCTGGGAGGGCTACCCGGGCCAGTACTCCCAGGTTCTGCTGAACCTGCTGGATAACGCCGCCCGTTATGCCTACCCCGAGGGCGCGGGCGGCAGGGTGGAGGTAACGCTCACCGCCGCGGGCGAGGGCTACACGATCAGCGTGCGTGACTACGGACGCGGCATCCCGAAGGAGGACCTGCCCAAGGTCTTCGAGCCCTTCTTCACCACCGGCCGCGACCGGGGCGGCAGCGGCCTGGGCCTGAGCATCGTCCGCAACCTGGTGACCACGGCCCTGCAGGGCACGGTCCGCGTTGACTCCGCCCTGGAGCAGGGCACCACGGTGGCGGTGACCGTCCCCAAGGTGGTCGCCCCCCACCCTGAACCCCTCGCCCTGGCGGAGAGAGAACAGGCGTCTCTAGCGAGAATGATCCCATGAGCACTGAGCAACAGCCTTCCACTATCGAGCACGCGGGCGTCCTTGAAGACCTGACCGAGATACCGGGTTTTCTGCTGCCAGCCCCGATCCCTGAGAGCCCCGGTCAGCGGCCGTATTCGTGCAGCTACTGCGGGGTGGGAGACAGCGGTCTGCTGGAGCCCGACGAAACCGCCGCGCCCGAGCCGGTCCCGATTCCGGCGGGTGCGGGGGAGCTGAGGGTCCGGCAGGATGGCGAAGTCGTGGCCCTGCGGGCCGCCGCCACCGAGGACGGGCGCCTGGAGGTGGCCACCGACAGGGCCCTGACGTCCCCCGGCGGCGTGCTCGCCGCCGAGCTGCACAGCAATGATCAGACCCTACCCGTCACCGCCCGCGAGGTCGAGCGGGTGCAGGAGGGCGGCAGGCTAATCGCGCAGCGCTTCCAGTGCTATCGCCAGGCGCTGAGCATCAGTGAGAGCCGTGTGACCCGGATGGCGCCCACCACCGGCTGCGTCAAGTTCAAGCTGTCGATGATGCGCCAGCGGCCGGCTTGGCCTATCCACACCACCCCCAGCCTGCTGGAGGGCGACCGGCGGCGCGGCCTTACCTACCCCGAGGCCATTGCCCGTTTCGCGGACCTGTTGCTGGCGCACCGCTCCCCCCATGGCAACACCCTGGTCTACGCCTGCGGCCAACTGGACTACTTCTCCATCTTCGCCGTCCAGGAGGTGTTTCGGCTGCTGGGGGTGCGCAACCTCACCGGCAACGCCGAGCATTGCCTCAATGCCGGGGCGGTGCATACCGAGATCCTCACCGGTCAGGAAAGCCCCCTCCTGACCATCGAGCAGAGCGTCCAAGGCCCCGACCGCTTTTATCTGCTCAACGGCTGGAAC
Organism: Mycobacterium leprae; assembly: GCA_050262655.1. GTDB lineage: Bacteria > Bacillota > Sulfobacillia > Symbiobacteriales > Symbiobacteriaceae > DASXVX01. Next base: position 3,202 of record JBLNEM010000374.1, on the reverse strand, counting down.
GGGCTGATCACCCACCCGCCGGTGTTCCGGGCTCTCCTGAAACGGGAGGATCTGGATGCCTTTCTGGTCGAGGTAATGGTCACCGAATCGGCCGCGGAGCTGGCCAAAAGGCTAGGAGCGGAGCGGATACTGCTCATCAAGCCGCGCGCTGATGCGCATCTGGCCTTGGCCGTGGCCCACGAGATCCTGGACCGCTATCCTCAGGCGGTGGAGCGGCGGTTCATCGACTGCTTCAGCGAGCCTGAGTCTTTCGAGCGCTTCGCGGCGCTGGCCGCCTCGCCCCTGTTCGACCCCGAGCGGGTGGCCGGGCGCATCGCCCCCGAGCCGCAGTATGTCGAGCGGCTGTTTAACGGCATCCGGCTGATCGCCCTGAGGCTGGCCGAGCCGCGGACCGTGCCCATCAACCTGCCCTCGGTGGGCCTGTCGCAGTCCAGTGGCGTGGTGGCCCACTGCCTGTGGGGCTGCGTGCTGGCGATGTTGGGCAAGTTCGGCCTGCGCGCCGACGGTGGCCCCGCTGGCGGCACCCTGCGCGTGCCCGGCCAGATCAACGCCGAAACCGAGATCCAGGGGCTGTCGCGCAAGTACTTCATGGGCCGCATCCCCATGGACCAGGCGGCGGACGCCGCCCGGCGCATGGGCCTGCCGGAAGACGCCTATGAGCCCGTCGTGCGCAATCCCCCTCGCGCCGCCCTGGACTACTCCGACCCCACGCCGGATACCCCCGAGCTGTTCATCTGCCTGGGCACCCAGTTCGAGGCCAACATGATGAACCGGCCCCGCTGGATACGCAAACTCAAGGACCCTCATACCCGGCTGGTGGTGGTGGACTCCATCCCCGATCCGTTCAGCCTGGAACACGCCGATCTCATTATCCCCGCGCCGCCCCATCCGGCCGCCACCAAGCTGTACCAGAATGGCGAGTGGAAGCTATCGCTGTCCATCCCCCACAAGCGGGCCCCGGCCCAGGCCCGCACCGACCCCACCATCCTCTACGATGTGATGGCCGAGATCACGCGGCGGCTGGAGGCGGACCCCGTCCTGGCCGCGGCCCATCCCGATCTGGCCCGCCATGCCCGCTCGGGCTACCTAGGGGCGCGTTTCTTACCCCCCGAGGATGGTGCAGCCGGGCTGCAGCGCGTGGATGGCGAGGTGAGCCGGCCCCAGCTCTGGGAGCGGATCATGAACTATATGAGCGGCGGCTGCGGCCCCCTGTACTGCCGCCCCGAGCACCCCGATGGGCGGCCCATCGCCTGGGCGGAGCTGCTGGAGCAGGGCTCGGTGATCTACGGCGGGGTAGGCACCACCCGCTACCGGTTGGACTACGATGACCCGGAGGCCGCGCCCTTCGCCGACATCTTCCGCCGCCCACGCCGGTTCCGCTTCTTTATCCCCACGGAGCAGGACCTGCGCATCCCCCATGGGATCATCCTCAACACCGGGCGCTCGGCCCTGTCCGACGACCGCAAGCTGATCCAGTTCGCCACCAGCACCTTCAACTCCGGCAAGGCCACCCCCATCGTCAACATGCCGGAAGACAATCCCTGCCACATCTCACCGCTGCTGGCCCAGCGCCTAGGGCTCAAGAGCGGGGATACGGTGCGTATCACCGGCCGCTACAACGGCGCTGCCGTGGATCTGCCGGTGGTGGTGACCGACCGGGTCAAGGGCGAGATGGTCTATGTGAGCTTCCACAAGTCCCGGGCGCAGATGGAACGGGGCGTCTACATCAACGACGTCACCCACCACCTGGAGCGCTGTTCCTACTGTTCCCAGGTGAGCGTCAAGGTCAACCAAGTGTTTCTGGAGCGGCTGGAGGCGCGCGCCGCCCTAGAGGTGCGCGGCGCGGCGGCCCCCGCCATCATCCGCCGCCGAGAGGATCTGCGGCTGGACACGACCTTGCTTGACCCCAAGCTGGAACTGCCCATCTGGACCGGACAAGGCACTCCTTTGTATGTCACCGACATCATCCAGGAGACCCATGATGCCTTCACCTTCCGCTTCCAGGGTGACCCTCTGTGCCGGTTCGTCTATTGGCCGGGGCAGTTCTGCACCCTGGTGCTGAACATCGACGGCAGGAAGGTGGTGCGCTCCTATACCATCTCCTCTAGCCCTACCCGGCCCTTCCTGCTGGATATCACCGTCAAGCGGGTGCCGGGAGGGGTGGTCTCCAACTGGCTGGTGGACAACCTCAAGGTCGGAGACCGGATGGAGATCGCCGGCCCCAAGGGCAAGTTCTATCTCGCCCCCGGCAAGGTGCCGCCTAAGATCCTGCTGATCGCCGCCGGCAGCGGCATCACTCCCATGTTATCCATGGCCCGCTGGCTGTGTGATGTGGCGGCGGATGTGGACGTGCGCTTCTTCAACTCGGTGCGCAGCCCCAAGGACATCATCTTCCACAAGGAGATCGAGTGGATGACCTCGCGCTACAAGCAGTTCCACCCGGTGATCGTCACCACCTCCCGGGAGTGGGGCAGCGCCTGGACGGGGTTCACGGGGCGCGTCAGCCGGGCGATCCTGGAGATGGTGGCCTCTGACCTCCCCGAGCGCCAGGTCTACATGTGTGGCCCGGCCGGGTTTATGGAGACGGTGGAGAATCTCCTGAGGGAGATGGGCTGTGATATGTTCCGGCTGCACACCGAGAGCTTCGGCGGCATCCGCACCTCCGTTGCCAACAAGTCCTCTCCCCTAGGCACGGACGGCGCGGTCGAGACGGAGCTTACCGCCGGCGCCGAGTCCGCCGCCCCGGCCGGTCAACTCACGGTGGAGTTCGCCCGCACCGGGACCATCGCCAGGACCGACGGCCAGCTGCCCCTTCTGGACCTGGCCGAGGCTTATGACGTGGACATGGACTACGGCTGCCGTACCGGCGGCTGTGGCGACTGCAAGGCACGGCTTTTGAAAGGCGAGGTGAGGATGACCAACGAGGAGGGTCTGGAGCCCCAGGATCGGGCGGCGGGCTATATCCTCACCTGCGTGGCGCGGCCCAAAACGGATTGCGTGATCGATGCCTAGCGTGACTTCACCGGACAGGATGCCCGATCTTGACGCAACTTGTTGCAGCCAAGACATTTTAACGCTCTATGGGGTCACTGCAAGAAAGTGACCGCGGTGTACGCCAGACCGGAGGAACAGACGCGAACATCGTTCACGCCGCGAGCAGCGACGGCCGGGTCCTGAGCGGCCGCAACTCCCCTGGTCCTGG
>JBLNEM010000373.1:0-8120 GCA_050262655.1 Mycobacterium leprae | reverse complement strand
GCTGACAGGATTTGAACCTGCGACCTCTTCCACCCCAAGGAAGCGCGCTACCAAGCTGCGCTACAGCCCGAAACGGAAGCATTAGGGCCGGGATTTACCCGGCCCTATTGTGGCGGAGAGGGCGGGATTCGAACCCGCGGTGCGTTTTTGACGCACACAGCATTTCCAGTGCTGCACCTTCGACCACTCGGACACCTCTCCATAAATGGCGCGCCCGGCAGGATTCGAACCTGCGACCACCTGATCCGTAGTCAGGTACTCTAATCCGCTGAGCTACGGGCGCATCATCGTCCGGTCATGGTCTAGCCGACCGGACGAACTGGTGGAGCCAAGGGGAGTCGAACCCCCGACCTCGTGAGTGCGATTCACGCGCTCTCCCAACTGAGCTATGGCCCCATGGTGCAATATGCAGTTGTGGAATGGCGGAAGCGACGGGATTCGAACCCGCGATCTCGGCCGTGACAGGGCCGCATGTTAGGCCTCTACACCACGCTTCCATGGTGGTGGAGCTAAGGGGGATCGAACCCCTGACCTCTTGAATGCCATTCAAGCGCTCTCCCAGCTGAGCTATAGCCCCGTATATACTTTTCGGTACCGGGCACAGAAGCTATTATACCAAGCCCTGAGCCCTTATGCAACAAGCAATTATTGGAGCGGGCGACGGGATTCAAACCCGCGGCCTGTACCTTGGGAGGGTACCGCTCTATCAACTGAGCTACGCCCGCATCAGCGATGGACCTTGCGCTTTCGGTTTCCGCAACCGTCGGCGAGAACTCATATTACTATACCGCGGTGCCTTCAGCAAGGGCTGAAATCGAAGTCCGTATTGCAACACTTGTTTCCTACGGGCGGTTGCCCCGGGCGCCCCTCACTCACCGGCGCCCCACCCCCGCCATAGACTGGGCGGGAAAGGAGGTGTCTCACCTATGATGATGGGACCAGGCGGAATGCGCGGGCCTGTCCGGGTTCATCCGGATCAGCTGCTCGCCATGCTCCGCCCCGTGGTGGAGACAGCCCTACGCAGCCATGAGGCCGGTACCACGATGCCGGCGCTGCTCCGTGAAACCGCTCTCACTGCCTTTCTGGTCGGTGCAGGCATGACACCGACCCAGGCCCATGAACTGGTCCGGCAGTGGCAGCTTGCCGGGCTCGGTCGGGGCGAGAGTACCGGCCCGATGCGGCGGTCGGATGTTTATGAACCGGGGCGCCCGGCAGAGACCGGCATGACCACCGGGATGGAGCATCGCGGCATGGAACTCTTCCATCCGTCCTACGATGCCCAGTTCAAGCCACAACAGCAGCCGCGCAGCGGGCGGGAAGGACTCCTGCAGAGCATCCGCAGCGCCATGCAGGACGAAACCTCCGCCGCTGCCTTCTACACAGAGCTCATGAACCTGACCAAGAACGAGGACGTCCGCGCGTACATCCAGCACGCCCGGGACGACGAACGTAAGCACTACCGCATGTTGGGCGAACTCTACCGGGAACTCACCGGCCAATCGTATGAGGCCCAACCACAACCTACCACGGTACTCACCCTCCAGGATGGCCTCAAGATGGCCATGGACCGGGAATATGAAGCGGCTGAGGAATACCGCCGAGTCTATCTCGAATATCCTCAGGAAAGGGTACGCCGGGTCTTCTTTGAACTGATGACGGATGAAATGGAGCATGTCACCCGTTTCAACTATGCACTGGACGTCGAACGGTCGATCGGCGAACGATAACCGTCCGAGCAAACAACAACACGCCGCCGGCCCTTTCCGGCGGCGCTTCGCTTTACCGGTTTACCGGCGTCGATTTCGGGCGAGAATCCGTACCAGTTGGCCCCGCAGGGAGGATCTGCCATGTCCCGTCTCTTCCCGGTGCCGGCGGAGAGTGCCCGGCCTCTCCCCTACAGTGGTTTCTGGCGTCGTACCGTCGCCACCGCGATCGACCTGCTGCTCCTGTTCCTCCTGATGGGGGCAGTGGGCGTCGCTGCCGTCCTCTCCGTCGGTGGCCTGACCGGCAGCATGGGTCTCTCCTTCGTCGCCGCCTTTCTGATGGCGGTCATTGCCGTTCCGTGGCTCTATTACGCCGGGCTGGACAGCTCGGGCCTGTGCGGCACCATCGGCAAGTGGCTGATGGGGCTGGAGGTCACTGACCTGGAACAGGCCCCCCTCACCCTGGAACAAGCCTCCGTACGCCACCTGGCCCGCTGCTGTTCGGTTCTGCTGCTGGGCACTGGATACCTGTTCTGCCTCTGGACCCGGCGGCGGCAGACCTTCCACGACTGGCTCTCCGACACCCTCGTACTTTACCCGGATGAGGCGCAGGAGGGTTCTCTCTTACTCGACCCGAACTAGTATCGGTAGGAGGTGTTCGCATGGCCTATATCAACCCAGGCACCGACTGGTACGAGCCCCGCTATGCAGGCTTCTGGCTTCGCGTCGGCGCGACCCTGATCGATGGGATTATCCTGTCGGTTGTGTATGCGATTGTCGGTGCCTTGACCGGAATCGAAAAGGTGAACGAGAGCTTCGTGGGCGCCGTACTTGGCTGGCTCTACTGTGCTCTCATGGAGAGTTCGAAGCACCAGGCCACCCTGGGGAAACTGGTCCTGGGACTGGCGGTCACCGACATGAACGGGGAGCGTATCTCCTTCTGGCGGGCGACGGTACGGCACTTCGCCATGATCATCTCGGCCCTGATCCTGATGATCGGCTTCATGATGGCTGGCTGGACGGCGAAAAAGCAGGCCCTGCACGACATCATCGCCGATACCCTGGTGATCGTGCGCTAGCCTTTTGGCGCCAATCTGGTGTATCATGGGTTATCCTACATAAACCAAACCACGGGGATGATACGGTGCGCAATCTGCTTCTCTTCCTTGGCCTTGCCGTGGCCGCAATTCTATTGGTCACTGTTCTGCTCCCGATCCTGGGGCTGATTCTGGTGCTCCTGGTCGGGCTGCTGATCGTGGCAGTGGGCTTCTACTTCGCCCTTCCCCTCCTGGTCAAGCTCCCCTGGTTCCGGGACCGTATCCGGGTCTATCGCAATACCCGGGGAGAGACCATTCACTTTGATAACGGCGGTTTCTACTACAGTGACATGACGACCCAAGAGCCGCCCAATCCCGACGAAACGGCCGATCCCCGCCCGGCCGGTCAGCTTGGCCAGGGCGACATCATCGACGTGGAAGGCCGGGACGTGCCGGAAGATGACGATCCCAAGGAATAACAGAAAGGCAGCCCTCCCGATCGGGGGGGCTGCCTCTTTCGTTCACGGCTAGGACCGCAGTTCGGCGCCCAGCGCTCCCAGTGCCTCACGCACCTTGCTGTGGGCCTCCTCCACGTCCACGTCGGTCAGGGTCTTCTCCGCCGACCGGTAGGTGATCCGGTAGGCCAGGCTCACATGGCCGGCCTGCACATGCTCACCCTGGTACCGATCGAACAGTGCCACCGACTCCACCAGCTCGCCGCCGGCGGTGACGATCGTCTCGGCGACCGAGGCAGCCGGCACCTGCTCACCGATGATCAGGGCCACATCACGGGTGACCGCGGGGAACTTCGCTACCGGGGTGTAGACCCGCAGTGGCCGTGCCGCCGCAACCAGCTCCGTGAAGGAGATCTCCGCTACATAGACCCGGCTGGGCAGGTCCCAGGCGTCCTGCACCTTGGGATGCAGTTCGCCAAAGACGCCGACCGGCTCGCCCTTGACCAGCAGTTCAGCCTGCCGCCCCGGATGCAGGGACGGGTGGTTGCCAGGCCGTACAGACCAGTCCTGGACGTCCATCCCATCCAGCAGTGCCTCGATGACGCCCTTCAGGTAGAAATAGTCGGCCGGTGGCGCCGGCGTGTTCCAGCCTGCCTCCTGGTGGTTGCCCATCAGGGCAAGCCCCAGCATCAGGGGCTCGTCGGGCAGCTTCTCCCCGCTCCGCGGCCGGTAGACGTTGCTGATCTCGAAGACGCCCAGATCCCTGGTCTGCCGGTTCACGTTGGTCTGAAGCACGTCGAGCATGGCCGGCAGCAAGGTGGTGCGCAGGGTCGACCGCTCTTCCAGAAGCGGGTTCTGCAGCGTCAGGTACTGCCGGTATTCGCTCTCTTCCGGCAGCTGGAGCTTGTCGTAGGCCTTCGGATGGATCAGGGACTGGGTCAGGATCTCATCCAGCCCGGCGCCTGCCAGAGCCTGCCGCGCGTGCAGTACCGCTTCGGCCAGGGGAGAGCGCCCACCCCGGGCCGACTCAAAGGTCGGCAGCACCACGGGGATGGCGTCGTAGCCCTCTGCCCGGGCCACCTCCTCCACCAGGTCGACCTCCCGGCTGATGTCCAGCCGGCGGGTCGGTACCACAATGACCAGCGCCTCCTGCTCGCCGATGGCAGAGAGCCGCTCACCGGCCTGCTCCAGCGCCGCCCACGCCGCCGTGGACCAGGTCGCATAGGCTTCAGGCTCCACGGGCACCGGGGAGACCTGATGCATGGCCGACCAGACGGGACGTCCGGCCAGGTCGTCGCCTTCCTCCTCTTCCGCCTCTGGGGCTCCCGCAGCCAGGTCGGCCGCCAGGTCGGACGGCTCCAGCACCAGCATGCCGAGGTTGGTCAGATGCTCGACCATCCGCTCGGTCGTCAGGTTCAGGCCCAGGAGACCATTCACCCGAGCCGTGCGCAGCACCAGCACCGCCGGGACAGTGGGACGGGGATAGATATCGACATGGCCCCGGACCACGGTACCGCCGGTCAGAATCTGCAGCAGCTGCGCCGCCCGGTCAGCCGCCCGGATCGCGCCATTGGGGTCGACGCCCTTGGTAAAGCGGCTGGCAGCCTCGCTGGGCAGGTTGTACCGCATGGCGGTCCGCCGGTTGTTGATGTTGTTGAAGTGGGCCGACTCAATCAGGATGCTGGTGGTGCTCTCGGTCACCTCCGACTCGAGGCCGCCCATCACGCCAGCCAGGGCCACGGGGGCCTCGGCGTCGGCGATCACCAGCACGTCCGGATCAAGAAGCCGCTCCTGGGTGTCCAGGGTGGTGAAATGCTTACCTTCCCCGGCCCGGCGGACGATGATCTGCCTGCCCCGGATCTTGTCGTAGTCGAAGAAGTGGAGCGGCTGCCCAAGCTCCAGCATCACAAAGTTAGAGATGTCGACGACGTTGTTGATCGGCCGCATGCCGGCTGCCCGAATGCGGGCCTGGAGCCAGGCGGGCGATGGGCCCACCTTGACGCCCCGCACCACCCGGGCCACATACCGGTCACAGAGGGCGGGCTCCTCAATCCGCACGGCGATCATGCGGGCAACGTCCGTACCCGGCTCATCCGCCGTGTAGGTGGCCGGCCAGTCGGGAGAGATGCCCAGTACCGCCGCCACTTCCTGCGCCACGCCGATCATGGCCTGGCTGTGGGAAGCGTAGTTGGCCGTCAGGTCCAGGTCGATGATCCAGTCGTTCAGGCCCAACACCTCGGCCGCATCCATCCCCGGCTGCAGATTCGGGTCGGGCGGCAGGATCATGATCCCCTCGCCGCCTTCGGGAACGCCCAGTTCATCGGGCGAGCAGAGCATGCCATGGGAGTCGAGACCACGGAGTTTGGCGCTCTGCATGGTGCGGCCGTCGGGCAGCTTCGAGCCCGGAATCGCCGCCGGCACCAGGTCGCCCTGGCTCACGTTCTGGGCGCCGGTCAGAATCTGCAGCGTGTTGCCGCCGCCCACATCCACCTGGCAGACCCAGAGATGATCCGAGTTGGGATGCCGCTCAATGGTGGTGACCTTGCCGATCACAACGCCGGATACGCCGGGGTTGGCCGATTCCAGGGTCTCCACTTGAAGTCCGCGGCCGGTCAGTGCCTTCGCCAGCTCCGCAGGCGAGAGGTCAAAGTCAACGTAATCCTTCAGCCAGTTATACGATACCTTCATGACGATAACGCTCCCCCTTCCCTAGAACTGTCGCAGCACCCGCAGATCGCTGTTGCCAAAGTGCCGGACATCTTCGATGCCGTACAGCAGCATGGCGATCCGCTCGATGCCGTAGCCGAAGGCCCAGCCGGAGACCTCCTCCGGGTCGTAGCCGCCGCTCTGCAGCACCACCGGATGCACCAGGCCCGAGCCGCCGATTTCGATCCAACCCGACTGCTTGCAGACCCGGCAGCCCTTGCCGCCGCAGAACTTGCACGAGACATCCATCTCGGCGCTGGGTTCGGTGAACGGGAAGTAGCTGGGCCGCAGCCGAATCGCGGTGGATTCGCCGAAGAGCCCCCGGGCCATCTCGGTGAGGGCCCCCTTCAGAGTAGCCAGGGTGATCCCCTTGTCCACCAGCAGCCCTTCGACCTGGTGGAACATGGCGGCATGGGTGGCGTCCTCGGTCTCATTGCGGAAGACGCGCCCCGGGCAGATGATCTTAACAGGGGTGCGTCCCTTGGCTACTTCCAGCATGTAGCGAATCTGCGTGTTGGAAGTATGCGTCCGCAGCAGCACGTCGTCAGTCAGGAAGAAGGTGTCCTGCGCATCCCGAGCCGGGTGACCCTTGGGGATGTTCAGCGCTTCGAAGTTGTGCCAGTCATCTTCCACCTGACGGGACTCGGCCACTTCGTAACCCATGGAGATGAAGATCTCCTCGATGCGGGTCCGGACCTGGTTCAGCACGTGGAGGTGCCCCCGGCCCAACGGCCGCCCGGGCAGGGAGACGTCGATTCGCTCTGCCCGAAGCCGGGCTGTCAACTCGGCCTCGCCCAGCAGGCGCTCGCGCTGCTCCAGGGCCTCGCTGATGGCCGTCTTGATCTCGTTGCCCAGCGCGCCCATAGCCTTCCGCTCGTCCACAGTGCCCAGCTTGCCCAGCCCACCGAGGACGATGGATAGCTCGGACTTCTTCCCCAGGAACCGCACCCGCATCTCCTGCAGGGTTGCCACATCCTGTGCCTGGGCGACGGCGGCCAGCGCCTCCTCCTTCAGTTTCAGCAGCTGATCCCTCATGTTGATATCCCCTCTCTCGATAACAAAAAAGGCGCTTCCATCCCTCATCGGGACGAAAGCGCATGCTTCCGCGGTACCACCCGGCTTGGGTCCATATCGGACCCCGCTCGTTTACACAGGCGCTATCACGCCCGGCCCCCGCTAACGGGAGGGACCCGTCCCCGCCTACTGAGCATACCGTTCAGCGGGTCGGCTCCGGAGGGAACTTCACTCGGCCTGCGGAGAGCGGCCTCACAGTCTAGGGCGCCGCCTCCCTGAACACCGCACGTGCCGGTTACTTTCCTCCATCGCAGCCGTTCTTCGTGTGAAACTGCCGCGCAGCTTCACTGAATTGGATCGATTATACCAGAGCAGGTCTGCCCTGTAAAGGCGCTAGTGCAGCGTAAGACGCCTGTAGAGCAGGTAGGCCATTACGGAGCCGGTGTTCCGGAAAATGGTCCAAAAGAGTTCTGCGGTGTCTGCCAGCGTCACCACGCCCCCTCTACAGGTTGTTCGACTTCTCAGACACCTTGTATTATACCACAGGAAAGCCTTGCGTCACAAGGTGGCGGCGTTTTCCAGACCTAACCCATCCGCTGCCGCATCGCTTCGTAGATCAGGAGGCTGGCAGCCACCCCGGCGTTCAGCGACTCCGTCGGGCCCGGCATCGGAATGGAGATCGCGGCGTCGGCCATCTGTCGGGCGGTTTCGGATGGGCCCGCCCCCTCGTTGCCAATCACCAGGACGCTGCTGCCCTTCAGATCGGCCGTCCAGGGCGTGAGGCTGCCGCCGGCGTCCGCCACGTAGACGGTGCGTCCCTGCGCCCGCAGTTGATCGATCAGAGGCGCAACCTCGTCCTTCACCAGGGGAAGGCGGAACAGACTGCCCATGGCGCTCCGCACCACTTTCGGGTTAAACGGGTCCACGCCGCCGGCAATAGCCAGACCGGCGCCTCCCATGGCCTCCAGCGAGCGGATGATGGTACCGAGGTTGCCCGGATCCTGCAGGCCATCCAGCAGAATCACCAGACCGGCGCCCATCTGTTCGACCCGCCAGACCGGCGTATGGAAGACCGCCAGAATGCCTTGCGGCGACTGCGTGTCTGCCAGGCGCTCCAGGGTGGTGGGCGACACCTCGTACAGGGCAACTCCTGTCGCGGCCAGCTGCGCCAGCAATGCTGCGCCCCGCTCCTTGGCCGCCATATC
>JBLNEM010000372.1:0-6726 GCA_050262655.1 Mycobacterium leprae | reverse complement strand
GGCTCCGCGGGCTCCGAAGATCAGGCGCCCGTGGCAGCACAGGTCCGTCGGCGGAGGTTACTCCCACGTAGTCCACCGGCTCCGCGGGCTCCGAAGATCAGGCGCCCGTGGCAGCACAGGTCCGTCGGCGGAGGTTACTCCCACGTAGTCCCATACGCTTCTGCCGCCGAAAGAAGGGAGAACGGCCCCGTCCTGTCGAACGTTCTTGTGTTATAACGCCAGAGCCCCCTACTGGCGTCTGTATTGGACGGGGAGGCTGCCGATGTATCTCAAGCGTCTGGAAGTCATCGGGTTCAAGTCGTTTGCAGACAAAACCGAGCTGGAATTCGGCCCGGGTATTACGGCGATTGTGGGACCGAACGGCTCTGGTAAATCGAATGTGTCGGATGCCATCCGTTGGGTGCTGGGTGAACAGAGCGCCAAGGCGCTGCGCGGAGGCGCCATGCAGGATGTCATCTTTGCCGGCAGTGATGGCAAGAAGGCGATGGGCTTCGCCCAGGTGTCGCTGATCCTCGACAACAGCGATGGCAAGTTGGCCATTGGCTACAACGAAGTGATGGTGACCCGCCGGGTCGATCGTTCCGGCGAAGGCGAGTACTTCATCAACCAGGTCCCCTGCCGCCTGAAGGATGTGCAGGACCTCTTTCTGGACACCGGCGTTGGCAAGGATAATTACTCCATCATTGGGCAGGGCAAAATCGACGAGATTCTGTCCACCAAGCCGGAAGACCGGCGTGCCCTGTTCGAAGAAGCGGCCGGTATCAGCCGCTACAAGTCGCGCAAGCGGGAGGCCCAGCGCCGCCTGGAGGAGACCGAACAGAATCTGCTGCGCATCACCGACATCATCGGCGAACTGTCGACGCAGATGGCCTCCCTCTCCGAGCAGGCGGAGAAGACCAGGATTTACAACGGGCTGCAGTCCGAACTGACGACCCTGGAGATTGGCCTCCTGGCTCACGGCCTGGAGGCAGCCGCCGCGCGCCTCATCCAGCGGCAGGCCGAGAATGAGCGCCTCGCCGAAAAACTCCAGGGTGTGGAGGCGAAACTGGGCGAGAATGACCAGGCTGCGCAGGTCACCCGGACGCTGGCCGAATCGCTGGATCAGGAACTGAACCTGCTCTCCCTGGCCGTCACCGAGGCCACTGGCCTTCTGGAGCGGGTGGAAGGGCGGCTGGCGCTGGCCCGTCAAGAACAGAAGGTGGCCGGCGGCGAAGAGGAGCGTCTGACCCGGGAACTGGAACAGCTTCAGAGCAAGCTGAGCGGCGTGGGCGCCGAAGCGGCGACTCTGGCCGCTGAACTCCTCCGGCTGCAGCAGGAGACCGGCACCGTAGCCGCCGACCTGTCCGCCCGGGAACAGGAGCTGTCCACCGCCCAGGCCGAGGTGGCACAGGCCAGCCTTGCCGTCGAAGCACGCAAGAACCAGGGCATCGCCCTGTTGCAGGAAGAGGCCGACCGGAAGAACAGGGCCGCCGCCGCCGAGCGCACCCTGACCGAAGCGCAGAAGCGCCAGGAACGGCTGGCCGGCGAGCGGTCGAAGGCAGAGGCAGAGGCCACGGCTTCCGGGGCCGCCGAGGCGGACCTGGCGGAGAAGATGGCAGTTTTGCGCACCGAGCGGGACGAGGCCGACGGGCGCCTGAGCGAACTGCGGACCGCCTATCGGGACGGCCAGAACCGGCAGCAGGAACTACAGCAGCGTGGCTCCCATCTCCGGGAGCAACTGCAGGGTGCCTCCTCCCGCCTCGGGGCCATCGAAGAGATGATGAACGCCTTCGACGGCTATCAGAAAGGTACCCGGACCGTGCTGGTCGGGCGTGAGAAGGCACAGCCCTGGGCGCAGGACGTGCTGGGCGCCGTGGCGGAACTGATTCGCACGGAGCCCAAGTACGAGAAGGCGATCGAGGTGGCGCTGGGCGGCAACATCCAGAACATCGTCACCGCTACCGACCAGGGAGCCAAGGCGGCCATTGAGCACCTGAAGAAGAGTCAGGGCGGCCGGGCCACCTTCCTGCCGCTGAACGTAATCCGGCCCAACAGTTTCCGGGCCGATGAGGAACGCGAGTTCAAAGCCGCACCGGGCATCATCGGGGTGGCGCTGGACCTGATCCGGTTCGATGAGCAGTTCCGCCCGGCCATGGCCTCCCTGCTGGGGCGGGTCCTGATCGCCGATGATATGGACGCCGCACTGGCTTTTGGCCGCAAGAGCGGCATGCGCTACCGGATCGTGACCCTGGACGGCGAAGTGCTGGCGGCCGGCGGTGCCCTCACTGGTGGTTCGGTGGGCGGACAGTCTGCCGGGCTGCTCTCCCGTGAGCGGGAGCGGGAGGAACTGACCGCCCGGATTCAGTCGCTGCGGGAGGAGATCGCCGCAGCACGCAAGGCATACGAGGATTCGCAGGCCGAACTGACCCGGCTCCAGGAGCAGATCCGGACCGCCGAGCAGGAAGTGCGCGGCCTGGAGACTCGCCTGACCCAGAGCGAGGGGGAGGCGAAGCGGCTGGCCGCCGAGACCCGGCGGTGGCACGATCTGCTGCAGACCTTCGGCACCGAGGACGATTCGCTGGTGGGCGAGGTGACCGCCGCCACCGCTGCCATGGAGCAGTTTCAGGCGGAGGTCTCCCGGGTGGCGCTGGAGCGCAGCGCCCTGGAAGCAGAGGTCGTCCGGCTGACCGCCGAGGGGCAGAGCCGGGTGGCCGACCTGGAAGCCAGGAATCAGGCTCTGACCGGCATTCGAGTGCGGTTGGCCGAGTTGAACCAGCAGGTTCGTGGGTTGGAAGGCCAGCAGGCCCGTCTGGCAGCCGACCAGGCTCAATTGGCGGCGGATCGGGATGCCAAGGCCGAAGCACGGGCCGATGCCCAGTCCCGTCTGGCCCAGGCGGCGCTGGACGAAGAGGCCGCCCGTGGCGAAGTGGCGGACGCCACCGTGGCCAAGCAGGCGGCCGAAGAGGCTCTGACCAAACTGCAGGCCCGCAAGCTCGAGACCCTGGAGCAGATCAACAACCTGGAGCGGGAAGCCCGCAACCTGCGCCGGTCTCAGAGCGATACGCAGGGCCGGCTCCAGCAGGGCGAGGTGGAAGAGGCCCGTATCCGCATGGAGCAGGAGGGCCTGGTTGCCCGCCTGGCAGAGCAGCATAACCTGACGCCCGCCGACGTGGTCGGACGGGCCCTGGCCGAGGAGCAGCTGGAGTTCGCCCGGGCGCGGACCCAGGCCCTGCGGGAAGAGATCCGCGAACTGGGCGCCGTGAACCTGGCGGCCATCGAAGAGTACCAGAACACGGTAGAGCGCTTCGATTTCCTGTCGCAGCAGCGGACCGACCTCGAAGAGGCGAAGGGTTCCCTCTATCGGGCCGTGGAAGAGCTGGACAAGCGGATCAAGACCCACTTCCTGGCCTCCTTCGGCGAGATTCGCCGTGAGTTCCAGCGGGTCTATTCCGAACTGTTCGAGGGCGGCCGTGCCGACCTCCAGCTGGTCGATGAGAACGACCTCCTGGAGACCGGCATCGAGATCATCGCCCGGCCGCCGGGCAAGAAGCCGCAGACGCTGTCGCTGCTCTCCGGCGGCGAGCGGGCGATGACGGCGGTGGCGCTGCTCTTCGCCTTCCTGCGGGTCAAGCCCACCCCGTTTGTGGTGATGGACGAAGTTGAAGCCGCCCTGGACGAGGCGAACGTGGAGCGGTTCGGCAAGTACCTGCGAATCTTCTCGAACGAGGGCTGCCAGTTCATCTGCATCAGCCACCAGCGCGGGACCATGGAGGTAGCCGATGCGCTCTATGGCGTGACCATGGAGGGTACAGGCGTCTCCAAGGTGGTCTCGGTGCGGTTGGTCGATATCGAACGCGAGGCAAGCTAACAGCGGGAGGCTGGGGCATTGAGCAAGGAGCAGAAACCGGAGCAGGCGAAAGCGCCTGCACCTGCGGAGCGGCCCGGAATTGCGTTTTACGTGTTCGCATTCATCGTCCTCACCGCCGTCGTGCTGGCGGTGGACTGGGTCATGGGCCGTATCTACCCGGGGCACTAGGCGCCTGGCTTGACCATGCCCCGGGGCAAGAGACACAATAAGGGCAAACCCGGCAGTGAAGGAGCGTTTTCCCGTGGGATTCTTTGACCGGTTGAAGGAAGGCCTGAGCAAAACCAAAGAGGCTCTGGTGGGCAGGGTCAACACCATCATGAGCGTCTTTCGCAAAATCGACGACGACCTGTTTGAAGAGCTGGAAGAGGCCCTCATTGAGGGCGACGTGGGTGTACAGACCAGCATGAAGCTGGTGCAGCAACTGAAGAAGGAAGTCCGGGTGCGCGGCCTGACCAACGGCGCCGAACTGCGCCCCGTGCTGAAGGAACTGGTGGCAGGCATGCTCTCCGAGTCGTACCGGCCGCTCAACCTGAAGCAGGGCGGACTGACGGTGATCCTGGTGGTGGGTGTGAACGGCGTGGGCAAGACCACCACCATCGGCAAGCTGGCTTACCGGCTCCAGCATGATCAGGGCCACAACGTCGTGCTGGCCGCGGCCGACACCTTCCGCGCTGCGGCGATCGAGCAGCTGCAGGTGTGGGGCGAGCGGGCCGGGGTGCCCGTGGTCGCCCACGAGCAGGGGGCCGACCCTGCCGCCGTCGCATTCGACGGGATCAAGCATGCTCGGGAATCCGGCGCCGATGTGCTGATCATCGATACCGCCGGGCGGCTCCACAACAAGGCCAACCTCATGGAGGAACTGCGCAAGATTCACAAGGTGATTCAGCGGGAGATCCCCGACGCACCGCACGAGACCTTGCTGGTGCTGGATGCGACCACCGGGCAGAACGCGGTCCAGCAGACCAAACTCTTCCGGGAAGTAGCCGGCGTCACGGGCATTGCCCTGACCAAGCTGGACGGCACCGCCAAAGGCGGGGTGATCGTCGCCATTGCCGACACCGAACAGGTACCGGTCAAGTACATCGGTGTGGGTGAGCACATGGAAGACATGCAGACCTTCGATCCCTCGGCCTTCGTGGACGCCCTGTTCGCCACCGAGGGCCAGGCATAGCGAATCAGTGGGAGCGAGCCTTGGGGTCGCTCCTTTTGTTGGCTGAACATGTCTCCGAATCCGTGTAATCCGTGAAATCCGCGGCAATGTCCCATGGACCCGCGCATGGTGACCGGTACCCGAGCCCCGGTCGGTGCTGCATATGGCACGATTTCTTAACCTTAACGTCAACTTTTGGGGGTGGCACAAACGGAACTAAAAGAGGTACAAAAGGAAGTAGACAGGTGGATCGCTCCCTTTGGGTACTGGCCGCCGCTGGCGAACCTGGCCCGACTAACCGAAGAGGTGGGCGAGCTGGCCCGGGAAGTGAACCACCGCTACGGCCCGAAGACCAAGAAGCCCACGGAGGAGACCGCCGATCTCGCTCTGGAGATGGGCGATATTCTGTTTGTGATTGCGGCCATGGCTAATCAGATGAACGTGGATCTGGAAGACGCCTTTCAAAAAGTGATGGCAAAATACGAAGCGCGGGATAAAGACCGCTGGCGAAGGAAGGAATAGTGGATGAAACCGGCCCAAAGGCCTCCCGTAGTCGTAGTCGGCACCATCTTTGTCGATCTGAAGTGCTTTCCCTATCATGAGTTGAACTTCAAGGGCCGGAACCTGGGGCGGGCGGAATACGCCCACGGCGGTGTGGGCCGCAATGTGGCGGAGACCATGGCATTGATGGGCTCTGCCGTTCGTTTTTCCGCCTCGGTGCAGGAAGGCGGCGTGGGACACGATGTGCTTACCCGGCTGCACGAGGCCGGTGTGGACGTAGATGGCGTCAATGTGGTGCCTCAGCCGGGCGGTCATGGCATGTGGGTGGCGATTCTCCATCGGGATGGAGACCTGGCCTGCTCGATCTCCCAGCCCCCGGACGTGAGCTACATGGAGGAGGCCTGGGACCGCCATGGGGACCGGCTCCTGCAGGATGCCGGGCTCGTGGTGCTGGAACTGGATGTGGCGGACAAGCTGGCCGAGCGGGTACTGATCGCGTCGAGGGCCGCAGGAGTGCCGGTGATCGGGCTCCCGGGCAACTTCGACTGCATCCGGCGGCGGCCGGAACTGCTGCCCATGCTGACCTCCTTCGTCTGTAATCAATATGAAGCAGAAGAGCTTTACGGCAAGCCGGTCACCTCGGTGCCGGCGGCCAAGAATGCTGCCCGGGCGATCCTGGACCGGGGACTGAGCCAGATCGTCGTCACGCTCGGTGGACTGGGCAGCGTGGCGTACGAGCGATCCATGGCCGAACCGAAGCACATCCCCGCCCTGGAGGTGGAGGTGGTCGACACCACTGGCGCCGGCGACTCGTTCGTGGCTGGCTTCAGCCACGCCATCGCGCAGGGCGCCTCGCTGGAAGTGGCGGTGCAGGCCGCCAGCCGGGTGGCCGCCTGGACGGTCAGTTCGACCGAATCGGTCTGCCGGGACCTGGCGGACCGCATCGCCGCCGACACCTGGGAAGGGTGGCGGGCGCTGGAGACCCCCGCACTCGTCGGGGACTAGCGTTACGTGGGAATCCCGTCCGCGGGCACTACGTGGGAGTACCCTACGCCGTCGGGCCTGTGCTGCCACGGGCGCGGGGCACTACGTGGGAGTACCCTACGCCGTCGGGTCTGTGCTGCCACGGGCGCGAGGCACTACGTGGGAGTGCCCTACGCCGACGGGCCTGTGCTGCCACGGGCGCCTGATCTTCGGAGCCCGCGGAGCCGGTCTCCGAAGGGCGCCC
>JBLNEM010000371.1:0-10250 GCA_050262655.1 Mycobacterium leprae | reverse complement strand
CGGCCTCACGCTGGCGGCCTGCACCTTCGTGGCCGCTGCGCAGATGGCCAGCTATATGGCTGGCGACTCGGCCTGGCTAGCGGTGTTGATCGCCGGCCTGCTTTGCCTCCTGGCCGCGGCCGGTTTCTCCGAGCTGAACGGCATGATGCCCAGCGCCGCTGGATTGCGTCTCTGGTTCAAGAATGGCTTCGGCGACCGGGCCGGTATGACCATCGCCCTGGTCTACATGCTGGTGGTCACCAGCGTGATCGGCGCCGAGACCTATGTGCTGGCCAAGGTGCTGACCAACCTGATCCCGCTGCACCCGCTGATTTGGGTGATCCTGCTGCTGGCCGTTGCCACCTTCCTGAACATCCGGGGCGTGAAGATCGCCGGCGCCTTTCAGGACATTATCACCTATGGCATGATGGCCTCCCTGGTGCTCTTCTCGGTGATCGCCTTCGCCAAGGCCGGGTGGAGCTTCCACCAGCCCTTCAATGTTGGCGCCTCGTCGCCCGAGGGTGGACTTCTGCCTGCCATCGCCACCGGCGTCTTCCTCTTCGTTGGATTCGAGTGGGTCACCCCGCTGGCCGAAGAGGTGACCGACCAGAAGCTGATTCCCCGGGGCATGTATCTGGCTGTTGGCCTGCTCAGCGTTGTCTACGCCCTCTTCTCCCTGGCCATGAGCCGGTGGGTGCCGGCCAACGTGCTGGCCACTTCGCCCATTCCGCATATTGAGGCGGGCCGGGCCGTACTGGGCACCGCCGGGGTGATCTGGCTCTCTATCATCACCCTTGGCGCCTCCACCACCACGTTCAACGCCGGCATCATCACCATCAGCCGGTTCATGTATGCCGGGGCACGGGAAGGGATTCTGCCCAAGTTCTTTGGCAAGTTCAACCTGAAGTACGCCACGCCACAGAACGCCATCCTGACCCTCTTCGGCATCGGGGTGCTCTCGTCGGCAATCGTCTACTTCGTACAGGGCTATAAGACCCTGATCGATGTCGGCGCCGCCATGGAGTCGCTCATTTACATGTCGGCGGCTCTCTGCGTGATCGCACTGCGGGCGAAGCAGCCCGAAGCGGAACGCCCCTTCAAGATGTGGGGCGGCCGCATCGCCGCCTGGGCAACAGCCGTGGTCTTTGCCGGACTGGCGGTTATTGTCTTCGTCACCGACTGGGCCGCCGGGCTCTACCTGGGGTTGGCGGCACTGCTGTGCTACCTGTATGTGATGACGGTCGTGCCCAGGCTGAAGGCCAAGCAGGCCGCTGAACTGGCTGCTGCTGCCGCCCGGCGGGGTGGCAGACGCCGGCCGACCACTGCGGGCGGGACCACCACGGCCGCAGACGACTAAGCCCTGACGCCACACCGAGAAGGCCGGTCATGTCGACCGGCCACAACGTAGAACCGCCCGACATCAGTCGGGCGGTTTTTCCGTGCCGCCCTTCGGCTGTCCACCTCTTCAGGGTACACCAAATGTTCATATCCGTTCGGCGCAGGTATACCCCCCGGGGCATAGACCCAACTCGTTATTTCCTTCACATACCCCCCCTGGTACCATCAAATTGACAGAGCGGTTTCGTCACCACTACACGGTCTGTGAGGTGAAAGACAGAGTGGCCAAGCAACTCCTGGTAATCGGTGCAGGGGCCGGCGGACTCATTCTGGCAAACAAGGTTGCCCGCCAGCTTTCCCGGGAAATTGACCGGGGGCAAGTCACTGTCACCATTCTGGGCGACAGGGACGAATACGTCTACCAGCCGGGATTCCTCTATGTGCCCTTCGACCTGATGCGGATGGAAGAACTGATTCGCAAGGTAAACCAGCTCCTGGTGCCAGGAGTCCAGTTCGTGCACGACCGGGCGGTGAAGATCGATCCACAGCAGCAGCGGGTAGATACCGCCGGGGGCAAGCACCTGTCCTACGACTACCTGGTGCTGGCTACCGGTTCGGAGATCAACCCGGCCGAAGTTCCCGGCCTTGCCGAAGGAGCCCACTGGTTCTATACCGCCGAAGGAGCCCTAAAGCTTCGGGAGGCGATGGCCCACTTCAATGGCGGCCGCATTGTCATCGCCCTTGGCCTACCGCACAAATGCCCGGTCGCACCGCTGGAGTTCACCTATATGTTCGATGACTGGGCACGGCAGCGGGGCATTCGGGAGAAGACCGAGATCGTCTACACCTTCCCGATTAACCGGGCACATTCGATCGAAGTCTGCTCCGACTGGGCCATTGAGGAGTTCGCTCACCGTGGCATCCAGTTGGAGACCTTCTTCAATATGGAGAGCGTCGACCCGGTAAAGCGGGAGATCAGCTCCCTCGAGGGCACCACCTTCCAGTATGACTTGCTGGTGGCCGTACCGCCGCACAAAGGCGCAGTGGTCAACAGCGACTCCGGCCTGGGCGACGAGGGCAACTGGGTGCCCACCGACCGGCACACGCTCCAGGTGGGGCAGTTCCCCAACATCTTCGCACTGGGCGACACCACCAACCTGCCGATCTCCAAGGCGGGGTCGGTGGCCCACTTCCAGTCCGAAGTGCTGGCGCCTAACCTGATCAACCTGCTGACAGGCGGGAGCCCCATTCATCGCTATTACGGCAAGGCATTCTGCTTCATCGAGAAGGGACTGAATGCCGCCACCTATATCACATTCGACTATGAGCATCCACCTGTCCTGACGCCACCCACTGAGGCGATCCACTGGTTCAAACAGGCCTACAACCGGGCGCACTGGCTCAACCTGAAGGGCGTCATGTAGCGAGGGGGGGAACAGCAATGGCGATGGACGAAGCATCCCTGAACAGCCCCGAGATGGAAGCGCTGGCGCTGCAGTTGAAGCAGAGTGCGCCGGCACTGACCCGACTTCTGCAGCGGGTCGACGAACTGGAGCGATCGGGCGCACTGGGCACTGTGTTGGACCTGGCCGATGTGGCCCACGCCCTGCGCATTTCCGTCAGCGATGGCATGGTGGCCCAACTGAGCACCTCGGTGCGGATCGCTCTGGAACTGGCGGATCAGGTCATGATGCAGGCCCCGGCAGTCCAGCAGGCGGCAACCGAGGCGCGGGCAGCGGCGATTGCCGACAAGCGCCGGCTCGGTCTGCTGGATCTGGCTCGGGCTTTGAAGGAGCCACAGGTGCAATATGGCTTGAAGTTCATGCTGGCCTTCGCCGGGCGGCTGCCGGCGACCATGCAGGGATCACAGGAATAATCCGGGAGGTGCGACCATGGCTGACAAGGTTATCGACGCCCGCGGCAGCTTCTGCCCCGGCCCCATGATGGAACTGATCCGGGCCGTCAAGGCAGCGCCGGTTGGGCAGACCCTCGCAGTGCTTTCCGCCGACCCGGGTTCCAAGCGGGACATTCCACTCTGGGTCCAGAAGGCCGGACAGGAGTTCGTGGGCGTGACCGCGCACGATGGCTATGACGAGATCGTGGTGAAGAAGATCAAATAGGTTGGACGGAACGAGCCCCAAAACCATCACCTGGTTTTGGGGCTCTCCGTTGCCGACGCCAACTATACCGTGAAGCCTAATGCCACTTGATCTCCTGATCGCCGGCAAAGACTCGGTGCAGGGCTACATTGCCGAAGGAGTCGACTAACGCCTCCACCGACAGGTCCCGCCGGCTCTGGAGCTTCTCCCCTTCCCCTTCCGGAACGTAGAACTGCTCGATGCCGCCGTACCGGACGAAGACCTGGGTTGGGAAATTGCCCTTGCCTTCATCAAACCACTGGACTCGGGCCTTCAGCGCCACCTGCCCGGATCTGACAGTCGGTCGCTGATCGGACACCTGAATGGCCGTCCAGTAGGGATTTCCCTCCTGCAAGGTAACCCAAACGGTCTGCTCCGGTTTGTAGGGGCTGCCAATGAACGGTATCTTGTCGCCCTGTAGTTGTGAAATAACGTAGCTCAGGCGCACATACTGCCCCCGCATTGGATCCCAGGGATCAACCGGCGCAGTCTGCAGTGTTACCGGTCGTCCGGTCAACACCGTGTAACTGTGCCAGCCCACCATGCCCAGGAGGATCAGCACCTGGAGCGCCACGGCCAGCCAGAAACCGCGTTTAGTGGTCATGCCGCTCACCCCCAGTTTGGTTGGTCCAGCGGCGGCGATTGCGCTCCAGCAGCCAACCGCCCCCTAACAGCAGAATGCCGCCCACCACAAAGAAGAGCGACCGGTTCATGGCGGTAAAGAAGAGATCGAAGTACCGGGTCAGCACATGCACAACGAATGCCAGCAATCCCATATTCACCAGCCAGTTGTTGCGCCAGCTAACCCCCAGGGCAATCAAGCCAACGGTCGAGCCAAAAAGCGTCAGGTTGAACAGCACCAACTGAGCCTTGTCGCCAGGCAAGTGCCCGAACAGCCCGATGATAAGCAACAGGGCCATAGCCGGCAAAACGTACGTTCGGCCCGGCTCAACCCGGCGCCAGTATAACCAGCCGCAGAGAACAGCCCCTGCCAACAGGAGCACGACACCCACCGTCGCATACGCCGAGTAGCTGAACAGCGCCGGCAGCGGCACCGTCGTCGAGCCATAGCCCCGCGGAATGGTAAGCAGGAAGCTGCCCAGCAGCGCCAGGAAGGAGCCAACCGCCAGGTAAGGCCGCTGGGTCAACCCTTCTGGGTCTTTGAGCCGGGCCAATCCGGCCAGAACCACCGCGACGCCATATAGCAGCATCAGCCGGCCGACCAGCGCCAGTCCGTGATACCAATATGAGATCTGCGTGTGAACCGATGCGTTGATCACAAACCAGAGGAAGAGGCCGACCAGCACGCCTGCCTCCGCCAGCCCGGCCTTCAGCCTACGTCCCAGCGGCAGGATAGCCCCCAACAGAAGGACCGGGTAGAGCCAGTTATACTCCCGAAATGGCGCCTGCGAGGTCACGGTCCAGACACCGAGCACCACACTGGCAAGGTAGAGCACCGGGGCCGAGCCTACCGCCGCAACCAGCGGCAGAATGCCGAGTCCCCAGGCCAGGAAGCCCGTCGGATAGTGCGCCTGCAGGTGGAACATCTGCGCCACCAGCCAGATTCCGGAACCGTAGAAGAGGCTGCCCAGCAGCATTAGCGCCTGGCCCAGCAGCGGGTAGCTCTGACGCTTGTACTGGAGATAATAGCCCGCCCCATAGGTCCCGACCACTGCGACGATAATGGTCGCCAGCTTGACCCAGGCATCGATCTTCGGCCAGTTCGCAGCGAAGAAGAGAATAACCCCCGCGCCAACCAGCAGGCTGCCCAGAATGCTGAAGATGATGATGGTCCGATCCCGCCCACTCTCTGCGGGCGGGTATAGCTTCAGGATCGCTTGTCGTTGTGTCTCGCTGATGAGCCCCTCATTCACCCACCGGGCCGACTCATCGGGAATCAGGGAGCGAAACTCACGGGAATCCGCCAACGTCGACCACATCCTTTCCAACTGAGAGGAGTCATGGGGTGCCCTACGGAAGTTAACTCCGGAAAAGGGGGTTGATTATGCGTAGGGTTTTTGTATTCACTTTGACAATTTTCCTGCTGATAGGATTCGCCTCCTCTGCGCAAACCACCTCCGCCGCGGAGGTCACATCACAGGAGTGGGGATGGATCGACGCCTACCAGACCGCTGAAACGGCCAACGATGCAGCCGGGATGATCCAATACGCCCGACTGCTGGTAGACTCCCTGAAGG
The DNA here is from genome assembly GCA_050262655.1 of Mycobacterium leprae. Classification (GTDB taxonomy): domain Bacteria; phylum Bacillota; class Sulfobacillia; order Symbiobacteriales; family Symbiobacteriaceae; genus DASXVX01. Next base: position 4,597 of record JBLNEM010000371.1, on the reverse strand, counting down.
GCCACAACCCCAGCGCCTGCGGCCACTATGCTCAGCTTCTGGGACGCAGCCTCGACCAACAGGAACTGTATAACGAAGCGTATGCCGCCTTTCAGGACGAATTCGTCTGCTGGGGTCAGTTCCCCGACCGGGCCGAATGGATGCGGGCTGACCAACTCCGGGCCGAACAGATCAAACCGGAGGTTGACCTCTACGTCGCCCGACCGACCAGGGGTGAACCGACAGGTAGACTGGCGAAACAAGAGCCAGCTTTCGGCACGATGCTAGGCGGCACCATCGACTGGGACCCGGCCGTGGCCGGCGACTTCAGCAAGGTGGCCGATGCCTACGGCAAGTCCTACGCCATTCTGCTGGTCTACCCCGATTGGGGCCAGGACCTGCCGGTTCACCTGACCAACCAGGCCAGAAAAGTAAACGGTGCAATCCAGGTCGCGTGGCAACCCCAACAAGGGCTTGATGCTGTGCAGGACGACGCCTATGTCCATCGGTTTGCTCAGCAACTCAGGGATTTTGGCGGTCCCGTCTACCTGAGCTTCGGCCGCGAGATGAATGGCGCCTGGGTCCCATGGTACGATGATCCGGCGAAGTACATCGCCAAGTTCAGGCTGATCGCCGCGATCATGCACCGGGAAGCGCCGAACGTGGCGATGGTCTGGGCGCCCAACTATGTGGGCGACACCCCATACGAAGCGTTCTATCCCGGTGACGACGCTGTGGACTGGGTTGGCGTCAACGTCTATTACGATCCCTACTTTATGGGCAACCCCAATGCCCGCCAGATCGACGCTGATCTGTTCCACGCCGGCAAGCGGGCCAACCCCCTGGACCCAATCAAGGAGATCTATCAGGAGTACGCCGCCAGGAAGCCAATCATGATTGCGGAGACCGGCTTCGGCTGGGCCAACACCAAACCTTATATCGAAGAAGTCCAGTGGGCTGCGGCTACGCTCAAGCGTTTCTATGGCTATGCGCCGCTGCTCTATCCCCGTTTGAAGGCAGTCAGCTACTTCAACACCCATGTGGCCACAGACTCGGCCTTCTACACCCTTTCTGGTAAGCCGGAGATGGTCGAAGCATACAAGCAGGCCACAGGGCCGGATTGGTATCTGGGCAGCCCGTCTGCTCAACCCACCACCTTCTGGCGTCCGGCCGATCAGGCAACGCTGTCCGGCCCGACCCGAGTGGCGGTCTACGCCAACCTGGGCGGCGGGGTCAGCCGGGTGGAGTACCGGCTGGACGGCAGGAGCGTGGCCAGTAGCACCCAACTGCCCTGGGTTGCCAGCATGGATCTCTCCGGCCTCACCGGCAGCCACACCATCACGGTTGTCGCCTATGATGGCAAGGGCCGGCCAGGGAGCAGTCGTGACTACACGTTTGACGCATCGGCGATCAGGGTCGACCTGAACGGCCGCATCCTCGACTTCGACCAGCCGCCGGTCAACGTGAACGGGCGGGTGCTGGTGCCGGTCCGCACGATCATGGAGGCGCTGGGCGCTGAAGTCACCTGGGACCAGGCCAGCCATACGGTCATCGCCCACAAGGACGGATCCGAACTTCGCCTCCAGATCGGCAACCCAGTCCCGCTGAAGGATGGCAAGCCACTGGCGGCCCTGGATGTGCCTGCCCAGATCATCGGCGGCCGTACTCTGGTCCCCACTCGTTTCGTCGCCGAGAGCTTCGAGATGGAGGTGCGCTGGGAGAGCGACATCCGCACGGTGGTGATTCAGCCGGCACCATAGGCTATCAAGTTGCACACAAAAAGGGCCTGCTCCCGCGTACTTACGGGAAGCAGGCCCATCTTCATTGCTGCTGCTACCTACCCCACCAGATAATGCACGACCCGGCGGATCGCCGCAAGGTGCTCCTTGCGCCCGAACAACCACCCATGATCGAAGGCGGCGACCTTCCGATAGCTCTGCGAGCCGCCGATCCGTTGGTGCAGCACCAGCCGCGCCACCTGACCATAGCCCTTGTAGAGCGACGCCGGATCCAGACCATAGGAGACAGGCCCGCGGGTAAGCCGGGCTTCCCAGCGATAGCCGCCAAACTCGCCCCGCACCATCCCGTCACGGCTTCCTACGTCGGTCAACCGTACGTCACTTGATAGCCCGAACATCCATAATCCCTCCAGCAGGGATTATGGCCCGCGATCATGTGCGCTAAACCAGTTGACCGTTACCGCAGGCTGTCCAGAAAATCCTTCGACCGCAGCTTCCGCTCCAGCCGCTGCCCAATATAGTCCGACAGGACCCGGTCCATTTCCATGGCCATCTCCCGGCTGATGCGGATCATATGCACCCGCCGGAGATCCCCCTCCAACAGCCGCTTCATCGTCTCCAACGTGCCACGGTTCAGGCGGTGCACCGCCTCGCCCTCGCCCGAGCAGTGCGGGCAGAGCACGCCACCCAGGGCCGGCGAGAAGCGAACCGGACCCTCACCGTCGGTATCGCCACCGCACGAGACGCACTCGGCCAGGCTGGGTCGGAAGCCAAGGATGGAGAGCAGCTTCAACTCATAGGCCCGAATGATCGGTTCGGGCTCATAGGTTTCCTCGTTCAGCAGGTGAAGCGTGGCCAGGAGCAGCAGGTAACCGGCCTCCACCTTCTGATGGTCCCGCACCATCTCGTCCATCAACTCACAGGCATAAGTGCCGTAGGCCATCCGCACCAGATCTTCCCGCAGATGGCGAAACGGCTCTTCAATATCGATCTGACTCAGGGTATCCAGGCTCCGGCCCGAGTAGAGCGCAGCCTTCACATGCGTGAAGATCTGCGCCGCCGCTGCATAACGGTTGCGTGGGCGGCGGGCCCCCTTGGCCACGGCCTGAATCTTCCCCTCATCCCGCGACAAGAGCACCACGATTTTGTCGGCCTCATCAAAATCGCGGACGCGGATTACGATGGCTTCCGTATTGTAAAGAGCCATATCTGGCACCTCCGACATTCCATGCCACCATCATACCATGGACAGCCGCCCTGTGCCGGATGAGAGCGACCACCTCGGCGCAAGTTAGCACCGAGAGAGGTGACGCTCGTGGCGCCAGTAATCGAACCGTTTGCGACCCTGGAGCAGCTTGGCCTGGCCACGGGCCTGGGGCTGCTGATCGGTCTGGAGCGTGAGCGGGCCGGGAAGGAGACCGGACTCAGGACGTTCGCCCTGGTCGCCATGGCCGGCGCCGTGACCGCCCAGCTCTCGGTTCAGTTCGCGATGATCACGCTGGGCTTTGTGAGCCTCCTGGTCCTCATCTTCACCCTCGGCTCCCTGCTTCAGCGCCACGGCCCGGAAATGACCACCGCAGCGGCGCTGTTCGTGGCTGCACTGGCGGGTATTCTGGTGGGCCGGGGGTACGTCTTCACCCCTGTGACCATGACCATCTTTGCCTTGCTGCTCTTGGCCTGGAAGGAAGAGATGGTTGGCATCACCCGGCTGCTCCGAACGGAAGAGGTGCACGCCGGCATCACCCTGGGGTTGCTGGCACTGGTCATCCTCCCATCGCTGCCGAACCACGCCGTCGACCCCTGGGCGCTGGTCAACCCCCGCAAGGTCTGGATTATGGTGGTCATGATCTCCGCTATCGGCTTCGCCAACTACGTGCTGCTCCGGCTCTACGGCGCCCGCGGCGTCAACTACACAGGCTTCCTGGGTGGACTGGTCAACTCTACCGCAGCCGTGGGCGAACTGGCCCAGCAGGCCCGGGGCAACCCGGAACTAACCGAATACAGTTTCCGAGCCATCATGCTCGCCAAGACAGCCATGTTCCTCCGAAACGGGCTCATCCTCGGCCTGTTTGCCCCTCGGGCCCTGCCGGTCGGCATCCTCCCCGTCACCCTCATGCTTTGCGTCACCGTTGGCTTAGCCCTATATAGCCGCGCCAAAGTAGCGGGGCCGCCCCCCCACATCAAAGTCTCCTCACCCTTTTCCCTCTCGGGTGCCCTCAACTTCGGTTTTGTCTTCCTGATCCTCACTGTGGTGGCAGGCCTCGGGCAACGTTTCGGCGGAAACCTGGGTTTCTGGGCCGTCACCTTTCTCGGCGGTCTGGTCTCCTCCTCGTCGACCGCCGCAACGGCCGCCAACCTGGTCTCTCAGGGAGCCATTCCCCCTGCCACGGGAGGCCTGGGGGTCGTGCTCACCTCGATCGCCAGTGCCATTGTCCTGCTGCCGATTGTTTGGCGTATCACCCCAAACCTGGCCCGTCGGATGGCCGTGGCCTCGGCTCTGGCCATCCTCGCGGCCATAGTCGGATGGAGGCTAAACCCGTGGTTCCTATCGTGGGTGGCCCGCTGATCAAGGAAAACGCAAAATAGCCCCTTTACATCGGCATATATCATGATATATTAAGTGAGACAAACCCATGTTATGTCATTCATGAACGAAGATGTTACAGGCCGACCTAAGGGAAGGGGCGGGTGCCAATGCCCTCCAACGAGACCGCGAAACCGATGTATGAGCAGATCTATATAGAACTTCGGGATGCCATCCACTCCGGTCGCTATCAGCCGGGTGATCGCGTCCCGTCAGAGAAGGAACTGGCTGAGCAGTACGGCGTCAGCCGGATTACGACCAAGAAAGCCCTGGAAATGATCGCCGCCGACGGATT
>JBLNEM010000370.1:0-6513 GCA_050262655.1 Mycobacterium leprae | reverse complement strand
GATGCTCGGTTAGGCAATCACCAGGAGCGGCACCATGACCAGAACGGTGAAGACCCAGGGACTCCGCATCACCATGTGGGCCCAGGCATGCCAAAAGCGTCCACCCTTGTTGCCGGCCTTGCCGAAGAAGGGAATCCGCAGCGAGTTGATGCGGTGGCCAAGCATGTACAGCAGCACCGGCAGCAGGGTCGTGGCAGCGAGAACGGCCACCAGCGTAACCAGCACCATCGAAAGGACCAGGGCACGGACCAGGGCGCTGTTGACGGTATACAGACTCGCGACGCTGACGAGGACGGTCGCCCCCGAGAAGAGAATCGACTTGCCGGAGGTCGCAATGGTGGTCCGTACCGCCTCTGCCCTGTCCTTGCCGGCCGCCAACTCCTCCCGGAACCGGCTGACCAGGAACAGGGAATAGTCAACGCCGACGCCCATGCCGATCATGGTGATCATGGTGGGGACCAGGAAGTGCGAAGCGTGACCCCTTGCATAGAAGTAGAACAGGCCATTGGCGACCATGACGCTGATAATCCCCAAGCCCAGCGGCAGAGTAGCTGATACACCGGTGCCGAAGATGAGAAGCAGTACGATCAAGACCACCGGAATGATCACCTTTTCGGCTTTGGCGCTGCTCTCTTCGCCTGCCGTGCTAAGATCCCGGGCGACCGCCTGGCCACCGGTGACATGGACCTCCAGGCCTGCGGGGGCATCTTTGGCCAGTGCGCGCAGGGCAGGGACGACCCGGTCTTTCGTATCAACCGTGGTACTGTCGACCTGGATGAGTGCAATCGTCGACCGGCCATCCTTACCCAGGAGCAGTTCTTGCTGGGTGTCCCAATATGTACTGACTTGGGTGACCTTGTCGATCGCTTTTGCCCGCTCCACCACGCTCTGGACGGCAACCCGATAATCAGGTTCCATCACCTTCATCGTGTTGCTCTGGAAAACCAACACCAGAGACTGGGCATCACCTGTTTGCAGTTCCTGACTGATTACCTCGCGTGTCGCGTAGCTTTCGCTGCCCTCGATCGCGAGGGATTCGTCACGCAGTGCAGACTTCAACCTGGGCGAGTAGACGACGGCGCCGGCGATCACCGCCACCCAGATGATCAGAATCACGGGTGCGAACCGGATCAGCCAGTGGGACGAGTGTGAAGTCCGGGGCGTGGACTGGGGAGACCTGCGGGTCTGCGACATTTTTTGTTCCTCCTCTAAACGATTCTTCTGCAACATGCTCCAGCGGTTTATCGGTACCCGATGACTCCCCTATATTTCGCCTTATCGGGAATCAACGAAGCAACAATCATCAGCCACAATTCTCGTACGCTCAACCGTCGTTGTCAATATGTTTTTTCCCGAAGTGACGAATTTAAAATCCCGCACGTAAGAGGAGCCATTCCTGTCATTTCTCGAAAAAACGAATTGACATTTGTCCGATGCCGAGCGAAAATCACTGTAGGATCCACCTTGCCTAAAGGAGTAACACGACATGGGCCCTTCCCCCGAGATTCAGGAGTTCCTCAAGGCCCTCGCCAGTGAGACACGCCAGAAGATCCTGCTCGTCTTCGTCGATGGTCAAGAGCGAACCGTCGGGCAGGTCGCCGCAGAACTCGGCCTCGGCCTGTCGACAGCCTCGGAGCACTTGACGACGCTGAAACGTGCCGGCGTAGTTGTCTCTCGCCGAGAGGCGAAAGAGGTCTACTACCGGCCCGATCGCGAGTGCATTGTCGCTCTGCTCACTTCGCTGACGGAGATGCTCACCCATTGTTGTTAATCCCGTTCCCGGTGTCGTAAAGGCTGTCTCTCCAGGGGCAGCCTTTACGTTCCGGTTTCATTTCGTCAATCCGCGAATAGTCGAATCATCGAACCGCTCAGGCATCCGTCCGCCGCCCCTGCCGCAATCGTGGCCCAACACTAGAACTGAAGGAGACTCGAGAGATGAAAGAGATGCTCTGGTTCGCTGGCAAGATCCTGATCGAATTGGTCCCACTCTTCGCCGTGGCTACATATCTGTCGGCACTGGTCGCACGATCCATGAAGGGCGCCGCCTTCTCCCATCTACTCCGGACCCGCCGTGGCGACCTGTCAGGCCGTATGGGGGCAGCACTCGCCGGCGCTGTGACGCCCTTCTGCTCCTGCGGTTCAGTCCCCATCGTCGCCGGCTTGCTGCGGGCCCAAGTTCCGCTGGGGATTGCATTGACGTTCCTGGTCTCCTCCCCGTTGGTGGATATTACTTCCTCGGTCCTGCTCCTGACCTTCTTCGGCTGGAAGGTCCTGGTCGCTTACGTCGGATTCTCGCTGGTCATTGCCCTCGTCGGGGCCCTGATGATCGAGAAGCTGGTGCCACCAGCCCATGCCTTGCGCGCGTTGCCACAGGCGGCCGACCTGGCGCAAAGCATTCCTCGGGACTCGTGGCAGGTCAGGCACAAGGATTCTGTGCGAGAGGTATGGCATGAGTTGCGTAAGCTCGCCCCCTGGTTGCTGGTCGCAGCCGGTGTGGGCGCTCTGGTGCAGGGCTACATGCCAGAACAGTGGGTCAGTCTATTGGGTGCAGGGAATGTGCTCTGGGCCGTTCCACTGGCTGTGCTGGTTGGCATTCCGGTCTATGCCCCCACCGCACTGCTTCTGCCGCTGGCCGCTGGTCTCGTAGCCAAAGGCGCTGCCGTCAGCGTCGTCATCGCCTTTGTGATGGCAGCGTCCGGCCTTAGCCTGCCAGAAGGGGTCATGCTCTCTCGCTTCTTCCGCCCTCGCCTTCTCACCACCTTTTTCACAGTGGTGGGGGTGGGAATTGTCTTGGCCGGCTACATGATCGGCAAGGTCGTGTAGCAGATCCCCGCAGATCCCGCTTTCGAAGCAGCGTTGCATCGCATCGCCAGCATAGCCACAAGCGAGGCCCGCACATGACGTGCGGGCCTCGCTTGCAAAGGTTGTGTGACTCCGGCGGTACCCCTGGTTCTGTCGTGGATGATCATTTATCTCACGTGCCCCTGAGCACGTGGCCCCTTCTTACGGGGGCTGCCTCCTACCCGCAGCTTGCGCTGCCTACTTGGAGTTGCACCGTGGCGGAGATTGCCCGTCTCATTCCCCCGTCGCCGGGGGACTTGCGTTTCTATAGCTCGTTACAGGTACTCGCCGCTGCTTGAGACAGCTTTCCCCATCGTCGGCTCGCGCCGCCAGGACTTGTGTCCTGCGCCAACTTTCCTCCGGCTACTGGCCCTTCAATCGCCTGTCCCCCACCCTCGTGGGCGGCAGGCTCGGACTTCGCCGCGAGCGGTGCCAGGAAGTTCCTCACCACGCCATCCGGGTGAGAACGGCCTTGCGGCCTCCCCGTTAACGTAGCGCGATCATCTACCGGACTCACACATCTTCAGTTTTGCATCGGCAACAGAAAGCTATTCTACGTCATCGCCATGGCGACGTAAACACACACATGTTGGTGCGTCTGCCAGTCGAACCGAAGCTACTTCCCGCAGCACTTCTTATACTTCTTGCCGCTGCCGCACGGGCACGGGTCGTTGCGGCCGACTTTCCCTTCAGCGTCAGGTTTCGCTGCACCAGGCGCCGCTGGGACCAAACCACCGCACAACTCGATCGATTCGATGGCGCTCTCCTGATCCGCTTCGTTCAGGCGGTGCTCCATCAGCAGTCTCGAGAGATGCGGCACGGCACGGGAGTCGCCGTAGTCGCCGGCCAGTACTGCATAGAACCCCGCCATCTCCTTCGCCCGCTTGAGGCCCTGCTCCAGCCAGTGCCAGGTCTGCTCTTCGGGACGAAGGCGGGTCAGGATCTCCACGGCACGCGTGTACGGCACGCTCTCCACATCAAACTGATGGCGCTCGGCCAGCTGATATAGCCCTGCCCGGGCGGATTCGCCGATGGTGAGCAGCGCCTCCACCGCCGTATCGCCCAGCGGGGTGAACTCCGGTACCCGCTCGGCGAGCTCCAGCAGTGTGGGGACCGCCGCTTCGGCTTCCAGTTCGCCCAGCAGATTGGCGGCGAGAACCGGCAGGCGGCCCTTGCCCGGAGCGGCATCTATACGCAGTGACTCGTCCCCCGCTGACGCCACCAGGAGCGGGATCAGCGCCGACTGATGCTTCGCCACGGCTTCCCGCACTGTGTTCGGGAACTGGTCCTGTTCGGCCAGGTCCAGCAGCAGTTGGCGCCATTCGGCCGGGTCGGACAGTTGACCCAAATAGGCAGCCGGTGCCACATCGCCCAACTCGGGGATCGGTTCGGCCGCCCACTGCCGCTCCACCCGGCTCAGAATCTCCCGGGCCTCGTCTACCGACTCGGGCTTCTGGTCGCCCAGTCCGGCCTTTTCCATATATCGCCGCAAGCTCTGAAGCAAAACCTCTGCCACATGCATATGCTTCAACCCTCCACGCCCTATGGTACCACAATGGATGCCCGTGGCAGCATAAAAGGCGGCTCCGGGTGAAACACCCGGAGCCCTTTGCGTCAGTGGATCCCCAGCAGCTCGCTGATCTGCTCCTGGTCAAAACCGACCACCGGCCGGTCCCCGATCATGGTGACAGGAACCCCACGCTGTCCGGTGATGCGCACCATCTCCATGGCGGCATCGTAATCCTTGGAGACGTCGATCTCCTTGTACTCGAATCCCTTCTGCGTGAGGAACTGCTTCACCCGGGTGCACCAGGGTCAGGTGGGCGTTGTGTAAATGAGAATCGACGGATTGTCTGGCACAGGCTGCTCCCCTTCCTGCTTTATATGTGCATAGGTTTCCCACACGACCCCGATGGCCATGCGAACCCACTCTGCCTACTGTAAGCCCGCCAACTTGAAGCCGGCCGCCAGATCCTGCGGCCGCATGGCGCCTTTGGCGGAAGCACGAATAATCCCGTCCTTGTCGATGAAGTAGCTGGTCGGCACGGCCTGCACCGCATAGCGATTGGCGGTGTCACCGTTCTGGTCCAGGTAGACCGGGAAGGTGAACTGCCGATCGGTCATGAACTGCGCCACCGCACCGACCGATCGCTCCTGTTCAGTCAGGTTGACCGCCACAATCTCCACCTGGCCCTCGTGCTCGGTGTAGTAGGCCTGGATGTCCGGCATCTCCTGTCTACACGGCGGGCACCAGGTGGCCCAGAAGTTGACCAGCACCGGCTTGCCCCGCAGGCTGCTCAACTGGACCTTGGCGCCGCCCAGAGTCGGCAGGGTGAAATCGGGCGCCCGGTTGCCCACCGCGAGACCGATGCGCACCGCTGGAGCGGCGCTTGTAGCGGCCGTAGGTACGGCATCCGGCGCGGGGACCGCAGTGGTGGCGTTCTGAGGACGAGGCGCCGATCCCGCCGTGTGCGAGGCCGTGTAAGCCGCACTCAGGCAGAAGAGAGCCAGCAGTACCAGCAGCGCTTTTTTTACCATGAGACCTACCTCCCATTCATCGACAGGTACCGGCTATTGGGGCAGGCAGGCCGGCAACAGGGCGGAGATGAGAGCGAGGAAGAAGAGCCAGCGCAAGTAGCGTGGATCTGTTGCAGCCTGTGCAGCAGCCGTCAGTTGCGGCTCGATATCGCCACCGGACAGATGCTGCGCCCGGAGTGTCAGTTCATCGGCAAAGCCTGCGGAGACAGGCGTGGCGATGAAACCCTTCGGGGCTGGGGCAGCCATTTTCAGCAAGGCATCGGCCAGTGCATCGGTGCTGCCCATCTGCTCAATGGCGTAGCGGTCGGCCTGCAGTTCCCAGCAGGCCTGAGCGGCGTCGGCGGCGGCAGCGAAACCCGGCATGATGCGAAACCCACTCACCAGCGAGGACCAGAGAATGCGCCGCAGCGGATCTCGCTGCTGCAGGTGCGCCTTTTCGTGCAGCAGAATCGCCCGCAGTTCGTCGGCGCTCAGACCTGCGGTTACCTCTTCCGATAGTACCACCAACGGCCGGCGAAGGCCAACGGTCAGTGCCACCCGCTGCGGATAGCGCACCAGCCAGAAACGATCGGCCAACCCCACCTCCGTCACGACCTGTTGGATGGCTTCCGGCACCTGCACCCGCAGCAGGCGGAAACCGTTCACCAGTCGGCGAGAGAGCATGGCGCCGCGACCAAAGAGCACAAGGGAGACCAGGCTGCTGACGAAGAAGAGGCCGATGGAGAACCAGGCCAGGATTCGCCCGACCGGCCCCGTCAGCGTGCGGCTGATTTGGCAGAGCGTGCGAATATGATGGCCCGAGAGCAGCTCGGCCATCACCGGGACAAAGCCCACCAGCGCCCATGCGGCTAGCACGGCACCCATGCGGGAGAGTCGTCGGGCACAAGAAGCACAAACCCGAGCGGTTGCGTTCTGGCTCAAGGGCTCTCCTCCTTCCGCTTCCGCCGTCCCAGCAGGCTCTCCAGCAGCGAGAGCTTGCCCGGGTCGTCGGCCACTGCCTCCACGAAATGATTGATCGCCAGGGGGCCATAGTTGGCGAGCACTTCCTGTACCATCTGCTGGCTCAACTGCGCCTGCAGGTCCGCCTTGCTTGCCTTCGCCGCAAAGAGATAGGACTTCCGGCTACCGCTGCGC
>JBLNEM010000369.1:0-4778 GCA_050262655.1 Mycobacterium leprae | reverse complement strand
GCATTAGTTAAAGTAAAACAACCCCCCCCCTGCTCGAAAGCAGAGGGGGCTTGTCACCAACCTGACGGGGCCCGGCGGCCCCGTCTTTTGTACATATTCGTTTAGTCGTCGCCCAACGGCGGGTAGGTGGCGATCACATGATCCGCCGCCGGATCCATGTCGACGTAGAACGGGATCACGGTCATCAGGATGCCCTCGCTGAAGCGCATCTCACGCAGCAGCCGGTCGGCCAGCCCGTTGTGCAGGTACGAGTCAAAGGGGTCGTTGGTCACCACCACCGGTACCAGCAGGTTGATCACCGTGTTCGGGTTTTCCTGGTGCAAGGTGGTCAGGTACTTGCGCAGCGGCGGCACCACGTTGCGGTAGGGCGAATCGAGCACCACCAGCGGGACGCCCTTGTGGCGGTTGATGTCCCACTTGCGGGCCATCTTCTCGCCCAACTCGGGCTCAGTGGCCACGAAGACGGCGGTGATGTCGCTGGAGAACTGCCGGGCCACCTGCAAGGAGTGGTCGATCACCGGGCTCAGGCCGCCGATGGTGAGGACGACCTTGACCGCGTTCGCGTCATCGAAGGTCATGTGCGTGCCTTGCAGGCTCTCCACCCTGGCCGTGAACCGCTCGTAGTAGCTGTGGACCGAGCGGAAGTAGAGGACCAGAAGGGGGATGGCGATCGTCACGATCCAGGCGCCGTGCGCGAACTTGGTGACGGCGATGACCACCAGGGCAACGGCAGAGAGGACGGCGCCCAGGCCGTTGATGAAGATCGACCAGCCATGCCGCCGGAGCGGCTGCGCCAGCTTGCGGGCCAACTTCACCCAGTGCACCACCATGCCGGTCTGACTCATGGTAAAGGCGAGGAAGACGCCCACCGCGTACAGCGGGATCAGCAGGTCGACGCTGCCCTTGAAGGCCACGATCAGGACGGAGGCCAGCCCTGCCAGCACATAGACGCCGACGTTGAAGACCAGCGTGTCGCCCCGGTTGGCCAGTTTTCGGGGCATGAAGCCGTCCTTGGCAATCAGGGAGGAGAGCCGGGGAAAGTCCTGGTACGACGTGTTGGCCGCCAGGAGCAGAATCAGCATGGTCATGACCTGGAAGAAATAGTAGAACACGCTGTTGCCAAAGGTGATATGCGCCATCTGGGAGAGCAGCGTCTGGTTTGCCACGGGCATCAGACGGAAGCCATAGGCCAGCACCGTAATGCCGGCAAACATCACAAACAGCAGCGTCCGGGCTAGCCGCAGGACTTTGATGGCGTTCACATCTTCCGGGTGCTTGAACGCCTGCACGCCGTTGGAGACGGCCTCGATGCCGGTCAGAGCCGTGCAGCCGGAGGAGAACGCCTTCAGCCAGATGAACAGGGTGACGCCGCTGGTCAGCGCCTTGAACTCGGGGCTGCCCATGCCGAAGCCGGCCGCAACAGGGGCCACGGGGTGCCAAGTGCCGGTGGCGGCCTTGAAGATGCCAACACCAATCATCAACAGGGTGGTCAGGATGAACCCGTAGATCGGCAGGGAGAAGATATTGCCGGACTCCTTCACGCCTCTCAGGTTGATCCAGGCGATGAACCAGATGGCGAACAGGCATAGTACCACTTCATGTCCCTGCAGGAACGGCACGGCCGATGTGATGGCCGCAATGCCGGATGCGGTGGAGACCGCTACCGTCAGCACATAGTCGATCAGCAACGCGGCGCCGGCCACCAGACCTGCGTTACGCCCCAGGTTGTCACTGGAGACGATATACGAACCGCCGCCATTGGGATAGGCATGGATCGTTTGCGTGTAGGAGGCGGCGACGATGAAGATCAACGCAATGATGGCGAGGCCCGCAGACAGGGAGTAGACGCTGGCAATCGTCCCAACGCCGGCCAGCACCAGCAGGATCTGTTCCGTCGCATAAGCGACCGAGGAGAGCGCATCGGACGAGAAGACGGCCAGGCCGGTCATGACGCCAAGCCGCTCATGATGCTGCTGATCCGTGCGTTTGGGGGCGCCGAAGACGAGGCGTTTCAGCCGGTTGGTCCAAATGTGCGCCGGACCAAGCGGATGATGATGCGAACGGGCAGCCATAGTAAAACTGGGCACCTCCGCGTTTTTTGGCAGGCGGCTTCCGGCCGGTATGAACCGGCGACGTGGGCCAGCCCGGGTAGACTCCTGAAGTCTACCGAGCGCAGGCGACCTTGTAAACGCCAGCCAAAGCGCTTCAGTTTTGCCGGAACGATTCTAATCAAAACCGCAACGCCAATGCTCCGCCAAGCTCGCGCTGGCGCTCACAAGTGCCCGAAATCAAGGGTTTCCGCACGCTAACGGTACGTCCTTTCCGGTGGTCACGGCTTAACCCCTACTGCCACAAGGATGATACGTTTCATTGCGGGACATACGTTGGCGTCGGCCGGCGGCGGCCGCCCGCAAATCTTGATCTTTTCTTGACGCCTGATTACCCGTTCTCCCGCATGCGGTATCCGACCCCGGGCTCCGTGACGATGTAGGTGGGATGAATCGGGTCGGGCTCCAGCTTGCGCCGCAGATTGCTGATGTTCACCCGGAGGATATGGGCCTCGGTCTCATAGCCCGGCCCCCAGACCATCTGCAGCAGTTGGTTGTGAGTCAGCACTTTGCCCGCATGCAGCGTCAGGGTCTTCAGCAGCGCATACTCCGTCGCCGTCAGGTGGATCTCGTTGCCGTCAACGGTCACCACCCTCCGGGCCATGTCCAGCACAAGGCCGCCTACGGTCAAGACCGGCTCGGCCTCCGTCCGGGCGAAGCGCCGCATGGCCACCCGCATGCGCGCCAGCAGTTCACCGGTGCTGAAGGGCTTGGTCAGGTAGTCATCCGCGCCGGCGTCCAGGGCCGAGATCTTGTCGGTCTCCCGCCCGCGCACCGAGAGAATCAGGATCGGCACGTCGGACCATTCCCGGAGGCCCTGCACCACGGAGAGGCCATCGCCGTCCGGTAGCCCCATGTCCAGGATGACCAGATCGGGCCGGGCCGCCGGCGCAGTTGACAGCGCCTCACGCACCCCGGCCGCCTCCAGCACTTCGTAACCCTGAGCCGTCAGCGCCGCCCGCAGCAACCGGCGTATCTGCCGCTCGTCATCAACCACCAGCACGCGACTCACGCCGTTCCTCCCCCTTCTGCGGCCTTCATCTGCAGCGGCAAGGCAAACGTCACAGCCGTGCCGCCCCCCTGGCGGGGCTGGGCCCAGATCTGCCCCCGATGCGCCTCCACAATGCCCCTGCAAATGGCCAGCCCCAGCCCAATGCCGTTCGGGCTCCCGGGGCGCTCCACCCGATAGAACTTCTCAAAAATCCGTTCGGCCTCGTCGGCGGCAATCCCCGCGCCGCGGTCGGCCACCGTCACCGTCAGCCGCTCCGCCTCCCTGACCACCTCGATCGCAATGGGGCAGCCGGGCGGCGAGTACTTGTCGGCGTTGTCCAGCAGGTTCTCCAGCACGTGCACGACCAATACCTGATCCAGCGGCACCAGGGGCAGTTCGTCCGGCATCTGCACCGCTACCGGCCGATTGGCCAGCCGGTCCGCGGTCTGGCCCAACGCGGCGCCAATCACGTCCGCCATGTCGTACCAGTCAATGTTCAGCTTCAACCGGCCCGCTTCCAGGCGAGTCATGTCCAACAGGTTGCCCACCAACCCATTCAGCCGCTCTGCCTCTTCCCGAGCCATCTCCAGCAGTTCGTGCCGCGTCGGTGCGTCCAGCTCCTCCTGCCCGGGATCCAATACGGTGCTGAGCCCGCCGATGATCGAGGCCAGCGGCGTCCGCAGGGCATGCGATACCGAGTGCAGGAGTGCGTCATACAGCTTCTCGGTCTCCAGCAGCAGTTCGGCCTTGCGGGCCGTCTCGGCGAGGTTGGCCCGTTCCAGCACCACGGCCGCCTGAGCGGCGAACGCCTCCAACAGACGGCGTTCGCCATCGGTCAGCGGGTTATCCCCGGCGGGATGGCGCACGACCAACACGCCAACCACCGCCTGAGCACTCTTGAGCGGAATGCAGTCTAGCGGCAGATCGGCCATGACCGGTTCGTCCCACCCGCAAGGGCGTGCGTTGATCAGGCTCCACCGGGCCGCTTTCTGCTCCTCTGCGGGTAACGCTGCGCCGAAGAGCATGGGTAGGGGGTCCCGCCGCTCCGCTTCCCGTACCAGGAGGGCGACCGGACGACCGAGAATCTGCTCCAGATGTTTGATGATCGCACCGGCGATCGCCGTCATGTCCTGCACCGCCACCATCTCACGGCTGAATGCATAGAGAGAGGCGGTCTCCTGTTCCCGCTGACGCAAGGTGGAGGCATGATCCCGCAGCCGCCCGGTCAGCATCCCCACCACCAGCGCCACCCCAATCAGCGCCAGGAAAGTGATCGCCAGATCGAAGTTGGCAATGGTAAAGCTGAGGCGGGGCGGCAGCATGAAGAAGTCGAAGGTCAGGCCGCCGAGCACGGCCGAGAAAACGGCCGGACCCATGCCCCAGCGCAGCCCGCTGATCACTACGGCCAGCAGGTAGAGCATCACCAGATCGGTGGATGTGCCGTGCCCCAACACCAGGGTGCCGAGGGCCGTCACGGCCGCAACCATCAGTACAACCCCGGCATACGATCGCCCTGCCCGCAGAGACGCGAACCGTTTCGACTGCGACATCCTGCTGCTCCCTCCCGACACGATCTCCAGCCTTTAGTATGAAGCAAGGCCACCCCTGCTGCGGATCAAGAAAAGATCAAGATCCGTGCGTCACAAGCGTTTGGGCCGAAAATCGCCCATTGTTTGACA
>JBLNEM010000368.1:0-2778 GCA_050262655.1 Mycobacterium leprae | reverse complement strand
CGCGTTCCAGGTGCTGCTGCATCGGTATTCGGGCCAGACGGAGATCTGCGTCGGCACACCCGTGGCGGGTCGCTCCCGGCAGGAACTGGAGCGGCTGATCGGCGTTTTCGTCTCCACCCTGGTGATGCGGACCGCCATCGAAAGCAGCCGGTCGTTCCGAGAACTGCTGGCTCAGGTGCGGGAGAACGTACTGAACGACTTTGCCCACCAGGAGCTGCCGTTCGAAAACCTGGTGGAGGCGCTTCAGCCCGTCCGGGATACCAGCCGGTCGCCGCTCTTCCAGGTGATGTTCTCCCTGCAGAACACCCCCGTGGGCTCCATGGCCCTGCCCGGGCTCACCATCGATGAGGTCGCCATCGAGACCGGCACGGCCAAGTTCGACCTGACGCTCTACCTGACGGAGGAGGGTGGAGCGCTGACCGGGATTATGGAGTACAACACCGACCTGTTCGATCGGGCCACCACCCTGCGCATGATCGGCCACTTCGAGACGTTGCTGGCCGGCATCGCGGCCAACCCGCAGACGCCTGTGGCAGGGCTGCCGCTCCTGACCACGGCCGAGTTGAGCCAGGTGATGGGCGAGTGGAACGACACGGCGGTGGCCTACCGGCAGAACGTCTGCCTGCATGAACTGATCGAGGAGCAGGTGGAGCGGACACCGGAGGCGACGGCGGTGCTCTTTGCGGGTGAAGAGGTGAGCTACCGGGAGTTGAACCGGCGGGCCAACCAGTTGGCGCACGGGCTGCGCCAGCTGGAGGTCGGACCGGACGTGCTGGTGGGCATCTGCATGGAGCGGTCGGTGGAGATGGTGGTTGGGCTGCTGGCGATCCTGAAGGCTGGCGGCGCCTACGTGCCGCTGGACCCGGGCTATCCGCCGGAGCGGCTGGCCTTCATGCTGGCCGACGCGGCGGTGCCGGTACTGCTGACGCAGGAACGCCTGGTCGCAGGGCTGCCGGAGCACGGGGCCCGGGTGATCTGCCTGGATACCGGCTGGTCGGCGCTGGCCCGGGAGAGCGATGCGAACCCGGTGAGCGGTGCAAGGCCATCGGACACGGCCTACGTGATCTTCACATCGGGATCGACCGGGCGCCCCAAGGGCGTCATGGTCCCGCATGCGGGCATCTGCAACCGGCTCCTGTGGATGCAGGACGAGTATCAGCTGACGACGGCGGACCGGGTGATGCAGAAGACGCCGTTCAGCTTCGACGTTTCGGTATGGGAGTTCTTCTGGCCGCTGATGACGGGTGCGACCCTGGTGGTCGCACAACCGGAAGGGCACAAGGACAGCCAGTACCTGGTGAAGCTGATTCAGGAGGCACGGGTGACCACCATGCATTTCGTGCCGTCGATGCTCCAGATCTTCACGGAAGAGCCTGACCTGGGCCATTGCGAATCCCTACGGCAGGTGATGTGCAGCGGCGAGGCGCTGCCGCCGGACGTGGTGGAGCGGTTCTACGGGCGGGCGCCGGCACACGTGCTGCTGCACAACCTGTATGGGCCGACCGAAGCGTCGGTGGACGTGACCTATTGGGCCTGTCCGCGGGAAGGCAGGATGGAGAGCGTGCCGATCGGCCGACCGATCGCCAACACGCAGATCTACCTGCTGAACGAGCAGCTGCAGCCGGTGCCCGTCGGGGTGGCCGGGGAGCTGCACATCGGCGGCGTCGGGCTGGCCCGTGGATACCTGAAGCGGCCCGACCTGACGGCGGAGAAGTTCATTCCGAACCCGTTCGGCGCCGGGCGGCTGTACAAGACCGGCGACCTGGCGCGGTACCGACCGGACGGAGCGATTGAGTACCTGGGGCGGATCGACCACCAGGTGAAGATCCGGGGCTTCCGGATCGAGCTGGGGGAGATCGAGAGCGCGCTGCTGCGGCACGGCGGGCTGAAGGAGTGCGTGGTCGTGGCCCGGGAGGATCTACCGGGGCAGAAGCAGTTGGTCGCGTACGGGGTGCCGGGAAGTAGGCCGGTCACGGTGGACGAGCTGCGGGAGTTCCTGCGGGCGAGCTTGCCGGAGTATATGGTGCCGGCGCACTTCGTCCTGTTGGAAGCGATGCCCCTGTCACCCAACGGCAAGCTGGACCGGAAGGCGCTGCCCGCCCCACAGCGGGCGGTCTCCGCCGCAGGCGCCACCGCGCCCCGCACGGTGCAGGAACTGCAGCTGCTGCCGGTCTGGGAGAGCGTGCTGGGGGTTAGCCCCATCGGCGTCGAGGATAACTTCTTTGAGTTGGGCGGCCACTCGCTCCTGGTGATCCGGCTCCTGAACGCCGTCCGGGAGGCGACGGGCAGGCAGTTGCCCATTGCTTCGCTCTTCCGGGGACCCACCATCGCCAGCCAGGCGAAACTGCTGGAGCAGGAAGGAGGGGAGGAGCCCTGGACGCCCCTGGTACCCATTCGGGCCACGGGCACCCGTCCGCCTTTCTACTGCGCCCACGGCGCCTTCGGGTCGGTCTTCTGCTTTGCCGACCTGGCCCGGGAGCTGGGGCCGGACCAGCCATTTTACGGCCTCCAGCCTCGGGGTCTCTACGACGAGCAGCCGCCGCTGCATACCAT
This sequence comes from Mycobacterium leprae, assembly GCA_050262655.1. Taxonomy (GTDB): domain Bacteria; phylum Bacillota; class Sulfobacillia; order Symbiobacteriales; family Symbiobacteriaceae; genus DASXVX01. The sequence continues at coordinate 225 of JBLNEM010000368.1, read as the reverse complement.
GCCGGAGATGGCGGCCCGGTACGTAGAGGCGATCCGGGAAGCCCAGCCCCACGGGCCATACTTCCTGGGCGGCTACTGCATGGGCGGGCTGATCGCCCAGGAGATGGCCCGTCTGCTGACCAAAGCCGGCGAGCCGGTCGCCCTGGTGGCCATGCTGGACACGAAGCTGCCGCAGCCTGGCGCGCTGGACATCTGCGCCGACGAGGATTCCTTCCTGCGCTCCTT
>JBLNEM010000367.1:0-3163 GCA_050262655.1 Mycobacterium leprae | reverse complement strand
GTGGCCAGCCCATGACCGCCTTCCTGGATGAGATCGTCCGCATCAGCCGCGGCGCCCTCTCCCAGCCCGGCATCGCCAGCGGTGGCGGAACGGCGGCGGCACCGGCGCCCACCTCGCCCGGCTCGCCGGCTCCTGCCACGGTCGGCCCGCCCGGACCGATGACGTCACGGCTGCCGGGCGACAACACCCCGACTGCCGGCACGCCCTGACGAACTGTGTTGAACAGGGCCCGGTCCCGCTGGGCGGAACCGGGTCCTTCCAATTTGGATGGGTCCAATTGGCGGTTTGACACCCTTTCATCCTCGTCGCTACAATGGGAGGCACAGCCAAAGAAGGCTCGGGAGGGGGAGGGCAGCATGGTCAGATTCACCAAAATGGAGGGTCTCGGCAACGACTATATCTATGTCAACAACATGGCCGAGCAGATCCCGGAAGAGCGGCTGCCGGCGCTGGCCATAGCCGTGAGCGAACGTCACTTCGGCGTGGGGGCCGATGGACTGATCGTCATTCTGCCGCCGAAAACGGCGGGCCACGATTTCCGCTTCCGCATGTTCAACGCCGACGGCTCCGAGGGGGAGATGTGCGGCAATGGCATGCGCTGCTTTGCCCGCTATTGCTACGACCGCAAGCTGACCCAGAAGACGCAGCTCCGGGTGGAGACCCTGGCGGGCACCATCGTCCCGGAGATCATGCCCGGGCCGGACGGTCAGGTGACCGGCGTACGGGTCGACATGGGCGAGCCCCGGCTGAAGCGTAGCCTGATCCCCATGACCGGGGCAGAGGCGGAGCGGGTGCTGGACGAGAGCCTGACGGTTGCCGGCCACACCTATCAGATTTCAGCTGTCTCCATGGGGAACCCCCATGTGATGATTTACGTGGATGACGTTGAAAGCGTTGACCTGGCGGGCATCGGTCCGCAGATCGAGCATCATCCCTTGTTCCCCCGTCGCACCAATGTCCACTTTGTCCAGGCGATCAGCCGCAGCGAACTGAAGATGCGCACCTGGGAGCGGGGCTCCGGCATCACGCTGGCCTGTGGCACCGGCGCCAGCGCCGTGCTGGTCGCAACCAACCTGCTGGGGCGCTGCGACCGTGAGGCCCTGATCCACCTGCCCGGCGGCGACCTCCGAATCAAGTGGGATGAAGCCAGCAATCATGTGTTCAAGACCGGCCCGGCTACCTTCGTCTGCGACGGCCAATTCTTGAAGCCTTATTAGGAGGAATCTCGACCATGCCTCAGCGCGCACAGCGAATTGCCAAGGTTCCGCCCTACTTGTTTGCCGAAATCGACAAGCGCAAGCAGCAGGTGATCGCCCGTGGGGTCGACGTGATCTCCCTGGGCATCGGCGACCCCGACCTGCCGACGCCCGACTTCGTGGTCCACAAGATGCAGGAGGCGGTGACCGACCCGCGTTACCACCAGTATCCCGACTACGACGGCTCCCTGCGTTTCCGGCAGGCGGCCTGCCAGTTCTACCAGAAGCGGTTCGGCATCACCATGGACCCGAAGAGCGAGGCCCTGGCCCTGATCGGTTCCAAGGAAGGGCTTGCCCATATCATCTGGGCCTATGTCGACCCGGGCGATTACACCCTGGTGCCCGATCCGGCCTACCCGGTCTACAAGACTCACACCCTGCTGGCCGGCGGCACGCCTTACCTGATGCCGCTCACCCGGGAGAACAACTTCCTGCCGGATCTGAAGGCGATCCCGGAGGATGTGGCCCGCAAGGCGAAGCTGATGTTCGTCAACTATCCGAACAACCCCACCGGCGCCGTCGCCACCCTGGACTTCTACCGCGAAGCGGTGGAGTTCTGCCGGACCTACGATATCGTCCTGGTGTCGGACAACGCCTATTCCGAGATGACCTACGACGGCTTCCAGGCGCCCTCCGTCTTCGAGGTCCCCGGGGCCAAGGATGTGGCGGTCGAGTTCTGGTCGCTCTCCAAGCCCTTCAACATGACCGGCTGGCGGATCGCCTTCGTGGTCGGCAACCAGGAGATCATCGGCGCCCTGGGCATCATCAAGACCAACACCGATTCCGGCCAGTACACCGCCATTCAGGAGGCGGCCATCGAGGCGCTGACCAATCCCAAGTCGGATGAGTTCATCGCCGAGATGAACAAGATCTACACCCGGCGGCGGGACATCGCCGTGGCAGGGCTGCAGGCCATCGGGCTGGACGCCCGGCCGATGAAGGGCACCTTCTACCTGTGGATGCCGGTGCCGAAGGGCCACACCAGCGCCTCCTTCACGACGCTGCTGCTGGAGCAGGCGGGCGTTGTCGTCACCCCGGGCGGGGCGTACGGCGATCACGGCGAAGGCTATGTCCGTCTTTCGCTCTGCCTGAGTGAGGAGCGGTTGAAGGAAGCGATCGGTCGCATCCAGAATCATGTAAAGGTCTAAGTAGACCTTGAGACCCGGGCACGGTCGAGAGGCCGTCCCGGGTCATTTTTATCCGCTGCTCCCGAGAGCGGGGGCCAAAGGGAGGGTCCGATTTGATACGCAGCATGACCGGCTTTGGCCGGGGGGAGGCCGCCGGCGAGGCCGGGCGGATTGTGGTGGAACTGAAGGCCGTGAACCACCGCTTCTCCGAGGTCGTCTTCCGCATGCCCCGCCAGTTCAACAGCCTGGAAGAATCAGCCAAGCGGCAGGTGCTGGAGCGGGTGAGCCGTGGCCGGGTGGATGGGTTTGTTTCCTGGGAACCCACAGCCGAGGCCAAAGGTGTCAAGGTTGACAAGGCACTGGCAATAGCGTATTATAGTGCCCTGAAAGAGCTAGGCGGAGAGATCCGGAGTAATTCGGAGATATCGCTTGATACTCTGGCCAGATTGCCTGATGTGCTGAAGGTTGAAGATGCAGAAGTAACGCCCGAAATGTTGGCTCCCACCTTCGAGTCCGCCATCGCCCAGGCAGTCGATGCCCTGCTGGTGATGCGGGAGCGGGAGGGGGCGGCACTGGCCAAGGACCTGCTGGCCCGGATCGATCACATCGAACAGATCCGGCAGGCCGTTCTGCAGCGGGCACCGCTGGTAGTCGAAGAGTATCGGGTGAAGCTGAGCCGCCGGCTGGAGGAACTGCTGGGCCATTCCGGCAGCGTCGATCCGCAGCGGCTCGCCCAGGAAGTTGCCATCTTCGCCGATCGCTCCGATATCACGGAAGAAC
>JBLNEM010000366.1:0-7055 GCA_050262655.1 Mycobacterium leprae | reverse complement strand
GGAAGCGCTGTTGATCCGCTGACCGGAGGAGAGGCGGGCCAGGGAAGCCTGCATGTTGGTCTGGTTGTTCTCCAGGGCACGCCAGGTATTCAGGGCAGCAATGTTGGTATTGATCTGCATGAAAGGAAGCCTCCTTGCTTGGGTGTGACGCCATCCTTGGCGTCTGTTTTCGGGGCTGTGGCGTCTCTCCTTACCGGCCGGGGTCGGAGAGCCACCAACAGCTTCCATCCTCTATTTGACAATGCTTCAGCAGCGTCTTAATCCCTAAATTAACCGATATTTGGCCGCAAAAGGCGATCTGGCGAAATCATGGCTAGTTTGCGCCATAACTTCACTGCTTATCTCCAAATTTCATAACCTGCGAAACCGAGCAGGGAGCAAACAACGGCCTTGCAGGTTTCTTTTCCGGTTGTAGCAAACTGTTCAGGGAGAGATTGCAGCACGGGAGGCAGCAGACCGATGAACAGGTTTTCCCTTGAAGGCAAGGTGGCACTGGTAACAGGCGCCGGGCGAGGCATTGGCCGCACACTGGCGATCGGGCTCGCGGAGGCCGGGGCGGATGTGATCTGCCTGTCCCGGACGGCCACCGAGATCGAGGCGGCGGCGGCGGAGATTCGGGCGCTGGGGCGCCGCAGCATCGCCGTTACGGCTGACATCACCAGCAAGGAACAGGTCGAGGCGGCGGTGGCGAAGGCGCTGGCGGAATTCGGACGGATCGATATTCTGGTGAACAACGCCGGCATGAACATCCGCACGCCGGCGCTGGATGTGACCGAGCAAGACTGGGACACGGTGGTGACCACCAACCTGCGTGGCCCCTTCTTTATGGCCCAAACCGTCGGGCGTCATATGTGCCAGCGGGGCGGCGGACGCATCATCAACATCTCTTCGGTGGGCGGCGCCGTTGCGCTGCGGACCGGCGTGGCGTATGGTTCCAGCAAGGCGGGCCTGTTCCATATGACCCGGGTGCTCGCCCTGGAATGGGCCAAGTACGGCGTCACCGTGAATGCGGTGGGGCCCTGGTACTTCCGGACGCCGCTCACCGAGAAGCTGCTGCAGAATGAGGCCTATGTAAGCGAGATCCTGGCCCGCACACCGCTGAAGCGGGTGGGGAACGTCGAGGAACTGGTGGGACCGGTGGTCTTCCTGGCCTCCGACGCCTCCAGCTACGTGACCGGCCAGTCGCTGATGGTAGACGGCGGCATGACGATTTACGGGTTCTAGTCATTTGGATAGGAATGGCGGCAGGAGCTTGCTCCTGCCGCCTTTTTTCGGCCCGTTAGTCGTAGATCACGGTGATGGGGCCGCTGACCCATTCATCCCAGTGAGCGGGATTCCGTGGATCGCCCAGGGGGTGCAGGACCCGCAACCGCAGCAGGTATGTGCCGGCAGGGACGCGCTTGCCCTTGTCGTTGTACCCGGTCCAGCCGATCCCGTCGATGCCGCCGTCGTACCGGGGCAGATACTCCTCCTGGAAGGCCAGGCCCCATTTCCGGCCCTCAACGCTCCAGATTTCCACCTGCAGTTCCCGGCCCTGCCGTGCCAAGCTGTAGAGGATCCAGGCGGCCTGCCGGTCACAGCCGCAGTTGGGGTGAATCTCGACCGCATCCCGCCAGAAGAAGAACAGGCCGTTCAGTTCGGCCAGCCAGGGCAGCCCCAGCGGGGGCACCGGGTCCAGGACCGGGGCAGCCTGGTAGTCGCCCAGGAATCCCAGGTAAGGAACCCGTGCCACCACGGCTCCGGCGCCGTTCCGGACCTGGATCCAACCGGAGAAGAGCGTTCCTTCGGTGATGCCCTCCGGCACAGTCAGTTGGAGTTTGACCCGGCCGGTGCGACCCGGGTTTACCGCCAGGGAGGTGGGGGCGATCGTAACGGCTGGCTCACCGGCGCCGACGGCATCGAACCTGTAGGTCTCCTGGGCGGCGCCCAGGTTTTCGATGCTGAGGCTGACAGTGACCTGACCGCCGCTCTGCACCGGACCCAGCGCAACCTTGTCAGGCAGGATCCGCTGCTGGGCGGTAATGGCCGCCCAGACGTCGATCAGGCCGGCACCCTGCAGATGGACGGGATAGAGGCTGCTGCCATCCGTTTGGGGAACAGCCGTGTTCATGAGCATCGTCCGCAGGGCGGAGGCCTTCACGTTGGCGCTGCCCTGCTGGAACATCTCCCGGCGGGCCTGCAGGAGCAACGCTGCCGCACCCGCCACGTGAGGCGATGCCATGGAAGTGCCGGAGAGACTGGCATAGCCGCCCAGAGCCACCGGATAGGTGCTGTAGATGCTGGCGCCCGGAGCGGTCAAATCCGGCTTCAGCGAAAGGTCCGGCCCCGGTCCCGCCGAACTGGAGTCGGCCAGCAGCCGGGCCTTCGGGTTGGCGAACGGATGCATGCCGGCCGTCCAGGTGACGGTCACCGGCCCATTCGCCATCAGGGCCAGAAGCGCCTGACCGTCTTCACGGGTGACGGAGACGGTGGGAATGTAGTGCCCTTCGCTGCCCAGGGTGCCGAAGAAGAAGCCGGGCTGGTTGTTGAAAATGATCGCCTGCACGGCGCCATACTGCTTGGCACGCAGGCTCTTGACCTGGAAGGTGACCGCACCGCGGGCAATCAGGGCGACTTTGCCTTCCACGATGCTGTTGCCGTTCTCATCCAGGAAGTCGCTGTCGAATGCGCCGAGGCCCACGTAGACCAGTTCGGGCGACTGCCCGCTTTCCGGCGGAGAGGGGGAGAAGGTCATGGCCTCGTAGGCCATCAGTTGGCCGTTCGGGTCCTGAAGTGCGTGGTAATGGGCGAAATCGTTCTCCAGGGAGGCCACTGCCACGGCCCCGCTGCCCACGGCCGGCGCCCCGACGGCGAACTCACCGGAGGCTCCCTCGTTCCCTGCCGAGGCGGCGACGAAGATCCCCTTGCGGGCCAGCCGCTCCACGGCCTGAGCCGTCGGCGACTGTGGCCACAGGAAGGGGGCGCCCAGGGACATGTTCACGATGTCGACCTTCAGGTCATAAGCCGTCTCCAGCGCCTGGAGGATGATGTCATCCCAGGTGGAGCCCTGGCGGCCGAAGACCTTCAGGGCGATGAAGCTCACGCCCGGGGCTACGCCGGTAACGCCGTCCGGCGAAGCCTGGTTGGCGCCGATGATCCCGGCCACATGGGTGCCGTGGCCGATGATGTCCATGGGATCCTCGTCGGGCTGCGGCTCCTCGGTTGGGCCACCGGTGAATGTATCGCCGACGAAGTCATAACCCCAGATCACCCTGCAGTCTGGGCCAAAGCAACCGCCAAGATCAGGGTGGGTGTAGTCTATGCCGGTATCAATCTCGGCTACGATGACGCCATACCCGTCCACTCCCGGAATGCCCTGGTTGTAGTCGCCATCCCAGGCTTGCCGGGCCTTGATGATGTCGACCGAGGCGCGCAGGTCGGGCCTGGGCAGGCTCACCTGATGAGAGACGTAGACGTTGCTCACCCCGGGCAGCGTGGCCACCCGACCGGCATCATAGGGGGAGAGGGTGATCGCCAGGCCATTGAACAGCTTGCGGTAGGCACTCAACTCATGGAAGCTGATGCCGTTGGTTCGCAGCTGCTTCCGGAACCGCTCCTGTTCCGTGGCCAGTCGCTCTGCCTGGCCGGAGCGGCTGTCATCAGCCAGGGGGGCGCCCTGCAGTTGTACCAGCAGGCGGATCGGCTGGCCGACCAGGCTGCTCTCCATGCGGTCAACAGTCGGTTCGGCCACTGGCGTGGGGGTCGGCGGACTGCCGGCCGTCAGTGCATAGCCCGGCGCCAGCGTACTGACCAGGAGGAGCGCCAGAAACAGGACGGGTATCCGGCGGCGCACGATTTGACTCTGTCGCATTGGAGATCCCTCCCGTATCGCTCTGCCAGTAAAATTCTGGAAGAATACGAGTACTTCCTTGCGGGGGGAGGGAGCGGGATGCGTTTTCGTTGGGGGCAGAATGAAAAACCGGGCAGCCTGGGAAGGTTGCCCGGTTTGGCATCAGTCCTGAATCAGCATGGCCATGGCTGCCATGCTGCCCAAGTCCTTTTCAACCAGTGCGTTGAGACACCGCACGGCAAAGGAGGGGGTGTGTTCGAATTCCTTGACCAGCGACTGCACCAGCTTCACAACCAACTCCTCGGTCAATCCCCGGTGGTAGCGGCTCATGCCGATCAGGTGCATCTTGATCAGCGCATAGTGGACCACGAGCAGCATGTACTCCACGAAGGGGCCGCCCATGCCCTTCACTCCAAGCGGAAAGAGGTGGACGAACGCACGGTTAACCAGGTAGTTCTCCAGCATGTACTCATGGCTTGCCATGAACGGCTGGTAAAACTGATCGTACCCTTCCCGGTAGTGCTCCGTAAGTTCTTCGACGCTCTCCTCTTCGGTGCACTCCAGACCCAGCAGGCACTCTGTCAGACATTCGGTGTACCGTGTGTTCCTGGTGCCCAGGCTCGCCCGAACTCCAACCAGATCCTTCAGCAGCACTACCTGAAAGGTGGGCTGCGCTTTGATTTGGCTCAATTCTGTCTTGAGAGCGCCGTCTGCTGCCATAGCCACGTACTTGTCGATCAACTGGGGCGTTGCGCTGGCTTGACCGCCGGCATTCTGCTGCTCCAGCTTCTGGATGAACATGCCCAAGATGATCAGGCGTTCAGCCAGGCTGTACGACCGATTCTGCAACAGGTCGATGGCGAAGGACTGTAGTTCTGGCAGGTAGCGTTCGATCTTGTCCGCCACCGCGGCACTCTGCGTATTCACGGTCCGACGGCTTTGCGCACGGACCGTGACAGGTTCGATCGTAGCTTCAAACGTGATGCCGCCAGGTTCCAGTAGCGCAAGGCGGGCAATGGTCGGGCAGGAGAGGGTTGCCCCCCGCTGATGGACGCCGTCTACCTCGTTGGTGAAGCGGGGATAGATGGCGCACGTATCGCTGAGGTGGTCGAACCCCAAAGAGAGTTGTATGGCACACAGTCGATCACTTGTCAGTAGAGGGCAGACTCCGTCTGCGTTCAGCTGAATCCGTGCGTAGCTGGCATCGGACGAATTATCCCGGTTGCGTTTGACAACGTCATCCAGGCTGTTCCGCAGGGCTGGTTCCCGGACTTTCTGGTACTTCTTGTACGTAGCCCGGTCCAAATCCACCCGCCAGCCGGCGCAACAGGTGTCCTCGCATTGCTGGCCGTCACAGACAAATCGAGTCAGGTAGGTCGGCATCAAGACACGCCGCATCGCCGGATTGCCCATATTTAGCTTCTCCTTAAACAATGAAATGGATAGGACGCCTACTGGTTCGGCACCACCGCTGGAACATCCTTCCCGCGTCATGCCGAGGCGCCGGCTAGTTGCCGGCGCCTGCTTCATGAGAGCGTGCCACGGGCTGCAGCTCCTTCATCATCATGAGGCCGAGCCGCCTGAAGCCGTGGTGGTCGGAGACCGTTTGGCCCAGTCGGTTGTGGGCATGCGTCCAGTTGGTGATGTACTGGAGGCCGATCGACTTGAAGTATGCTTCGCCCAGCAGGTGCATGCGCTTTCCGGCGCCGTGACCCCGGTACGGGGGCTCCACGTATATATCGGCTGTATAGCCGCGGGGGGCGCCGCTCAGGTGATGATGCTGAATGCCGAGCAGCAGGAACCCCACCGGAATGCCGTCATCCTCCGCCATGATCGCTGTGCCATAAGGCGAACTGAGGATGGCGATTACGTTTCGCTGGGCGTTGAGTGCAACCCGCTGGTAGGTCGTGTGAGTCTTATCGTCCTCTGGTGTGATCTCCCAGGCTGTAATGCCCGCTGTCTGCAGCAGATAGGGAAGATCCGACTGCTGCCAAAACCGGATCTGTACCACGATGAACCCCTCCGTGGGAAAACGACTTCTCGGACCAGCGTACGCACCTGGGCCTGGCAAGGTACCCTCGCAGGGGGCGGTTCATAACATGGGGGTAGCCGGCGCACGGACAGCGCGCAGCGCAGTGGGGGAGGGCTTGGGCATGTACTGGTACCGGATGTGGCAGGCGTCGGACCTGCCATGGCTACAGCAAGCCATGGCCGTAGCCGCGTGGGAAAGCCTTTCACCGGCGGAGCGATTGGAGACGTCGCCCCAGCAGGTGGCTATGCTTGCGTTCGAACTGGTGAGTGGAACGCTCTCCACCCCGGCGGGCACTGCCATCCTGGCCCTGCATGACCGGGAGCCAGTGGGGTTCATCCTGATGGCGGTCGGACCTGACCCCAGTACCGACGAGCCGCAGGGGTTCCTCCTGATCATCTGGGTGGCTCCAGCCCACCGGCGGCACGGTCTGGCGCGATCTCTGGAATTCGCAGCGGAGGGAGTCCTCCGGACCCTGGGAATGCGCAAGGTCAAGATCTGCCCGGAACTGCACAATGAAGCGGCCCTGCGGTTGGCCGCGGCGTCTGGCTTCCAGCCCGAAGGAATCATCGGGCAAAAATCCCTGGAGTGAATCTGGCGCGATGGGTGACGCCTCCCCGCCGCTATCGATCCCACGCGGCGGTATGCACCTGTCAGGTACGGTTACATAAGCTGAAGAGGAGACGTCTCACCCGGTGGGTGACGCCCATCCCGTACAGATCGAGAGGAGGTCCTTTCGTGCTAAAGAGCTCTCGTGTCGTGACCTCAACCTCGTGTCCGACAACGGCGACCTCACCCGTTACGGTCACATGCCCTACCTTTACAACCCGTCCGGCTACGACCGTAGCCCAAATGATGCCCACAGCCGTTAGCCCGGCCATGATGCCTACCACCACCATGAACCAGACCGTGTGTCCGCCTGGATTCGTCTGCGTGCCGGCGTCTCAGGCTGCCGCCATGCAGGCGACCACGACCCCGATGGTCACTACGCCGACGACCCCGACGACGACCACCACGATGCCGACAGCGTCTACCACCGATATGCTGAACTCCCTGCTTGGCCAGTTGGGGCTGTCGCCGACCACCACGCCGACCACCGCGGGGATGAACCTGTTCCCGGCCCTGCCTGGCCAGAACGTGACGCCGACCACCCCCGCAATTACCCCGACCGTTACGCCGACCACGGCGGCGGTTCCG
>JBLNEM010000365.1:0-10144 GCA_050262655.1 Mycobacterium leprae | reverse complement strand
ATCGTCGCCCCGGAATCGGCCGCCAGCCTTCAGCAGCCCGAGGGCGTTGAGGAAGTTGGCGGCGTTTCGCTGCTCAAGGGTAAGCCCGGCCAGATCCGTGTAGACCGGCAGCAGCGGCAACGGCGAGCGGGCGAGCGGGCCGAGACCCAGGGTTCGGGCAACCCAGGTGACAAACTCCGCCCGGGTTACCGGCTGGTCCGGGTTGGGCGGCGTTAGCCCTGGCATCTCCGGCGACGATTCGTAGGCGATCAGGAAGCGGTAGGCCTGGGCCCGAGTCATGGGGGTATTGGGGCTCAGTTCCGCCCCGAGCAGGCCGACGGAGGAGAGCAGCAGCAGTTCGCCCTGTGCCCAGTGGCCCGAAAGCCCTGCCGCCAGTTCAGCGGGGGATCTGGTGGGGCCCACCACCCTGCCGGTGAGCGCATCCACGGCGGTGGCGCTGTCCGGCCCGGTCAGGTAGTAGACCAGTTGCATCGGCACCTCATCGGGGGCCCCCATGGTGACGCAGAGCTCTTCCGGGGTGAGCGCCGGCTGATAGGCCAGCACCGCCGCCCGCCGGGCGAAGAAGGTTTGCGCGGCTTCCTGCGGGCTGATGGCGTCGGCCGGGTCTGGCAGCGCCAGGTGAGGGCTCCACTCCGCCACGATCGCAGACCACTCCAGCTGGTCATTCAGGACCACCCGAATGCCTTCGTCCAGAACCTGTATGCCCCGGAAATGGCGGGGGAAGAAGAAGCTGCGGTTCTCACCCGGATTCTCAGCGAACGGCAGCCCAAGTTCATAGGTCCAGGGGGCGTAGTAGCGCTGCACGACCGCAATGGCCGCCTGCTTGGCGGCAGTCGGGTCTACGGCGTCATACGCTTCGCGGGCCATGGGCGAGGTGGAACGCCAGGCGAGCCGCAGGAAGCCTGTGTCTGGGTCAAGAGCGACCTGACCGTAGGTGGGGGAGGCCTCAAAGGAGATCCCCAGACCTCCGTTCGACCGGCTGATGCCGACCGCCGCCTGCTCCGGAGAGAGGCCCAGGACCTCTGCAGCATAGGCAATTGCCTGGTCGTCGGTCGGTGCCCAGGTGGGCCGCGGGGTGGCAGCATCGGTGGGGAACGGGAGGAGAGGCGTGCTCGGGCCCATCCGAATGGGGTAATCAGCGACGGTCAGGACCTTGGGGAGCAGGTGGCCGTCCAGCGGGTCCATAGGCTGCTGTGCCTCGTCGAAGCGATAGACCAGGCGCATCGGGGAGTCTTCCCATTCGGGTTCTGCCGGCTGGTAGACCAGACGCGGTTGGGCCGACTCCTGATAACGTCGAAGCGCCTCTACCTGATCCAGTACAACCTGGGCCGGCGCGTAGACTCCGTTCACCGGATAGCCGCCCAGCAAGCTGAGGAGCTGGCCGCTGTACCGATCTACCGTCACTGAGACCTGGGAGCCCAGCACCGGCACGCCGTTGACAAAGGGCATCCAGGTGAAGCGGTAGGTGGTGAAGTCCCAGCCGTCCGACGGCCAGTCGAACCAGTCCGGCGCAGGACGGAGCATGTCGGTCAGTTCGGGCCGGTTCAGACGGACCAGATTCCAGGCGCGGGCCAGTGCATCGGCCCGCGGATAGGGTTCACCCAGGGGGCCCGCCTGGAGCCGCCGCCCCGCCCGAGCCAGGTCCACCCACAGCAGGCGGCCGGTCTCTGCATCCACCTCCGCCAGCGGCTCCCGACTCTGCTCCACGGGCGCCACGGACCACGTGAGGCGGCCAGACGATCGGGTCGGCGTTAACTGGACCCCTGCCGGTAGGGTGAAGAACCGTTCGACCGCTTCCAGGGCTTCCCGCCTGCCCGCCGAGGCGCCCCGGGCCGGGACGCCGCTGGAGCCTGTCCAGAGCAGCAGCAGCAGGACGGCGCTCGTCCACCGGAGCAGGATCGACATTCGCATTACGATTCACCTCTGCCCACCAGCCTAGCAGAGCGTGGCCGCGAAACCTGTCGCATCTGGTCGCAGGCGGAAGGCGTGCAGAGGCCGCCCCCGTGTCGAACCGTGCCGGTTCATGGGAGCGGCCAGGTCGGTGCAAGTCGCCGTCAGCCCGCAGAGTGGAGTGCGTCAGCGGCTGCCAAGTTCGCCTGTAACGGCTGTGCCGGGGGTACCCGGGCCGCCACCTGGCGCAGTGGGTGCCCCCAGACCCTGGCCCGGCGATGCGCCGGCGCCACCCGTGCCGGTTTCGGCTCCGGTCGGGCCGCCAGATCGGGCCCCGCCCGCACCGGGAGCCCCTGCCCGGGGAGCGCCTGCCGCCCCTGCACCGGGTCCCGCAGCCGCCCCGGCCCCGGCAGCCGGAGCCGTGCCAGCCGGAGCTCGGGCAGCGCCACTGCCCCCAGCCGGCCCCGCCGCAAGCCGCAGGTATCCGTCGGCGGGAGCCCCATAGGGCCACCACCAACTCGGGAAGGGCACCAGCACAGGGACCGGCACCAGCACGGCCGGGTAGAAGCCAACCGGGAAACAGCAGATCGGGTAGATAAGAATCCCCCCGATACCCAGGGTATGCCGGCTGGGTTCAGCCGCCCGCAAAATCAGTGAACGCTCGGTCTCCCGAGCGTTCACCTGGGTCGTCAGTTGGTCGCCTCACCTGGGCCCATACCCTGAAGTTCGTCGTGTTGCCAGACCATCCCTCGATGACCGATTAAACCATCGCGATGGTCTGCCCTGGCTCTCCTCGTGAGCTCTCGCCCTCGGGTTGAAGTGCCCTCTCGCCGTCTCCGCCTTCCGGCTTCGTACTGGCGCCTGCACCCCGCTCGAATTCCTCTTACTCGAGTCCTTCGAGTCGGACCTTCCCGCTCCCTCCCGCCGGCTTTTGCCTTTGGCTTGGTGCGGTGCACGACTCTCCGCCGGTTTCGCCTCACCGTGCCGTGTTTGCCTGGTTTCGACGGTCTCCCGCCGCCCCGGCCCGTGTCCCATCTCTCCGTGGTTTACTCCTTCGAGATGGTCACTTCGCACTGCCCGGTAGCGTCAGACCCCTGGTCCGAGTGCTGCAGCCTTTTCGTACGGGTCTCCCCGTCCATTTTGGCTGCCCGCCCTCGCCTCCTGCCGGTCTCTCTCCGCCAGGATCGAGTGCCCGCATCGGCCCCCTCGGCTTTTACCCCTCGGTTTTGCCCTGCGCTTCCCTCGTCCCTCGGTCTGATCCTTCGGTTCAGAGCGGTGGCTACCGGCTTCTCCCGCAGCTCTCCCTGCGTTCCCGCAGTTCTTCCTGCGTCCCCGGTACCGGCTCTCCGCCCTCTGGCGGTCTCTCACCGTCAGAGTCGTGCCCCGCATTCCTACCCCGGCTCTCGCTCGGTTCCGGAATGCTCCCGCTCTTGCCAGCAGACCAGTCCTTGTCCGGCGTCGGGTTCCCTTCCTCGGTGGTTCTCTCCACCTGGTTTTCGGTTCCCCGCAGTCGCCCCCTGACGGACTCTCTCCGCCAGGATCTTCTGCCCGCAGCCTTCCCTCCGGTCTCCCTTCGGTTCTGGCGTGCGCTCGACCCGTCCTCCGATCTGGGGCCTTTGGCCGGAGTGTTGCTCCCGTTACGGTCAGTCTTACCTGCCGTTCCCTCAAGCTTGCACTCTTCCCTGCGGCTCTCACCGCCTGGATCGAGTGCCCCGCTGTCTGCGCCCCGGTCACCCGGTCTGCGCTTTCCGATCAGCGGCACTCCCTTCGCTCGTCAGACCCTTGGTCGAGCGTTGCAGCCTCCTACGGTGGCTATCCACCACCAGTCCCGGCTGCCCACCCCTGCCTTCCGCTGGCTACCCACCGGAATCAGGCGCCCGCCGCCCAGTCTTCCGACTGGCCTACGCTCAACTCTTTCCGCCGGTCTGAAGCCTTGCCGGAGTCCTGCGCCCCGTTCCCTGCAGGTCTTACCTGCCTGGTCCGGTTGCCGTCCCCCCCGCCCGCTGGTCTCCCATCGAGCTGGGTCCTCGGCCTCCATCCTTCGAGTTTCCCCTCCGATGGAGCGCTCACTCCTTCTGCTGGTCCGAAGCCGTCGGTTGAAGCCTTCGCTCCTCGCCCTTTCGGGCCGAGCAGCTTTTGCTTCCCTTCAGGATACTTTGGCCTGGTCCTGGAGTTCTCACCCCAGCCCTTTTGGCCCTGGACCCCGACCCGGCTTTTCAGCCCGGTCTTCTGGTCCTTTGGCCCCCGGTGCCCCCGAGCGGACTTCTCCGGCTTTCGCCATCTACCGTCCGTCGGTCTTTCCGGCGACCACCTCCTGAACCCACATTCAATATAACACGAGAAATGACGTATAACACATTCAACGTTGAATAATACGTTAGAGACTATCTATCGCGCCCAAGAGAAGTTGTCAATCGTCGTGGGGGAGGTGGGAGGGGGTGATCGGTACCCGTGGGGTTGTCAGAAGGCTCCGTGGACCAACCATCCCACCACGGCATAGAGCAGCAGGCTGACCAGCGCGGCGATCAGCCCGAAGCGCAGCTTCGCATGTGCGTAGGAGAGGACCGGCAGCTTCATCACCGTGGCCATGGCCACCGTCCCGTCGCTGAAAGGCGAAGCAAACCCGCCGAAGGTGCCACCGGCAAAGACTGCACCGGCAACCAGGGGCAGGGAGACATGTCCCGCCGCCGCCAGCGAATAGCCCAGAGGCATCAGGAGCCCCCAGGCGCCGAAGGTGGAGCCAACCACGTAGGCAATGGCGCAGCCGAAGGCGAAGAGCATCGGCACCGTCAGCGAAGGGGGAACCAGACGGACCACCAGAGCCGTGATGAAGCCGTTGAAGCCCAGTGCCCGGGAGGCGGCCGTCACCGACCAGACCAGGACCAGCAGGATGTTGACGTTCATCATTTCGTTGCCGCCGGCGACGAATCCGCCCAGGATCCGGTCCAGTGGCTGGCCCTGCACCGCATACCAGACGCTGCTGCCCACCAGGGTGATGAAGAGCCCCACCAGCATGGCGTGGCCGGCATCGGCGCCTGCGAGTGCGCCGAGAAAGGAGTGGGCCCCGCTCCGCCCGTTCCACCAGGTGAGGAAGAGGGTCAGGAGGAGGAGGGCGGCCAGGGGGAGGAGCAGGTTTGCCGGCCCGGCCGACGCCTTCCTTCCACCCGGAGCCAGTTCGGCGGCTGTCTCGGCGTACACGGGCCGGATCCGGCTCACGGTCCGCCCGACGCTCTCCGGGGTCTCAGCCGGGCGGCTCGCCCGGGCGAAGAAGGACTCATAAAGGGCAAAAGCGAGCAACGTCCAGGCGGCGAAGTTGAACGGAATCGAGACGAGGATCAGGTGGAGCGGTGCCACACTCAGCCCGTGCTGCCGGCTTTCGATGGCAACCAAACTGGTCATGTATCCGACGAAGACCGTGCCAATGGGGATCACCGCCGTCAAGGGGGTGGCGGTGGCTTCAATGATGAGGGCAATCTTCTCGGCCGGCACCTTCAGCCGCCGGAAGACATCCTCCATCATGGGGGCGACGGTCATGATCCGGAAATCCGGCGCCATGAAGGTGAAGGCGCAGGAAAGCCACGTCCAGAGGAAGCCGCTCCTTGTGGTGGTGGCGCGCTCCTCCATCCACCGGGCAAAACCGCTCACGCCGCCGGTGGCCCGAATCAGCCCCACCAGTGCGCCGAAGCAATAAAGGAAGACGATGAGCCGGATGTTATCGGGAATGGCCAGCTCCTGGAGGAGCAAGGTCAGCGCCTGTTCCACCCCGGCCAGAGGCGAAGGGCGCAGCATGAAGGCACCCGTGAGGAGGCCCAGTAACAAGCCCGCCAGCACCTGTCGGGTGAGAACAGCTACGGCAAGTACAACCCCGAAGGGGAGCAACGACCAGGCGGTTCCATGCACCGGATGATTCCCTCCGTTCGTCCGAATGGCGCGCACACCATTCATGCTGCCTAACGGGCAGGGAGTCCATCCGTCCTTTCGCGGGGATCATGCCGTCAGTGTAGCTGCGGGCTGGCGCCGCCAGGGCCAAAATCTAAGAGACGCTCGGTTATGCACCGAGCGTCTCTGGATCTCAGGTCCGCCGCCTGACTGGCCAGACTGGACCGGCTATCCCCTTGGGGATGCCTTTGTCGCAATCCGTCAGCGGGCTGCACCCGTCGGACCCCGCACCATCGGTTTGAGTGTTGGTTCCCGGCTTCCGACTATTACCTCAGCGCCGGTCTACCCTTGCTCATCTCGCCGACTCTCGTCTTCGGGATGAAGCGCTCTGCACGCCCTCGTCGCCTTGCGGCTCCTCCTGCGTCCTGCGCTCCGCTCGGTTGGCCTTCGCCACCCGAGTCGGGCCTTCCCACTTCCACCCGCCGGCTCTTACCCCTTTGGCTGGATGTGGTCCCACTCTGTTCGCCGGTTTCACCTTTCCGTGGCCTGTTTGCCGGTTCGGCGGTTTCCCACCGACCTGCCCGCTCCCATCTCGTGTTGTTTCCCCGCACGATGATGGTTGCTTCGCCTGCCACAGCGGTGTCAGGCCTCCTGGTCCGAGTGCTACAGCCAGACTTCCGGGTTGTGACCCCTTCTGTCTGAACTGCCCGCCCTCGCCTCCTGCCGGACTCTCTCCGCCAGGATCGAGCGCCCGCACGCTTCCCTCGGCTGTTACCCCTCGGTTCTGCCATGCGCTACCCTCGTCCCTCAGCCTGATCCTTCGGTTCGAAGCGGTGGCTGCCAGCTTCTCCCGCAAGTCTCCCTGCGTTCCTGGCACCGGCTTTTCCGCCTTCTGCTGGTCTCTCTCCATCAGAATCGGCGCCCTGCTTGCTTTCCCCTGGCTCTCGCCTCGGTTCCGGCACGCTTCCCGCTTCTACCAGCAGCCCAGTCCTTGTCCGGTGTCGGGTTTCCGTCCTCGATGGTTTTCTCCACCTGGTTTCGGCTCCCCGCTGTTGCCTTCCGACGGTCTCTCTCCGCCAGAATCGCCAGCCCGCCGTCGTTCCCGATGGGCTCCTAACCCCTCGGTTCCAGACTACGCCCGACCCGTCCGCCGATCTGTGACCTTCAGCCGGAGTGCTGCTCCCGTCCCGGTTCGTATTACTGAACCGTTCCCTCAAGCTCGCATCCGATCCCTGCAGTTTTCACCGCCTGGATTGGCTGCCCCGCTGCCTGCGTTTCGGTTTCCCGTTGCGCTGTCCAGTCAGCGGCACTCCCTTCGTTCGTCAGGTCCTTGGTTAAGCGTTGCAGCCTCCGCCGGCGACTATCCGTCACCTGTTCCGACTGCCCACTCCCGCCTACCGTTGGCTACCCACCGGTATCAGGACGCCCGCCGCTCAGTCTTCCGACTGATCTGCGCTCAACTCGTTCCACCGACCTGAAGCCTGGTCAGAGCCTTTGCGCCGTAGCGCTGACTCCTTCTGCTGATCCGAAGCCGACGATTGAAGCTTTCGCTGCCTTCCCCTACTGGTTCTTGCAGCTTTTGCTTCCCCTTTGGTACTTCGGCCTGGTTGCCGAGGCTTCCGCCCCAGCGCCCTCCGGCCCTTCGACCTCCAACTGGCTTTTTACGTCCAGCCTTCGGTCTCCTGATCCGCGGGCTGCCGACCACCGGAGTTTCTCTGCGCAGGCCCTTGAGCCTCGCCTTGATCTGCTCCTTACCTGTTCTTGGCGGTCGTTCCCTGAGTCCGATCTCAATATAACACAGGAAACAGTGAATGGCTCATCCAAGAGTGAATATTGTGTTAGACAGGTTCTATCGGGATTTGAAGGTGTGATCGATCGAACAGACCACGAACGAACCAGTTGTGACCGGCGAGGATTCTGTCCCATATATATAGAACGCTCATCCCCTGGCCTATCGCCGAAGCTTACTGCTGGCCAGTCCCAGCCAAACCGCCGGGAGCCCCAGCCCGACGCTCACCAGGACGTTGCCGGTGGCGAGGAGCCAGTGGCCATGGCTGATGAGCTTCATGCTCTCCACCGCCCAGGTGGAGAAGGTCGTGTAGGCGCCAATGTATCCGGCGGTGATGGGGGCCCGATACGCAGGGGGAATCAGCCCCCGTTCGACACCCAGCCCAGTCACCAGGCCCAGGAGGAAGCTGCCCGTCAGGTTGATCACCAGGGTAGGCCAGGGAAACGGGGAGGAGAGCCGGCTGGCCAGCCAGGCCAGCCCCAGGTAGCGGGTGCAGGCGCCAGCTGCACCACAGAGGCCGATCCAGAGCACCGTCCGGGCTTTCATAGTCGGTACCCGATCAGCAGTCCGACACCGGCAGCGCCCAACCCTGCCAGTGTGCTCAGGAGGACATTGATCAGCGCCATCGCCCCTTCGCCCTTGCGCAGCAGCCGCAGACTCTCCAGATTCCAAGTGGAGAAGGTGGTGTAGGCACCGGTGAAGCCGGTCCCCAGCACCGTCTGCCACCACGGCGAGATCAAACCCCGCGCGGCACCGATGCCAGCCAACACCCCCAGGCACAGGGAACCCGAAGCGTTGATCACGAATGTTCCCCAGGGAAAGGCCGAGTGCACGCGACCGCCGATATAGCTGCTCAGGCAGAAGCGGGCAAGGGCGCCTAACAGGCCGGCACACGCCACGCCGATCAGGGTCAAGGCAATCCCTCCTCGCTTATCCAATCCCACTCCCGTTCTATGGTTGCCCTTCTGCGTGCGACGGACCGCCGTGACGAAGCGTTGGGATTGAGCCAGATTTTGGCGAAGCGGGAGGGAGTGCCGTGCTGTCAGCGTGGGATTATCTGCAGCGGCTGTGTCGTCACCCGCACCGTGGGTCGGCGACGGCTGAAGAGGCGGCGGTGGCGGCGGAGATGATGGAGTGGCTCGGTGACCTTGGCTACCAGTGCGAGTCCCAGCCCTTTCGCACCCCGCGGGATACGCTCTACCTGGGCCCCGGGATGGTCATGCTGGGCTTGGTCGCCGGCGCTGCAGTAGGATGGCTATGGCAACCCTGGGTAGGAATCCTGATCCAACTGCTCTTCCTGGTGCCGATGATCGGCGAACTGCGGGGCAGCAGTCGGATCGACTTAGACTGGCTGCTGCCGCGGTACTCGTCCCAGAACGTCCTGGCCAGGAAGCCTGCACGACCGGCGACGCCCGCGGCCCAGACGCTGGTCATCTCCGGGCATTACGACACCCAACGGGCCAGCCTGCTCTTTCACCCTCGGGTGGTGCCCATGATCAAGCCGTACTTCATGCTGGTCTATGCCAACCTGGTGCTGGTACCGGTGGCCCTGCTGCTCCTCTGGCTCTCGCACCGCTCGGGGTGGTCCTCGGTCTTGCTGGTGGTGCTCTGCGGCCTCATGGCCTGCCATCTGCTCTTTCTGATCATCTGCTGGCTGACCGGCCGCTACATCAACGGCGCCAACGATAACGGGACGGGCGCTGCCCTGGTCCTGGCGCTGGCGGAATACTTCGCCCGGGAAGGGCTACCCGGCACCGACCTTGTCTTCCTGTTGACCGGCGCGGAAGAGGTGGGCACCAGGGGCATGAAGGCATTCATGCGCCGCGCCGACTTCGACCGTGCCACCACCCGCTTCATCAATCTGGATAACCTGGGTGGCGGCGCTCTGCATTACCTGACCGGAGAGGGCATGCTAGGCTACAAGCCATATGGCGCACATCTGCTCTCCGTGGCGGCTGAGATGAAACGGGTCTTCCCCGGCGAGGTGCACGACAAGCAGAACTTGCTGCTGCCCACCGACGGCCTGATCCCGGCGCTCTGTGGGTATCAGGCGATCACCTTCCTGGCCTTTCTGCCGGATGGCCGTCTGCCAAATTATCACTGGTACAGCGACACGCCGGAGCAGGTCGATCGCCGCTTGCTGGCTTTCACCGAGCGGTTCCTGGTTCATTACGTCCAGCGAATCGCCGGGGGGGTTACTTCGCGGGAGTAACCTACGCCGGCGGGTCTGTGCTGCCACGGGCGCTGATCCTGCGGAGCCCCTTCGGGTCTCCTCGGGCGCCCGAACGGCAGCCCAGGCCCGCCGGCTTCGGTGACGCCCGTCTTCGTTTCGCGGTTTTTCAGACTCGCCGGGGGACTTCGCGGGAGTAACCTACGCCGTCGGGCCTGTGCCGCCCCGGGCGCTGATTCTGCGGAGCCCCTTCGGGTCTCCTCGGGCGCCCGAACGGCGTCACAGACCCGCCGGCTCCGGGTACGCCAGATCATCGCTCGCCGCACTCGGGCCGCATCCGGGTCGCACCCGGGCCGATGATGTAGGATACGCTCGCAAGAAAGAGCCAGTGGGGTCACCCCCACTGGCTCTTGCGT
>JBLNEM010000364.1:0-10277 GCA_050262655.1 Mycobacterium leprae | reverse complement strand
CCGGAGCATGTGATCAGCCGGGTGCTGGAGGCCGCACGGCAAGTGCAGGCCGAGGCGGCGGCGGATCTGGGCCCGGCGATCGGGGCCGGGGTGGTTATGCCCGGCGTGGTGGACCCGGAACAGGGCAGTTGCAGCAACGGTTTCGCTCCGGAGTGGGCAAGGATGCCCCTGCGGCCGCGGTTGGCCGAAGCTTTGGGCGTACCGGTTTACGTGGACAACGATGCGAATGCCGTAGCCCTGGCCGAGCGCTGGTTTGGCGCCGGCAAGGGAGCCGATACGTTGCTTTGTCTCACGGTGGGCGTGGGCATTGGCGGCGGCGTCGTGGTGGGCGGGAAACTGCACCGGGGCTACAAGGGTGGCGCCGGGGAGATTGGCCACACCCTCGTCGAGCCCGACGGACCGCTGTGCAACTGCGGCCGCCAGGGCTGCCTGGACGCCGTGGCGGCTGACCGGGCGCTCTGCCGGCAGACCGGCCTGACCTGGCCGGAACTGGTTTCCAGGGCGCAAAGCGGCGATCCTCTGGTCCAAGAGGTGCTGTCAGTAGCCGGACGGCGGATCGGCATCGCCGTCGCCAACAGTGTGAACCTGCTGGCCCCGGACCGGGTGGTCCTGGGCGGCGAGCGCATGCTGACCGCCGGCAACCAACTGCTGGAGTCGGTCAGTGCGACGGTGCAGCAGCACGCGTTCCCTGCGCTCTCCTCGGTGCCGGTGGTGCCGTGGTCCGTAGGGATCGACGGCTGGGTGAAGGGGGCTGCGGTGCTGGTGCTGGAGGAGGCCTTTCGGGCTCCGGTGGAGCAGTCCGACACCGTGCGCCCCAGTCTCGAGAACAAAGACGTGCCCGAGGGGGGACGCACATGGTAGGCGAACGCGGCCTGAAGAAGGCGCTCATCATCCTCTTATTCCTGCTGCCTAACCTGATTGGCTTCCTGCTCTTCTCCCTGGTGCCGGTGGTGGCAAGCTTGGGACTCTCGCTGTTCAAGTGGGACTTGCTCTCGGCCCCGGTGTTCGTGGGGCTCCAGAACTTCCGGAATCTCATGAAGGATGTGGACTTCTGGGCTGCCACCCGGCACACCTTCACTTTCATCATCGGGTATATCCCGCTGGTGCTGGCGGTCGGGCTGGGGGTTGCCCTGGTGCTGAACCAGAAGCTGAAGGGGCTCGCCTTTTACCGGACCGCCTTCTTCCTGCCGGTGGTCTCCTCCTGGGTGGCCGTGGCGCTGATCTGGAAGTGGCTGTTCAACCCCAACGTGGGCATGGTGAACTACATGCTCTCCCTGATCGGCATTCACGGGCCTGCCTGGCTCTTCGATGAACACTGGGCGATGCCGGCCATCATCCTGGCCTCGGTGTGGAAGGACATGGGCTTCGTCTCCGTCCTGTACCTGTCGGGGCTCCAGGGGATTGCCGATGAATACTACGAAGCCGCCAGCCTCGACGGCGCCACTCCCTGGGAGAAGTTCAGGCACGTGACGCTGCCGCTGATCTCTCCGACGACCTTCTTCGTGCTGATCATCTCGCTGATCAACTCGTTCCAGGTGTTCGAACAGGTCTACGTCATGACCAACGGCGGGCCGGCGGGCGCCACCAACGTGCTGGTGCAGCAAATCTACAACAACGCATTCCGATACGGGCGGATGGGTTACGCCTCGGCCATGTCCTGGTTCCTATTCGCCCTGGTCTTTGCGGCCACGCTCATCCAGATGTGGGGCCAGCGCCGCTGGGTCCATTACGAATAGGGGGTGGCGTCGATGAAACTGTTCAAGCAAATCCTCTCGTATCTCATCCTCACGGCGGCTGCCCTCTGGATGCTCTTCCCGTTCGTCTGGATGCTTTCTACCTCGTTCAAGACCAACATGGGTGTCATGGCCATGCCGCCCAGGCTGATCCCGCAGCCGTTCATTCTGGACAACTACCAGCGTGTGGCTGATGCCTTTCCGGTGGGACGCTTCTTTGCCAACAGCCTGATCGTCTCGGTCATCGGCACCAGCGCAACACTGATCACCTCGTCGATGGCGGCCTATGCTTTCGCCCGGATTCAGTGGAAGGGGCGGGAGTCGGTCTTCCTGCTCTATCTGGCCACCCTGATGATCCCGCAGCAGGTGACGCTCACGCCGCTCTTCATCCTGATGAAGCTGATGCACTGGACCGATACCTATCAGGCCCTGATTCTACCCGGCGCCTTCAGTGCCTTCGGCACTTTCCTGCTCCGGCAGAACTTCCTGACCCTCCCGCGGGCGCTGGAAGAGGCTGCCTTTGTCGATGGCGCCTCGCACTGGACGGTCTATAGCCGGATCGTTCTGCCCCTGGTCAAACCGTCGCTGTCCGCTCTGGCCGTCTTCACCTTCATGGCCAACTGGAACAGCTTCCTGTGGCCGCTGGTGATCACCAGCGATCCCAGGCATATGACCCTGCCGCTGGGCCTGGCCACCCTTCAGGGGCAATACAGCACCGAGTGGAACCTGGTGATGGCGGGCGCCGTGCTCAACGTGCTGCCCATGATTCTGGCCTACCTGGTGGCCCAACAGCAGTTTGTGAAGGGCGTGACGCTCTCGGGCGTCAAGGGATAGGAGAGAACTGCCCGGCTTGCCGGACAGCCTCATATAGTTCCGGCCGATTCAGATCTCACAAGGGGGATTCACCATGGCTTGGAAGCGTTTCGCCGCAGTCGTCATGGCCGCAGCCCTGCTCGTTGGTTGCAGCAGCACCAAGGGCACGCAGTCGGCCCCGTCCACGGACAAGAAGGCCGAACCGGTCACCATTTCCTACATGACCTTCTCAGCCGCCCCGGACCACCTGAAGGACCTCGACGCGATGGTCAAGGCCTTCCAGGACAAGAATCCGGATATCAAGGTCCAGGTCCAGCCCGTCGCCTTCGACCAGTATTTCACCAAGCTCCAGACGGCCGTTTCGGGCGGTACCGCCCCCGATGCCTATGAGCTGAACTACGAGAACTTCGTCAGCTATGCCAAGAAGGGCGTTCTGGCTGACCTGTCGGCCCAGGCCGCACAGGACAAGCTGGATACCGTCTACTCGCAGGGCGCCTACAAGGTCTTCAACTACAGCGGCAAGCAGTACGGCCTGGTGGAGTCCTTCTCCAACGTCGTCCTGTTCTACAACAAGGACCTGTTCGACAAGGCCGGCGTGCCTTACCCCACCGACAAGTGGACCTGGAAGGATGAGCTGGATGCCGCTCAGAAGCTGACCGATGCCAAGGCTGGCGTCTGGGGCTCCTTCGAGCCGCTGCAGTTCTGGGAGTTCTACAAGGTTGCCGCCCAGAACGGTGGCAAGTTGATGGACGGCAGCAAGGTCACCATCAACTCCAAGCAGAACGCCGACGCCCTCCAGTACCTGATCGACCGGGTCAACAAGTACAAGATCCAGCCGACCGACGCTCAGTTGGGCGGTCAGCAGGGCGACGACCTGTTCAAGGCTGGCAAGATCGCCATGACCCACACCGGCATCTGGCAGTTTGGCACCTTCAAGGATGCGCCCTTCAAGTGGGACATCGCCGTGGAGCCCGGCAACACCCAGAAGGCCACCCACTTCTTCGCCAACGCCGTGGTCGTCAGCAAGGACAGCAAGCATGCCGATGCTGCCTACAAGTGGGCCAAGTTCATGACCAGCAGCCCCGAGGCCGTCAAGGTCCGCATGGATGCCTCCTGGGAACTGCCGGCCGTGGCCGACACCAAGCTAGTGGATAGCTACCTGAAGCAGACCAACCCGGCCAACCGCAAGGCCGTCTTCGACTCCCTGCAGTATGCCGTGGAGCCGCCCGTTCTTGACAAGTGGAACGAGGAGACCGACCAGGTCGGCAAGGAACTGGAAGCTGCCCGCCTCGGCAAGATCACCGCCGCGCAGGCTCTGGAGAATGCCCAGAAAAAGCTGGAGGACCTGCTGAAGTAAAGGAACCGCACGGGGGGCGACCTGCCGGTCGTCCCCCCGTTTCGATTTGGAGGGAGTACAGCTCGTGGCGTTCTATCCAACCGGCAATGAATGCGTCGCCTTGCCCACGATTCAGGCGCACGATGGCGGCATTGAGTCGATCAACTTCTTGCACATGGGTTTCCGCGGGCTGGTGGAAGTGGGCGGGGAAGCGCTGCTCACTCCACGGGTAGAGGTTTTGGGCTCCCGGATTCCGTTCGAGCACTTGCAGTGGCGGCGGCTGGGCGGGTGGATTCCCACCTTTACAGCCGAGACCGACCGCGTGCGTGTAACCGGTACTTACCTGGCGCCCGTGGAGCAGCGCGGTTTCATTACCCGGCTGGTGGTTGAGTCGCTGGCGGACGATCTGCCAATCGCCTGGGGCTTTGAAGGCCACTGGGGCTACACGCAGCACACCATTAACGTGACAAAACCGATGGCCGGAACCCGGCATCATTACCATAGCGATTGGGCCCAGGGACCGGTGCTGGACTTCCGCTCCACCGTCAGTCAGTTTGCCCTCGCCCCCCTGGCCGAAGGTGCAGGCTTCGAGGCTGAAGGCGATCCCGAACGCTTCGGGGTCTGGCGGTCGGCCCAACTGGCCAAGGGTCAAACGGCCGAGTTGACCGTCTACTGGGGACTGGGGCTGGAGGAAGTGGGCGCCGTGACCGCTGCCCGAGAGATGCAGCGCACTGGCTACGACCGCCTGCTGACCGAGAGTCTGGCGTGGCTGGCAAAGCGGCAGCGCTCCACCGGCGACGCACTGCTGGACCAGCGGCTGAACCTGAACCTGCTGTTCAACGAGTTCTACGCCACAGGCCGGACGCTGGACACGGAAGAACTGGTCTGCGTCACCTCCCGCAGCCCCCGTTACTACGTGAGTGCGGCCTACTGGGATCGGGACGCCCTGTACTGGTCGTTCCCCGGCCTGCTGATCAGCAACCCGGCCAAGGCCCGGGAGGTCCTGGGCTATGTCTTTGGCCGGCAGGCGCGCAATGCCGGCATTCATAGCCGGTACATCGACGGGGTGGTGCTGGAGCCCGGCTTCGAACTGGATGAACTGATGGCGCCGCTGCTGGCGCTGGATGCCTATGTGAATGCCACCAGCGACCGCTCGGTGCTGAAGGAGTCGGCCGTTCGCACTACCGTCGACCGGATTCTGGCGACCCTGGCGGGCCGGAAGCATCCGACGGTCGACCTGTATGACACGTTCCTGCTCCCCACCGACGACGTTGCGGTCTATCCTTACTGCACCTATGACAACGTGCTGGTCTGGAAGGCCCTGAAGGCGGTGGCCCGCCTCGGCTTCGGTGATCCCGCTCAACTGGACGCTCAGGCAGAACGGGTATGGGCGGCGATCTGGAGCCACTGCGTCAAGGAAGGGCGGTTCGCCTGGGAGGTTGACCTCCAGGGCCGGTACCGGTTCTACGACGAGCCGCCGGGAAGCCTGCAGATGTTGCCCGTTCACGGGTTCTGCGGCTGGGATGATCCGGTCTATCAAGCTACGGTTGCCTATGTACGGTCGCCGGAATACCGGCATGCCTTCACCGGGTGCGAATTCGAAGAGTTGGGCTGCACCCATGCAGAGCACCCCTGGATTCTGAGCGCTGCCAACAGTCTGTTCCTGCCGTGGCGCAAGGCTCAGGCCCGGGACCTGATCGTGCGGGCACCCATGGACAACGGGATCGCCTGTGAATCGATCGACGAGCATACCGGCGAGTGCCAGACCGGAGCGGCCTTTGCCACTTGCGCCGGCTACCTGGCACATGCCATCTGGAGTGCATACGGCGCCCGTGGGGCTGAAGGGGGCGAGGAGCGTGGCTGATCTAACCTGGTTGCAACAGCGCCTGGCAGCGGTGGACTCCCTCGAAGCAGCTTTCATCGTGCGCGCGCTGACGGCGCACGGCGACGTGCAGGCCGTATCGGCGTACTACGAACAGGTTGCGCCCCGGGCGCACGCCGCCGACTGGCGAACCGCTGCCTGGCTCTGGGCGGCCGGTGAAGTGTTCGGCGACTTGCGCCCGGAGGCACAGGCGGCGGTGATTGCGGCTGCCCGGCGCTTACTTCCGTCCATGTTGGCCCGGACCTGGGACGAAACGGCGGCCTACGGGGCGTTGTACGGGGCCGCCCGCACCCTGGCCCCGTTCCTGCCGGAATTGGAACTGCCCCGCCACGTGAAGGCGCTCCGGGAGTTCGTGCTGCGGGAGTGCACCCGTGGCGGTCGGTTGGCGGCAGCCCCGGCCGGCGACCAGGTTGATCCTTCGCTGCTGTTGTTGGTGCCCTTCGGCCTCTTCGGCTGCGAGGACCTGCAGATGATCGCAACGGTCCAGGCGCTGGAGGGCGAAGGGGTCCAGGCTGAGCCCGGCACCGCCTGGCTGGCCTACTACTACCAGATGAAAGGGACTCATCCCAGGCGGCTGGCGGAACTGCGGGCAGCGCTCTCCGGGGAGAGCGTCTGGGGGTGCGCCTTCCGACTGCTGCTGGCTGCAGCCGAAGGGAAGGGGGCCCTGCGGCATATCCCGACCGGTCACGACCATCCCTACCACCACTACCTGCCGGAACGCTCTCCCCGAGACCCTTTGGCTGGCCGTCCGGTGGAAATCCGGGCCACGGCCCCCGAAGGCAGCAGCCCCTTGCGCCTGGAGTGGAGCCTCAACGGCGCCCCCCAGCCGCCGGTCACTGCCACCTACACACCGCCCCATTGGCAGCACGAGGGTGTCTGGGCGGCCGTTTTGGGGCCGTTCAGCGCCGGTGCGGCGGTGGCCTACCGGTGGGTGAGCGGCGAAACAGCGACGCCCTGGTACCAGTTCGGGGTGTTAGTGGCCAATGGCATCAGGCGCCTCCTGGACATTGCTACCAGCGCAGAGGGCGGCCTCGTGCTGCACTGTGCCGACCAGTTGGGCACGCAGTCTGCCCGGGTCGTGGTGCGCGAAGGGACGGCCGGGACACTGGCGCTCCGACTGGAGACCCGCCCGGCCGAGCAGGCAGCCCCTGTAGAGACGGCTGCGATCGTGGGCCGGCAGGGCCGGTTCCAGGTGGGTGCCTTCACGGTTACGGTGGAGCCCGAGCCGCTTCGACTCACCGTGTCCGATGGTGAAGGCCGGTTGCTGGCCTCCGACTACCCGACGGAAGCCTATCGCTGGTGGGAGAAGCCCGATGGCACCGTCGTACAGGTCGAGCGCTCCCTGACTTTGGCGGAAGGTGAGCGTCTCTACGGCACCGGCGAGCGGTTTGACCGGCTTGACCGCAGGGGAAAAACCGTGCAGAACACGGTCTATAACGAATACAAGAACCAGGGGGACCGGACCTATATCCCGGTGCCGTTGGTGCTCTCCTCCCTGGGCCATGGCCTCTGGGCGAATACGGCGGCCGTCGGCGAACTGGACCTGGGAGCATCGGTGGGCGACAAGCTGCGGCTGCAGTTCCACGGCAGCAGCCTGGAGCTCTCCCTTCTGCCGGGCCCTGACCTCAAGCAGGCGCTCGCCCAGTTCAGCGCCCTGACCGGCCAACCTGTTCTGCCGCCCCGCTGGTCCTTCGGCCCCTGGATGTCCAGCAACAACTGGGACAGTCAGGCCGAAGTGGAGCGACAGGTCCGCCTGACCGAGCAGTACGACATTCCGTCCGCGGTGCTGGTGGTGGAACAGTGGAGCGACGAGGCCACCTTCTACCTGTTCAACGACGCACAGTATGCCCCGCGCAAGGGCGGCCCGGGCTTCTGCTACAACGACTTCACCTTCCCGGCCTGGGGCCGGTGGCCCGATCCGCGGTCCATGGTACAGAACTTGCACGCCAAGGGCATGCGGGTCCTGTTCTGGCAGATCCCGGTCAACAAGCAGATGGGTGGCATCCGGCACGCACAGCACGACCTGGATGAAGCCTACATGCTCGAACAGGGCTATGCCGTGAAGAATGCTGACGGCCAGCCCTACCGCATTCCCGAAGGCTGGTTTGCCGGCAGCCTGCTGCTGGACTTCACCAACCCTGCCGCGGTTCAGTGGTGGCTGGAACGACGCCGCTACCTGCTGGACGAAGTGGGACTGGACGGCTTCAAGACCGACGGCGGTGAGTTTATCTGGAACCGTGAGGTGAAGCTGGCCGACGGCACCACCGGCCTCGAGAGCCGCAACCTCTACGCCAACCAGTACATCGGCGCCACCTACCGCTTCGTGCAGGAGCGAACCGGTGGCGACGGGGTCACTTTCAGCCGGGCCGGTTATACCGGTGCCCAGGCCTTCCCGCTCCATTGGGCGGGCGATGAAGCCTCCACCTGGAAGGCCTTCCGCACTTCGGTGGTGGCGGGGCTGAATGCGGGGCTGTCCGGTTTGCCCTACTGGGGCTGGGACCTGGGCGGCTTCTCCGGTGACATTCCGACGGCGGAGCTCTTCAGCCGGAGCACGGCCATGGCCTGCTTCTGCCCGGTGATGCAGTACCACGCCGAGTCCAAGGCGCAGTTTAACCAGGACCGGACGCCCTGGAACATTGCGGAGCGCACCGGTCGCCCCGAGGTCATCGAGCTTTACCGGTTCTATGCGCATCTGCGCATGAATCTGTTGCCCTACCTATACCACAGCGCCATCGCCAGCCAACACACCGGTCTGCCCATGATGCGGCCGCTCTTCCTGATGCATCCGGCCGATCCGACCTGTGCTCTGGTGGCCGATCAATACTACCTGGGCGACGACCTGCTGGTGGCTCCGGTGACCGAGGAGTCCGCGCTGGGGCGGGAGGTCTATCTGCCCGAAGGGGTCTGGCACGACTTCTGGACCGGTCGCCGATTCACCGGTGGGCAACGCCTCTGGTGCGATGCTCCGTGGAACCGTATTCCGGTCTTCGTCCGGGCGGGCAGCATCCTGCCGCTCAGCCTGGCCGGATCGGGGCGGCTGGCCGAGGGCATGGCCCATGGCGATGCGTCGGCCGTGCAGAACCTGCACCTTTACGTCTACCCGACGGCCGGGGCTTTTGCCGGCGAGGTGGCCCTCGGTACGGACGAGAGCCTCGCGGTCCAGGGAGCCTACGCCGAGGGGAGCCTGTCGCTCACCCTGGGCCGTCGCTCCGCCCCCGTCTGGATCCACGTCTGCCTGCCCGGGCCGGACGGCAGCGCCGTCTGGCGCCAGGCGGCGATCCATCCCGGCGCTTCAGAGCGGCTGACCTTCCGGGCCGATTGAGATGACGGTGCGAAAGCACCCTGGGCCACCGTTGGCCCGGGGTGCTTCTATTTAACGTTTCTGTATATGCAATAGAAACCACGAATCGGACAAAGGCAGGATTTAGCCGTTCCATCATGGAAGTTGCACAACTAGTTCTTAGCGTCATGATCTGCAGGGGGGACAACCGTCCCCCCTTCATAGGTTTTTCTATGCAGGAAGGGATTTGCATGAAGGGCGGAGACCGCAACCTACTTCGGGATCTGAACGTTGCACTGGTATCGCATCTGCTCCGCACCTACCAGCCGATCTCTCGGGTGGAACTGGCCGGCCGTGCCCAACTGGGGCGGTCCACCATTACGGAGATCATTGGCCTGTTAATGGACGAAGGCATCGTCCTGGAAGTGGGCGAGGCCGAATCCACCGGCGGGCGCAAACCCGTGCTCCTGGAACTGGCCCCCCGTTCCCGGCTGGTTGCGGCGGTTCGCATCAGCCCCCGATCCGTCAGCCTCGGGCTGGCCGACCTGAACGGACATCTGATTGCCCGGCACCGGCGTGCGCTGCGGGGTGGGCGATCGGCCGATGAGGTCCTGCGTCAGGTGATTACCTGGGTGACCGAGATGATGCGGGAGTACGGGCCGGACAGCAATCGTGTCATGGGTCTCGGTCTGGTGCTGCCCGGACGGGTGGAGCCGGAGAGCGGCCTGCTGCACAGCTGGCCGATGCTCCAGTGGGAAGAGGAACCGATTGGGCCATATCTGACGGAGCGACTGGGCATGCCGGTGGTGGTCGAGAGCGACGCCACGGCCTTCGCCCTGGGTGAGCAGCGCCATGGCGGGGGTAAGGCCGACGAACGGCTGCTGGCCGTCACGCTGGGGGCCGGGGTAGGCGCCGCATTGATTCGGAACGGCGAGACCATGCGGGGCTCGACCGGTTCCATGAGCGCACTCGGGCACATGCAGGTAGAGCCGGACGGACCACTCTGCTGGTGTGGCCAGCGTGGCTGCCTCGAAGCCATGGTGAGTGACGAGGCATTTGTGGCCAGGGCCGGCGCCGAACTAGAGCGGGGCACCGAATCCCTGCTGGTCGAGTTGGCCGAGGGGCGTAGGGAAGCGCTCACCCGAGAGATGATCGTGGCCGCAGCGCAGGATGGCGATCTGCTTTGCCTGCGGTTGCTCTCCCAGGCCGGTGAGTGGATCGGACGTGCCCTGG
>JBLNEM010000363.1:0-3543 GCA_050262655.1 Mycobacterium leprae | reverse complement strand
CCTGAACCCCGCATGACGGCGGCGGCGATCGCCAGCCAGAGCGGCATTCCCCAGGACGTGATCGAGCAGAAGATGGGCTTCCGGCAAAAGCCTGTGCCCGGGCCGGATGACGGCACCGTGGCGATGGGGATCCGGGCGGCCCGGCAGGCGATCGAGCGGGCGGGAATCAGCCCCGAGGCGATCGACCTGGTGATCTGCATCGGCGAGGAGTACAAGGAGTACCAGCTCTGGACCGGGGGCATCAAGACCGCCTTCGAAGTGGGCGCTACCCGGGCCTGGGCCTTCGATACGGCGCTGCGGTGCGGCACCTGGGTGCTGGGCATGAAGCTGGCGGAGGCCCTCATGCTGACCGACGACAGCATCAACACCGTGCTCCTGGCCGGCGGTTACCGGAACGGCGACTTCATCGACTACGCCAACTCCCGGGTCAGCTTCATGTATAACCTGGGCGCCGGCGGCGGGGCGATGATCCTGCAGAAGAACTACGGGCGCAACCGGGTACTGGGTTCGGCCCTGATGGTCGATGGCACGCTGACCGACATTGTCGGCGTGAAGGGCGGCGGCACCGTGGCCGGCCTGCGGAACCACGACGACTCGCTCTTCTACCTGGACGTCTTCGACCAGCAGAAGATGCGGGACCGGCTGAACGAGGTCTCCACGCAAAACTTCGTCTCCGTGGTGCGGCAGGCATGTGCCAAGGGCGGCTACAAACCGGAGCAGATCGACTACTTTGCGATCCTGCACATGAAGCGCTCCGGCCATGAGTTCCTGCTGCAGCAGCTGGGAATTGGCCTGGAGAAGGCGATTTATTTGGAGGACTACGGCCATATCGGCCAGATTGACCAGATTCTCTCCATTCATCTGGCCCTGGAGCAGGGGCGGATCAATGATGGCGATCTGGTGGTGGGCGCCAGCGCCGGTGTCGGCTACGCCTGGGGCGCTACGGCGATCAAATGGGGGAAGGTGGAGTAAATGCCCGATATCATGCACAACGGCCTGAAGCTGCACTACCAGTGGCAGGGGCGGTACGAAGGGCCGGTGCTGGTTTTTGTCAACGGCCTCCTGACCGATCTCTCCAGTTGGAATGCCCATCTGCCCTACTTCACGGAACACTTCCATGTGCTCACCTACGACTGCCGTGGGCAGGGCGGGTCGGACAAGCCGGAGGAGGGGCCCTACACCCCGGCGATTCACGCCGAGGACCTGGCCGGATTGTTGGATGGGCTCCGCATCCAGCAGGCGGCGATCATCGGGGTCTCAAGCGGCGCCTGTATCGCCATGCAGTATGCGGTGCGCCATCCCGAGCGGGTTAGTGCTCTGGTGCTCGCCAACGGCTATGGCCGGGCCGACACCTTCATGCAGGTAAAGCTGAACAGCTGGGACTCGGCCATGGGCGCCGGCGGCGGTCCGCTCCGGTTCGATACGTCCACCCCGTGGATCTGGGGCCGCAGCTACCTGAACAACCACTTCGAAGGGCTGAAGCCTTTCCGGGAGAAGGGCACGGCCCTGCCGGCCCACGCGGTGCATCACCTGATTCGGGGCGGCATGACGCACGACGTGCTGGCCGACCTGCCGCAGATTACCTGCCCCACCTTGCTGCTGACCGGCGACGAGGATGTGCTGACGCCCCTGCCCTACGCCCGGGAGATTCAGGAGCGCATCCCGCACGCCCGGATGCAGATGCTCGAGGTGGCCGGTCACTGCATGTTCCTGGAGCAGTATGAGGCTTTCGCCAAGGCCTCAGCCGATTTCCTCAACGCCACCGTAGTGGGGTGAGTTACCGTGGGCCATCCACCGCTGATCGCCTCCTTTGTGGTCCGCCTCATGGATGAGGGGGCCGACGAGGGCATAGAAGCGCCGTCGTGGCGAGTTACGGTTCGCCATGTCCAGACGGGCAAGGAACTGCGGTTCATGCGGCTGAGCGATGCCTTCGCCTTTATGGAGAACTGCGCCCAGGCATTGCCTGAGGCGATTACACCGAAGGAGTGAGTTTCAAGATGACACAGGAACTGACCGGAAAGGTCGCCCTGGTAACGGGCAGCGCCCGGGGCCTGGGCCGGGCCATTGCCCTGGAACTGGCGGGCAAGGGTGCCACCGTGATCGTCAATGACATTCCCCCAATGGAGGCTGAAGCCCTGAAAACCGTGGCAGAGCTGGGCAACGGCGCCCGGTTCTTCCCCGCCTACGTGAATGTGGAGGAGGACGTCAACCGCATGGCCGCCGAGGTGGGCCAGTTGGACATTCTGGTGAACAACGCCGGCATCAACCGGGACGGCACCATGAAGAAGGCCACCAAGCCCGACTGGGATGCGGTGGTCGATGTGAACCTGACCGGTCCCTTCCTCTGCACGAAGGCCTTCATCAATCCGATGAGGGACCGCGGCTGGGGCCGCATCATCAACATTGCCTCTTATGTGGGGCGGACCGGCGTCTTCGGCACCCCGTACTACGCCGCCACCAAGGCGGGCCTGATCGGCTTCACCAAAGAGGTGGCCACTGAGATGGCCAAGAAGGGCGTCACGGTCAACGCCCTGGCGCCGGGCTACATTCTGACCGACATGATGTTGAAGTACCCGCAGGAGCAGTTGGACGCCATTACGGCCAAGATTCCGTGCGGCTACTGGGCCAAGCCGGAGGACATCGCCTATTGGGCGGGCGTCCTGGCTTCACCTCGTGCCCACTACATGACGGGTGCGGTCCTCGACTGCAACGGCGGTTGGTACATGTAATCGCTCAGGAGGTGCGTTTCGCATGCATGAAGCGGTCATCGTGGCGGCTGCCCGCACGGCAGTCGGCACCTTTGGCGGCGCCATCAGCAGCCTGACGGCCCATGAATTGGGCGCAACCGTGATCCGGGATCTACTGCGTCGTTCCGGGCTGGAGCCCGATCAGGTCGATGAAGTGATCCTGGGCCAGATCCTGACAGCCGGCCAGGGGCAGAACCCTGCCCGCATCGCCTCGCTCCAGGCTGGCATTCCGGTCACCGTTCCGGTCACCAGCATCAACAAGCTCTGCGGTTCCGGCCTGAAGTCGGTGGCGCTGGCGGCCCAGGCGATCATGTTGGGCGACGCCGAGACGATCATCGCCGGCGGCCAGGAGTCGATGTCGATGTCGCCCTACATCCTGCCCAAGGCCCGCACCGGTTACCGGATGGGCCATGGGACGGTAGAGGACTCCATGATCAAGGACGCCCTCACCTGCGCCTGGGAGAACGTGCACATGGGGCTGACGGCCGAGAACATCGCCGAGCAGTACGGCATCACCCGGGAAGAGCAGGATCAGTTCTCCGCAGCCTCGCAGCAGAAGGCTGAAGCCGCGGTCACGTCCGGGCGGTTCAAGGACGAGATCGTACCGGTGGTGGTGAAGAGCAAGAAGGGTGACACCGTGTTTGACACCGATGAACACCCCCGCTTCGGTACCACCGTGGAGTCGCTGTCGAAGCTGAAGCCGGCCTTCAAGAAGGACGGCACGGTCACCGCCGGCAACGCTTCGGGCATCAACGACGGGGCGGCCGGAGTCGTGGTCATGTCCGCCGAGAAGGCG
>JBLNEM010000362.1:0-2978 GCA_050262655.1 Mycobacterium leprae | reverse complement strand
GCGTGGGGGGCCCTGGCCAATAACTCGCCAACCACCCCCCCCCTGGGGAACGCCCTGCCCGCAAACCACCGGCGCCGGTGCTTCTTCTGGCTGCGCCGCCAATCATATCGACTGCCTTTCCTACAGCACCGGGCCAACGTGGATTTCAGGTTGCGGGATTCCGTGGTGGAGTTGCTCTCCTTAACTTCAGGACCAGATACCCTGACAGGCCAAGTGAGAGTATAGCCACTCCGAGGCTGACTTGGGTCATCCACATGGGCGCTACCCGGTCCGGTTCACCTGCCACGTTGAGAAGGATCATTGACCCAGCAGGGACCGCTGCATCTGCTGACCAGCTTTTCGGGTAGGACCGGTCGACCACACTCTTTTCTTGCCCATCGGCACTCCGAACTGTCACATGGTTGCCCTGCCGTGCGGCATGCATTCCATCGCCAAACTCGGTAACAGCGTTCAGTCGAATTGTGCCCACACCTGATGCCTCGGGCACCTGAAGCCAAATGGTGCTCACGAGGCGGTTGTAAGTGACAAACAGATCGATTTCGCCCAGACCAGGCCCCGTCGACTCGACCACAATACGGCCATTCTCGCGGGTTGCTTTGACGGCGCCGGAGGTCGCAATCTCCACCTTGGGAAAACCGTCTGGGGCGGGAACCTGCATGCCTATGATGTCCCGGATCGGACCCGACTGGCCGGCGTACGCCTTATGAATGACTACCTCCGTGTGGCCACTCAAGTCTGCGCGAGCGGTAGCGTGGATGTACGTCCCAATCTGTTCAGTTGAAACAGGGGTAGCAAGCGTCAAGGTGGCGCCAAGTACTTCCGGCGCGGGTTCGGTACCCGGCTCCAGTTTGGCGCTTGGCGTACATGGCCCTGCTGTTAAGTTGCCAAATTGGTCGCGATGAAGAAAGAGCAGCCAGCGATCTCCCACCTGCAAGCTGGGGGCGCCGACAATCCACCGCTGGTAGACCGTCAGCGAAGATCCTACTTCTCCTTTATAGACATGCTCAATGTCTAGCATGTGGGGGATCCCCGTTTCTGGCATGCGAATGGTGTTGCCGGAGCGGATGAGCACACCGTCGTCCACCTCGGTTACAGTGCCAATCACAACGGCGTCTGCCCCTGTTACGCTCTCCTCGACTGTATGCGGCGCACAGTCCGTAGCCCCTGCTGGACGAGCGGTCACAACAACGAATAGGCAGAGAGGTAGGAAGATCTTAGCCAGTCGTTTCACGCACGGTTCATCTCCTCTCAAGTCATTGGACGAATCGGAGACCCTCCTTGCTTCACATATCGTCTGGACAGTTGCGGGTGGCGGCGGAATCGCCCCCTCGCCTTTTTTGTTCGTGGCACGAACAACTTTGGGGCGACAGCAGGGGAAGCGCTCGTCACTGTATAAACAATGCTCTTATGACCCAGAGCCAAAGGAGGCGCCGCATGTCTGAGATTACGAAGCGCAAGCTTGTGCCCGAGGATCTGTATCAGTTCGTGACGGTTGGCGATCCGCAGATCAGCCCGGACGGCGAGATGATCGCCTTTGTGCGCACCACGATTGACAAGGAGTCCAAGGAGCCGCGCTCCTCGCTCTGGATGGTGCCCGCTGCTGGCGGGACCCCTGTACAGTTCACCCGCGGACCCAAGTCCGACAGCACTCCCCGGTGGTCGCCGGACGGCCGGCAGATCGCCTTTGTTTCCGACCGGGGCGGCGACCGGCAGATCTGGTTGATCGACCGGTATGGCGGCGAAGCCCGGCAGCTCACGACGATGAAGAATGGCGCCGGCAATCCGGTCTGGTCGCCCAACGGCCGGCAGATCGCCTTCACCTCCATGGTCGGCAAGGATGAGGACCGTTCGCTCCTCGCTCATCCCAAGGCGGAGGCCGATAAGAAGGCCGACGAGAAGAAGGCGAAGGATGAGGCTCGGGTCTTCACCCGGATGGGCTGGCGCTCCAATTCGGTCGGTATCCTGCCCGAGAAGAAGAACCAGGTTTGGGTCATTGACGTCCCGGCGGCCGAGCAGCCGGCGAGCGCTCCGATCCAGGTTACCTGGGGCGAGTACGATCATGGCAACCCCAACTGGTCACCCGACGGTAAGTTCCTGGCCTTCGGCGCCAAGCGGACCGATGACGAGAGCCTGCGCTTCTTCGACGTCTGGTTTGTCGCCGTTCCTGGCGCCGATTCGGCCGCTGCCCGTGCCACAACGGCGCACAGTGCACAGGAGCCCACCGGCGACGAGCGCAAGGCCGCGGCCGAAGACTGCGCCGCTGCTGCCAAACAGGCCGAAGCGGAATTTGCGCCGACCTGCCTGAGCAAGCAGAGGGGCATGTTCTTCGACGCCACCTTCTCGCCCGACGGGCGCACCGTTGCGGCGCTGGGCCATCAGAATGAGTATGAGAACGCCACCCAGTCCAGCATCTGGCTCTTCCCGGTGGATGGCGGCGAACCCCGCACCCTGGATAACTGGGACCTGGCCATTGGCGACACCGTCGGCGCCGACGTGCGCAACGGCGGTGGGATTGACCTGACCTGGGCACCCGACGGCAACGTGATCTATGTCTCGGTCTCCGAGCGCGGCGCCTGCGTGGTCTACGGTTTCCCCGTGGCCGGCGGCAAGCCCTACATTCAGGCTGGTGGGCAGCGGGAGATCTACGGCGGCAGCTTCGACGCCAACTGCGAGCTGTTCGCCTTCGTGGCGGGCGATATCCATCACATCGGCGATCTCTATCTGCTGGACACCCGGGAGTATACCGAAACCAAGCTGACCGACGTAAACGGCAAGCTGTGGGCTGAACTGGAACTGTCCGAGGTGGAAGAGGTCAACTTCAAGGCCCGGGACGGCTGGGATGTGCATGGCTGGCTGCTGAAGCCCGTTGGGTTCGAGCCTGGCAAGAAGTACCCGCTGGTCCTGGACGTGCACGGCGGTCCCCATACCTGCTTCGGTTACGCCTTCTATCAGGAGTTCCATGTCCTGGCGGCAGCCGG
>JBLNEM010000361.1:0-3140 GCA_050262655.1 Mycobacterium leprae | reverse complement strand
CTGGTGCCCTGGTCCAACTCCACGCAGCACTACTTCCTCGGCATGGTGGATGCCCTCTGCGAGCAGCTTGGCATCGACAAGAGCATCCCCCTGGATGAGCAGGACCCGAAGTTTGTGGATGTGCTGCTCTTCGGCTATCCCGACCAGAAGGTCCGGTTCAAGTACGAGAACATTTACGGTCAGGTGAAGACCTACGAGGTCTTCTTCGAAGGCGCGGTCAAGAGCCTGGAGCGGGCCTACCGTGAGTCCTCCAGCGACTACATCCGTGAGTCCATCGAAGAGTTCATGACCACCAAGCCCTGCCCTGCCTGCGGCGGCGCCCGGCTGAAGCCCGAGTCGCTGGCCTGGAAGGTGGGCGGCCTCTCCGTCTCCGAGTTGACGGCCATGGACGTGCTCCACTGCCAGGGGTTCCTGCAGCAGGTGGAGCTGACCGAGCGGGAGAAGACGATCGGCCGGCAGATCCTGAAGGAGATCAACGAGCGGCTGGGCTTCCTGATCAACGTCGGGCTCGATTACCTCACGCTGAACCGGGCGGCCGGCACACTCTCCGGCGGCGAGGCGCAGCGCATCCGCCTGGCCACGCAGATCGGCTCGCACCTGGTGGGCGTCCTGTACATTCTCGACGAACCCTCCATTGGTCTACACCAGCGGGATAACGAGCGGCTGATCAACACCCTCATGCACCTGCGGGACCTCGGCAACACGCTCATCGTGGTCGAGCACGACGAGGACACCATGCGGGCCGCCGACTGGATCGTCGATATCGGTCCCGGCGCCGGCGAGCACGGCGGACGCATCGTGGGCAGCGGGCCGCTGCCCGAAATTCTGGCCAATGAGAACTCCGAGACCGGCGCCTATCTCTCCGGCCGCAAGGAGATTCCCGTGCCCCTGAACCGTCGGCTGCCTAACGGCAAGTGGCTGGTGGTGGAGGGCGCCCGGGAGAACAACCTGAAGAACGTCACCTTCAAGGTGCCCCTCGGCACCTTCACCGTGGTCACCGGCGTCTCTGGCTCCGGCAAGTCCACCCTGGTCAACGAAATCCTGTACAAGCGGCTGGCGGCCGATCTGAACGGCGCCCGGCAGAGGGCCGGTGCGCACGACAACATGCGCGGGCTGGAGCACCTGGAGAAGGTGATCGACATCGATCAGTCGCCCATCGGGCGGACGCCCCGCTCCAACCCGGCCACCTACACCGGCGTCTTCGACCTGATTCGCGACCTCATGTCCCAGACACCCGAAGCGAAGATGCGCGGCTACAAGACCGGACGCTTCTCCTTCAACGTGCGGGGCGGCCGTTGCGAGGCCTGTAAGGGCGATGGCATCATCAAGATCGAAATGCACTTCCTGCCCGACGTTTACGTGCCTTGCGAGGTTTGTAAGGGCGCCCGCTACAACCGGGAGACCCTGGAGGTCCACTACAAGGGCAAGAACATCGCGCAGATCCTCAACATGACCGTGGACGAGGCCGTGGAGTTCTTCCGGCCCATCCCCCGCATCTACCGGAAGATGCAGACCATGCAGGACGTCGGCCTGGGCTATATCAAGCTCGGTCAGCCGGCCACCCAGCTTTCCGGCGGCGAGGCCCAGCGGGTGAAGTTGGCTACCGAACTCTCCCGGCGCTCCTCCGGCAAGACGATCTATATCCTCGACGAACCCACCACCGGCCTGCATACCGCCGACGTGCACAAGCTGTTGGAAGTGCTCCAGCGGCTGGTGGAGAACGGCGACACCGTTCTGGTGATCGAGCACAACCTCGACGTGATTCAGCAGGCCGACTGGATCGTGGACCTGGGGCCGGAAGGCGGCAACCGGGGCGGCGAGATCATCGCCGAGGGCACGCCCGAGCAGGTGGTGCGCATCGAGGCCAGCCACACCGGCCGTTTCCTGAAGCGGCACGTGGAACAGCACGGCCACACGCTGGCCGAGCCGCAGCCTGCCATGGCCGTAGAAATGGCGGCCACCAGCGAAGAGTTGCTGGCAGCCGCCGAAGCTGCGGTCGGGTATGATGCGGGCAACAGCCCGGCGCCGAAGAAGCGCGGTCGCAAGAAGAAGGAGACGGCTCTCTAGAGCCCCGGCAGTCCCGGTGCAACCTTCAGCACCAAAAAGGTGAGCAGGAAGCCCAGGAAGTCGATCAGCGTATGGGCGATGATCAACGGCCCGAGGTTCCGACGCCGCCAGAAGTAAAGGCCGGCGGGAATTCCCATCCAGATGGCCTTGCTGAGAGCGGGCAGAATGCCGTAGCCATTGACGTGGACCAGGCCAAATACCAGGGCACTGATCCCGACACAGGCCCACCCCGGCACTCTGGCCCGCTCCAGCCGCGTCATCAGATAGCCGCGGAAGAGCAGTTCCTCGGAGACACCGGCGGCCAGGGCCACCACCAGGGCCAGCAGCACAAACTCACTGCCCGTGTAGTTGCCGAAGCTGCGGAACAGGGCCGCCACTGGTTTGCCCTGTGAAGCCCGGAAGAGCCCGGTCACCTGTAGGATGGCAGCCGTAATGAAGCTGCCCACCCACTGCACGACCACGATCCCGGCGACGGCGGCTGAATCCCACGACTCCCACCGGCCCAGGAGCCCCAGGTTGCTGAACCCGCCCCGGTCCAGCCAGACAAAGAGCAGCACCAGCAGCAGGATCACCACTTCGCCCAGCAGGGCGGCGGTCAACGGCGCAAAGTGCAGCGCCCTGGCAATGAGGCCGGCGCCATAGTTTGTGCCATAAAAGGCCGCAACCAGTGCCAGCAACCAGAGGAGATTGTTAAGGAATCTTGACTCTTGCTTTGGGAGATTTTCCGGCAA
The DNA here is from genome assembly GCA_050262655.1 of Mycobacterium leprae. Taxonomy (GTDB): domain Bacteria; phylum Bacillota; class Sulfobacillia; order Symbiobacteriales; family Symbiobacteriaceae; genus DASXVX01. The sequence continues at coordinate 342 of JBLNEM010000361.1, read as the reverse complement.
CGGATCGACCTCCATTCACTTTTAGCAGTATACTGTATTGAGGCGAATTATCTACAAGGGGGTTCGGCTCAGATCGTCCGGACTCCTCCACGGGTTTAAGGAGCGGTCACCTTGGCTCCCCACCATGTCTGTCCTTTCTGTGGCACCTCAGTCTCCCCCGAGGCCCGTTATTGTAACCACTGCGGCACGCCGCTAACCCAGTTGCCTGCACCGCCCCGACCGGACAGAGGACCGGCCCGGGTCGCGGTGTGGGCGTGTGTGTTGGTCCTGCTCTTAGTGGTCGGTACGGGCCCGGCCGGGGGGGTCTGGTTCAAATCGAGGCGCTTGGCGTTAGTGGCGGCC
>JBLNEM010000360.1:0-3214 GCA_050262655.1 Mycobacterium leprae | reverse complement strand
GGCGGCGACGCCGCAGGAACCGGATCAGGCCGACCGGCACGACCACGAGCAGGGCCATGACAATGCCGCTTACAGCCTTCGCCGTCTTGCTCACCGTCACCACGTAGATCGCCGCTGTGCGAGGGCCTACCTGGGCGGGTAGCTGGCCGCCGGCAACGGTCACCTCGGCGCCGGTTAACTCGTCCCGGAGGGTGGTGCCGTCCTTCAGGCCCAATGCCGAAACGTTGTACGACTTGGCCAGTGCGTTCTTGCCGTCGTTGTTCAGTACGACCACGACCTTGTCGTTGCCGGCCACCCGGGCGTAGGCGTAGTCGTTGCCGGTGACCGCCAGCGTGGTGATCGAACCCCGGCGCAGGGCCAGGTGCGCCTGACGGATCGCGTTCAGCCGGGTGATCAGATCCCGCACATCGGTGTGCTGCGGGTTCTCCCACGGGAAGTCGTGCCGGTTGTCCGGATCATCCTTGCCCGGCATGGCGACTTCGGTACCGTAGTACATGATCGGGATCGACCGCTGGGTGAAGAGCCACTCCAGGCCCAGCTTCAAGCGGCCCACCGGGTCGTCCTGCTTGGCGTTGGAGACGAACCGGGTCATGTCGTGATTGTCCAGGAAGGCCCCCATCTCATAGGGGTTGGGCATCGCGTCCGCGACCTGCCGGACGGTCTCTGACAGGTTGGTCATCATCGCATCCTGGCCGAAGACACTCCGGGCCGCCGCATCGTCCGGGAAGTCCAGCAGTGCGGTGACACCGGCATTCTGCCAGAGCGGCAGCTTGTACGCGCTGTTGTCGAACACCTCGCCGATCAGCCAGAAGCCCGGCTTAATCTGCTGGAGCTGGGCGTTGTACCACGTCCAGAAGTCCGGGGCAACGTGCCGTACCGTGTCCAGCCGGAAGCCGTCCACGCCGGTCTGCTCGATCCAGTACTTGGAGTACGACAGAATGTAATCCCGTACCGCCGGGTTCGACTGGTCAAAGTCCGGCAGGTTGTAGAGCCAGCCGTTCTGCACGTTCTGGGCATTGTTCCAGTCGCTGATCGGCTTGTTGGGGTGGAACCAGTCGGGATGCTGCACGGTCAGGGGGCTGTTGGGACCGGTGTGGTTCACCACCACATCGAACAGCACCTTCATTCCCCGGGCGTGGGCCTGGTTCACCAGTTCCTTCAACTGCGCCAGCGTGCCAAAGTGCGGGTCAACCTGGAAGAAGTCGGTGGCGCCGTAGCCGTGATAATCGTTGCCGTCGTTCTTCACGAAAGGCGTGATCCAGATGGCGGTAAAGCCCATCGACTTGATGTAGTCCAGCTTGTCGGTGACGCCCTGAATATCGCCGCCGTGCCACCCCCGGGGATCCGCGGGGTTTGTGCCTGCATCGTTGCTCTTGTCGCCGTCATGGAAGCGGTCGAGAAAGACGAAGTAGATCGACTCGTCCTGCCAGAGCCGCTGGGAGGCATCCAGCGAGGGCTGACCCGCAGCGGGCGCCTGCGGCTGATCGGCCGCGGCAGCCGGGGCGGCCTGCGCCAGGAGGCTCGTCAGGGCCAGCCCCGCCAGAGCGAGGCCGAAACGCTTGCGCTTCTGCATGGTGCTACCTCCTGCTCAGCAACTGGGCCGCCAGTTCAACCGACCCCAGAATGGCAATGCCCCGGGACGGCAGGTTGAGTGAGCCGGCGGCGATCGTACCGGTCTGCCGCTCGCCGGCCAGCAGGTCGACCTGCCCGGTGCCGGCGGGGATGGCGAACGCCACCGGACGGAAGCCGGTGTTCAACACCACGGTGAGGCTGGCCTCATCGGCGGCCGGCGCCATGGCCGTCGAAGGCGTGCTCAGGCGGCGGAAGGCGTAGAGACCGGTCACAGGATCGGCCGCCACACGCTCCCAGGCGCCGTCGTTCAGCCAGGGGAAGGCGTTGCGGATTGCAATCAGCCGGCGGTAGAGGCTGAACATGGTCTCATCGCGCTTGGAGCCGTCACCGCGGGGCGAGTCGTCCCAGGGGAAGCAGCGGCGGCAGTCGGGGTCGCCCCCGCCCTCCAGGCCCACTTCGTCACCGTAGTAGACCATCGGCACGCCCTCGGCGGTCAACAGCAGCAGCGCTGCCTGAGCCGCCTTTTCGTTCCCCAGCAGGGTGGCTACCCGGGGGGTATCGTGGCTGCCCAGCAGGTTGACCATGCCCCGGTTCACCTCCAGCGGATGGCTGAAGCGCAGCCGGGTAAGCACCCGGTCGTACTCCACCGCATCCATGGCGCCGGAGAGGAAGGCCAGTGTGGCATCCCGCCAGGGGTAGTTCATCACCGAATCGAACTGGTCGCCCTGGAGCCAGTCGGTAGCGTCGTGCCAGATCTCGCCCAGGATGAAGGCATCGGCCTTGGTGGCCTTGACCCGGTCGCGGAAGGCCCGCCAGAACCGGTGGTCCACCTCATTGGCCACATCGAGCCGCCAGCCGTCGATGCCGGCCTCCTCGATCCAATACTGGGCCACCTTCAGCAGGTAGTTGGCCAGTTCGGGGTTGCCGGTGTTCAGCTTCGGCATGGAGGTGACGTTGTTGGCGAAGGTCTCGTAATTGCCGCCATCGGCCGTCGAGACGGGGAAGGCGTGCAGGTCGTAGAACCAGTCGGCATAACGAGAGGCAGCGCCCTTCTTCAACACATCCCGGAAGGCGAACCACTTGTCGCCGGAGTGGTTGAAAACCGCGTCCAGCAGGAAACGCAGGCCCCGCGCATGGGCAGCAGCCACCAGCGCCTTGAAGTCCTCGTTGTTGCCGAAGGCCGGATCGACCTTGAAGTAGTCGGTGGTGTTGTACTTATGGTTGGAGGGCGACTTGAAGATCGGGGTGGTGTAGATGCAGCCCACGCCCAGGTCCGCCAGGTAATCCATCTTCTGCCGGATGCCCGCCAGGTCGCCGCCGGCCATGGCGTGAGGCGTGGGCTTATCGCCCCACTTCAGCTTCGGCCGGGGATCGTGCTTCGGATCGCCATTGGCGAAGCGGTCCGGGAAGATCTGATAGAATACGGCCTTCTTCAGCCAGTCGGGCTGCCGGAACCGGTCGGACCGGTGGATATAGGCGTACTGGAAGGCGCCCGACGCGGGCCGGGTGCGGGCAGGGCCGTTCTCGCCGAGCCATGCCCGTTCGCCATCCTGCCCTTCGACGTAGAAGAGATAGCGAATGCGCCGGCTGGCAGCGGGAAGCGTTACGCCCCAGTACTCGTGCACGCCGTCATCGCCCAGCA
>JBLNEM010000359.1:0-4206 GCA_050262655.1 Mycobacterium leprae | reverse complement strand
AGCAGGGCCGACCCCCGCGGCAACTGGTAGATCCGCCGCACCGCCTGATAGCAGACGACGATCAGCCAGACGAACACGGCTAACTGGCCCGTGCCCAAGTTGGGACGGAAGGAAGGCGATGCGTGGAGTGTGATCGAGGGCATCGCCCAGAACAGGTGCAGGTAGTTCAGCAGGCCGACGACCAGATAGGAGAACATGGCAACCCCTGTTACCTGCAGTAGTTGCCGGAAGCTGCCCTGACCGCCCAGGAGCCGGGCCGTCAGGTGCAGCAGAATCGCCATGGTGAACCACAGGAACCAGGTGGATGGGATGTTGACCAGGATGAACGGACCGCCCCAACGGTAGTACCACGCTGGCTGCGTGAGCAGCCACGGCAGTTGCCCGATGCTGCCCGTCATCAAGTAGTCCCACAATGCTTCCACGCACCCCCGTAACAGGCCGATGCCAGCGAGCCACACGGCCAGTGGGCGGAGGCCTGGTCCGACGGTCAGAACGCGCATAACGCCATCGGCGGGGCAGATCAGCATGCGCCCAAACGCGGCCAGGGCGCTACCTACACCGTGCCAACCACTGCGCCAGGGCATAGCAGAGGCTCACCCCCATGAAGAGCAGCATGGCCTGTTGATGAACCGTGCGGGCTCGTCCAGGACTGACCGAACGGAGCAGCCCCCGGAGCAGCAGCAGGGCGGTGATCGCAAGGCAGCCGACCAGGAGCGTGAGCGGATGGAGCAGACCCACCTGATGGACGGTGGCAAACAGCAGCAGGCCATAGGCCGCGGCGGTGGCGTAGAGATTGATCCGCACGGCCGGACCCCAGCCTAACCGTACCGGCAGGGTCCTGACGCCTTGTGCCCGATCACCGGCCACATCTTTGAAATCCTTGACCAGTGAGACGGCAGCGGCGCCGAGACCGAGCACCAATCCTGCCACCAACCCACCGGACGTGATCCTGCCATGAGCCAGTTGCCCACCCAGCACGGCGCAGCCGACCCCCGCTCCGATGATCAGGTTGGCGGCCGGGCCGTTTCGCCGCAGCCTGAACGGGGGCACGGAGTACACGTTCCCCAGGAAGAGGCCGCACAGCGTCAGCGCGATGGCGCTGCGGCTGCCCAGGGCGACTGTCAGCAGCAGGGCTGTGGTCTGGGCGCCGATCCCCCAGGCCAGCGCAATGCCGGGACGGAGGCGCCCGCTGGGAAGCGGACGGTTGGGATTGCTGGCCTGATCGATGGCGAGGTCGGCCAGGTCATTGATGAGTGCAGTGCCGAGCCAGAGCAGTCCCACCACCGCAGCGGCGGCGAGGGAGCGGAAGAGCGAGGGCGACGGCGCAAGCAGCGCACCGCACAGCGTCATGCAGCAGAGGAGGAGCATGATCCGCGGTTTTCCCATCTCCCACAGCAGGCGGGCAGTCTGCACGGGGCATTCCCCCTTCAGCGGGACTACAGCCTGCCATTCGGCGCAATGGACGATGGATTCCTTTGTGTTTGCTGGTTTTATCTGGGAGCGGTGGTTCTTGTTTGACTTCCGCCCGGCCCCTGCCTATAATTCTTGTTAACAGAATAAGTTGCACCCATCGCACCACTACCAGACGTGGAGGGGAAGACATGGCCAATCGTTATTTCTCGCTGGCTCAAGTGAACCGTGTCATCCCGGAACTGGAGCGGATTGTCGAGCACCTGCGCAGCCTGAACTCGGAGATTCGGGAGAAGGAGTGGCAGTTGAAGCGGGCCAAAGTGGAACGGCGCCGCGAGACGGATGTGGTGGATGAAGAAGCCTTTATGCGGGAAGAGGCGGAAATCGACTTTCTGAGCATACTGGTCCGTAGCGAGAGCGAGCGAATCCGGGATCTGGGCGGCGACCTGAAAGGCGGCTACCTGGTCGATTTTCCGGGTCAGATCGAGGGGCAGGACGTGTTGTTCTGCTGGAAGCCCGGGGAGCCCCGCATTCTGTGGTATCACTCGTGCAACGAGGGCCTGGTAGGGCGCAAGCCGATCCCGGATCAGTTGCTGGATGACGAAGAGTCTTTTGACAGCACGGAGGAGCAGTAGTGGGAAAGGTTCGTTCGATTCGGGGAGGCCGGTCGGGTTACGACACCCAACTGATGGCCAGGGAGCCGGCCTGGGAGATCCGTCAGATCTACGGACGCGATGGCAACCTTGCCGGCGATTTGATCGCTCTTTATACCGACCATCTGGTCAGGGCTGTGGTGATTCTGCGGGCAGTGCCGCCTGAGTCGGAATGGGAGGCCCTGGATACCTGGGTGCTGACCCAACTGGACAATTATGAGCGGAGCTTTGTGATCGACTACTACGAGGGTCGCTACGTGACCGGGGTTGAGGGACCGGCTGAGGGCATCTATGACGAAGATTAAACCCGGGACGAATGTCCCGGGTTTTTCATATGCTTGCTATTCACCGCCGCTGAGGGCTTTGCGAGCCACAAAGGCTGCTGTGAGCCTGTCGAAGAGCTCTTGCTTGTAGGGATACGAGACGACCGTCATGAGCACTACCAGGCCGTCGCCCCGCTCCAGGTGGACCGAGTCCGCCTGGGAGCCGTCATCCAGGGCTTCCAGGTAGGCCTCCATCACCTCGGTGGCGGTCTCTTCATCGAACGGCTTCTGCAGCCCCATTTCCTTCACGATTTTCTTATAGTCGTCTTCCGGTACCCGGAGGTCCAAATACTGCTGAATGTAGATGCGGGGTTTGCCGCGCTCCACGTTGGCAGTCTGCCAGCGCTCTTTGTCCACAGACTGGCCCCCTTTCCCTTTCGAGTATACCGGGCCATGCTTCAGCACTCAAGGCAAAAAAGGGCTCGTTCCTCAGTTTGTGTACCCACTGTCGGCCTAAGTCGCTGCATAGGCATGAGAAACGGAGGGATGCCGATGCTTTCCGTTCGTCCGTACCGTGCAGAGGAGCTGCCGTTCATGATTCAGCGGGGAATCGAAACGGCCGCATGGCAGGTAGTGCCGCGGGAGAGTCCCGGGGCTACACCGTTGGGGGTGGCGACACAACTGACCTGGATGTACATCAGGGCCCTGGAGCACGCGGAAAGCACCGCACTGGTGATCGACTGGCCGGATCCGGGGCGTGGAGCGGGGGGAGGTCCGGCAGCATACACCCTGCTCATGCCGGAGCCTAACCCGTTTACCGGCGAGCGGGAACTGGTCGTGCTGGATATCTGGACGAACCCGGCGCTGCGGGGGCGTGGAATCGGGCAACGCATCCTCGATGGCGCCGAGGCGTACGGGGGCACCATTGGCTGTCAGAGCATGGTGGCGCAGATCGCCTTGCAGAACCAGCCCAGTCTGAACCTCTTCCGCAAGAGCGGTTTCCAGACGGAGCGGGTCGTCGTGGGGCGGCGTTTCGGCCCTAAGCGGTGAGGTCCAGCCGGCGCAGGATATCGGCGGAAGGCAGCCCCACCAATTCGCCCACCCTGTCCGGGCCGTACCGGTCCAGATATTCGCGGCAGAGCGCATAGCCGACATAGTAGCCGCTTACGGGCGAGTCGGCGCTGAAGTACTGGCGGAAGGCGGGCATGCCGGTGCGGGCGAAATCGGCGGCTGCGGCACGGCGGACCCAGCGATCGTTGGCTTTATGCCACGCCAGCCGCTCCGGGGGCATGAAGGTGGCCAGGGTAGTCCGGTCGAGCAGGTGGTCGGTGAAGGTGAGGGCGGTTCCCTCCAGCATCACCATCTCCAGCAGGGAGAGCTGCCGGGGACTGGGGGGCAGGCGGAGGGCCTGCATCCGCGCCACATGTGCGGCCTCATGCGGGACCATCTCCACTACTTCGGCGGGGTGGTACCAGAACTTCGGGCCGGTCGCCGGGGGAGTCAGGTGGAATCGTTCCAGCCCCAGGGTTACCACCGGTTGCCGCTGGACGGAGATCGTGCCGGCGGGTGCCATGAACAGCAGGGTGCCCAGGTAGAGGTCGGGCTCGGTGCCGGGCAGCAGGGGCTCCACTTTCTGCAGGATCGCATGAGCGGTCTGCTCGAGGCCGAAGAGCGGCGCATCTGCCAGCGCCTGCCGCAGGAAGGGTGCCGCCAGTTCAACACCACCCGGCAGGCCCAACGGGCCGAATGCGTCAGGGCCGTATGTCTCCAGGAGTCCATCGAAGTAGGCGCGATGTGGGCGGTAGGCGATGGCTTCGAAGTATGGCCAGACCGGGGCCCCCGGGCCGGCAGCTTGCAGTGCTGCCCGCACATCCTGATAA
>JBLNEM010000358.1:0-2695 GCA_050262655.1 Mycobacterium leprae | reverse complement strand
CGTGACAGGGCTCTGGCCACCGCGGCGACGCTGCCGGGTGCGCCGGGACCGCCGTGGATCACGGCGACGCGGTAGGGCGGGTCTCCATAGAGGCGGATGTTGCCTGTCATACCTTTAAACCCTGCTCTCCACGATCGCCACGATCTTCTCGGGCGTGGCCCACGCTTCGGGGTCGAAGTCAGCCGGCGAGAAGGGGATGCCGAACTCCTCCTCGAGTTGGACCATCAGTTCCACGGTGGCGAATGAATCGAGCAGCCCGGTCTGATAGAGATGGATCTGGGGATTGCTGATCACTTCGACGTTCTCCGCAACCCGTGCGATGACCTGTAGGACACGTTCCCGTACGCTCATGGCTGGCCCTCCGCTATTCCTAGAAGTTGGTGTAGATATACTCGATGCGAGCGTCAGAGCCGGTGTAGATGAAATAGAGGGTGATCAGGATGGTCAGATAAGCCAGGAAGCGAACCGTGAACTCAACGGTAGGTATCTGGTAGAGTGCCGCGATGGAACTGGACCAGCGCCTGATCAATGGCCAGCGCTCCCTTCCAGCCGGGATGCCATGGGTCGCGCAGGAAACCCGGCTCATACTCCTTGTTGCCGAAATCCACGACCGGGAAGCCCAGCCGCTGAATCTGCTGGCGCACCCGCTGATAGTAGGCCTGCCGGTCTGCCACCGGATGACCCTTGTAATCGTAATAGGTGCCCAGCACCGGCAGGGAGACAAACATGGGCTTCGCATGCAGTTCCTGCAAGGCATCCAACACCAGCGACAGATCCCCGTACTCCGATGAATCGGACCAATCCTCACTGGTGGCCGAGTCCTTCAGTTCCGGGAGATGCGGTGCCACATATTTGCTGTAGTAATCCCGCTGGATCCCGAAGTCGTTGTTATCGGTCATGGCCTTGGCCTCGACGGTGGCCTTGGCGGTCAGCGCATCCCAGTCCAGGCTTGCGGTTTTTGTCGACGGGGCAGCCGGCTTCACCCTGTGTTTGAGGATATAGCGCAGCAGATCGATCTGGTCCTTGAGTCGCAGCTCCGCCAGCTCAGCCCTTCCCAGCGGCCACAGCAGGGCGTACCGGACACGGTCACCCGGATCTGCGCCGGCCAGTGAGGCCAGGGCGGTATGCAGCAGGGTGTCGTCCGTCACCGGCCGGCCGAGGGCAAGCAACCGCCGGGCGGCACGCGCCTTCAGCGAAGGGGAGAGCGGCGAACTGAACGCAAACTCGTACGCCTGAAGCAGGGAGAAATTCTTCTGGTAGGCCTTGTCGGCGATGGTCTTGCTGAACCACGACGGGGAGAGGAAAAGGACCAGAGGCTTCCCGCTCGCCTGCGAACCCATGGCGGCAATGGTGAGGAACTGATGGATCGACTGCCGGTAACCGCTGCCCACGACATAGACAGAAAAACCGTCCGGCTGTCCGGCAAACAGCCGGGCCGGGTGGTAGTCATCCTGAAAGGTAAGCTCGGAAGAGCCCATCAGCACCAGCATGTCGGGCCGATCGAGCGCCATGCGGGTGAGGGCCATGCCCTTGACAACCTCATCTTCACCCGTCGTGGCCATCCGTGCGAGATACTGGCCTTCCCAGCGCTCCAGAACGGTAGAAGCCACAAAGGCTGCCAGAACCATGCACGCAAATGCCAGAAGCGCCGGACGGATACGGTTTGCAGCAGTATTGCGCTTCGCTCGGGCCACAAAATCGTCCTCCCGGTCTCAGGGTTCGGGAATGTTTCGCCCTAACCGGTTTTTTCTCCTTCATGCGGACCCTGTCCCCGGCAATTGCCTTGTCGCACCAACCTTCACCAGTGCAGGGACTCCCCGAAAGTTGGCTGTTAATTATCCACGAATCAACACAGTGGCGCCGCTTGGTTCACCCTCGCCCTCTGTGATACAATAGTCTTGAAAGGTTAAAGGTTCGGTATACGGTGCAATCCAGACCCGAGTCTTTGGCTATTTCTGCCCTCTCCCCCGACGGCGGTGAGGGGAGACCGCGCATTTCCAAACGACAAATTCACTCAAACCGCTGCTCATCGGCAGGAAAATTGCCGCAACCGACCGAAGAGTTAACATGTAATTTATTTTGACGTTGAGTGTCGTGGGGGAGTTTTCCACACATCAAAGAAGGTACAACCTGTCGTCGCCCGTACCGGGGGGCTCGAGTTGTAAAGGCCCCGGGGGCAAAAAAAGGCGCCCCCTTCAGGGAGCGCCTGGATGGCAAGCGACTCAGCCAGCACCAAAGGCATCTTTGATCAGGGTGCAGGACCAGCCGCCGCCTGCGGCCGGCTGCACGGCGACCACGTCAAAACGGCAGGCCTGGTTGCTCCAGCCGCGTTCGGCCAGGAACCGGTTGGCTAGGCGGACCAGTTGCCGCTGTTTCCTTGGGGTCACGGCTTCCGCTGGAGCACCAAATCCGGGTCCGGTGCGGGTCTTCACCTCAACGAAAACGACCCAGGCCCCCTCTCGGGCGATCAGGTCGATTTCACCCTGGCGGCAGCGGCTGTTCCGCTCAATGATTCGGTACCCGCTGTCCGTCAGAAACCGGGCTGCTGCTTCCTCGCCGTCACGGCCGGTAACCGTGTGGCTGGACTGGCGGCCCACCTAGTCGTCCAGGAAGGAAGAACCGGGCGTGAGCGAGATGATCTCTCGAACCGATCCATACGATTTGCGGTGGATCGGGCAGGGCCCATACTTCTCCA
>JBLNEM010000357.1:0-4806 GCA_050262655.1 Mycobacterium leprae | reverse complement strand
GTAAGATGCTGCGGTGTCGAATGGCATGCCCAGGATAGCAAGCTTTGCGCCCTCCCGGCTGGCCGGGAGACGCATGAAGCTGCCCGAGGTGCAAAATTCTGGTTTCACATCAGGAGAAAGCGGATACTGCACTAGACCTCACCTCGTTCATCGAAAGACCATAGCTTGCCACAGTCAGGGAGCCGGGCCTCAGCGGAGCGCGCAAAGTATTCGCCGTGCTAGTATACCTCTGGACAAGGGTCTCAGCAAGAGGAAAGCGGGGGCAAAACCTGTCAGTTTCACTGTCAATCGGCCCCGATTGACCCCGCATAGAGCAAAGCGCCCGGTGCCATAGGCACCGGGCGCTTTTGTTTACTTGGAGACTACCGGCGGAAGCCGCCACGCTCGGGGCGGGGCTGAGCCTCGTTAACGGTCAGAGCCCGGCCGGCCCACTCGGCGCCGTTCAGGGCAGCGATAACGGCCTCGGCCTTCTCAGCCGGGACCTCGACGAAACCAAAGCCACGGCTGCGGCCGGTCTCGCGATCGGTGGCGATGCGGGCGCTGATCACCTCGGCGTGCTCAGCAACGGCGCGGGTGAGATCCTCGGGGGTAACAGCCCAAGGAAGGTTACCAAAGTACAGGGTCTTAGTCATGTCTCTCGTTCTCCCATCATCGGAAATTTGGATCGCAGTCGGGAGGATCCGCGAGATTCAACCCCGTACTCAGGCAAACCAGCGCGACCGCTCACCAAACAGCTAACCATAGAACAGGTTACTCTCTTTCATGTCCAAACGCAACCCTGTTTTTTACTCATTGGCGCCGCTAAAACGGCTAGTCCGGCTGGAACGATCAGGGCTAGAGCGCTCTGGTTTCGTTTCCGCTCCCATGCGGAAGTTCTCATGGGCCTCCTCGTTCCGCCATTCCCCTTCGGCCTGCCCGATGTTCCGCCGCAATCCCTGGCCGGCCTTCAGCGCACCGATTTTGTTGGTGGGCATCTCTGTTCTCCCTCCTCCGCCGTTAGTGTGTCCGCTTCCCGGTGGATCTTCGTATGCTAGTGTGACGAAGGCAAAGGAGTGGCTCGCGATGCAGATGCTTGAACTGCTCCTTTTGATACTCGCCAGCTTCCGCCTGACCCACCTGATCGTGTTTGACGGCATTACGGAACCGATTCGGGAATTCCTCGCAAACCGCCCCTTCCTCGGCCCCCTCGTCCAGTGCCACTGGTGCATGGGCGTTTGGGTTTCGGGCTTTCTCCTTCTGCTCCACTTCCTCTGGCCGCCGGTGGGTAATGTGCTGATCCTGCTGCTGGCAGTGGCAGGTGGGCAGGCGCTGCTGGAAAGCTGGATTGACGCAGAGTAGCAAGCGCGCAAAACACAGGCCAACCCAAGAGCATGGGCAGGCCTGTGTTTTCATGCCAGGAGTTGAAGGCTTACCGCCGCTGGCCCCGGCGTTCGGGCCTGGGCATCGCTTCGTTCACCGTGAGCGCCCGACCGGCCCACTCGGCGCCGTTCAAGTTTGTGATCGCCGCTGGTGCCTGCTCCTCAGCCACCTCAACAAAACCGAACCCCCGAGACTTCCCGGTCTCCCGGTCTGTGACCACCCGGGCAGAGATTACCTGGGCATACTGCGAGAAGGCCCGGACCAGATCCTCCTCGGTGACCGCCCACGGCAAATTGCCCACATACAGCGTCTTGGTCATGACATGCCTCACACTCCCGGCCATACTTTCAGGGAAAACCGCCCACGAACTGCCATCATTATAGCAGGAAGGCCGCATTCCGGCAATCTTTTGTGAACGAGGATTAGTCAGACTAAGGATGGAAGGTATAGCGGTAAAGGTTGTAGAGAGACTAAGAGGAGCGAAGCGCGAAGGAGGCGGTCATCCTGCAACTGAAGCTGGCCGTTCAAGGCGCTTCTTCCGATGTCTTGCTCTACACGATTGCCGTAGACGGCGACGGTAAGTGGGTCTATCAGAGTCGGGCGATGGAAGAAGCAACCGGGAAGCTGACGCCGGCCGAACTGGCGCAGTTGAAATCGCTTTATGATGCGGTGGACTGGGGCAAGGAAGTCGTCAACGCCCCCATCGGGATGAACGATCATACCCTGTTCCGGCTGGAAGTGGAGCATGGCGAAGGAAACGCCGAGACCTACCGCTTCAGCGACATCATGACCAACCTGTCCTGGCAATTCCGGGACCTGATTCATTACCTACGCCACAACCTCGCCCACGGCGGCGACCCGGTCGGCTTCGTCACCACCGGGACGGCGTTCCAGCCTGAGGTGCGGCCATAAAAACAGAGCCAGGGGAATCTCCCCTGGCTTTTGCTTACTGCCCACCGCTCATGAATTTGGTCTCCAGCATCTGAATGAGCGCCCTGGCCGCCGGTGGCAGGATCGCCTCCCGGCGCAGCACCACCGATGTGGTGCGGCTGCCCTTCGGCAGGTCCGGACAGGAGAGAGCGACCAGCTGACCCGACTGCAGATCGGACTCCACTGCCGACGCCGGCTGGAGGGCCACGCCGAAGCCCAGCCGTACCATGCTCTTCACGGCCTCATGGTTGTCGAATTCCATGATCACGTTCGGGCTGACCCCCACCCCTTCCAACAGCAGGTCGGTGGTGATCCGGAAGCGGGCGCCGCGCACGAAGGCGATCATCGGCAGCCGTGCCAGATCGGTCAGTGAGAGCACCGGCGGCAGTTCCTGAGCAAAAGCCGGGCTGGCCACCACCATCAGGGGGTCGTCATACAACGGGCGCGATTCCAGCCGTTCATGTACCTGCGGCGTGGTGGTCAGGCCCAGGTCGACCTCACCGTTCAACACCATGTTCACGGTCTCCACGTTCGTGCCGGTGCGCACGTTGATCTTCACCTTCGGGTATTCCCGGGCAAACTCGGCCAGCACGTCCGGCAGCGTGAAGAGCCCAATGGTGTGGACACAGGCCACGGTCACGTGGCCGCTGCCTGGCGAACGCAGTTCACGGGCCGCCGACTCGCACTCCCGGACCAGGTGGGTGATCTCACGGGCATAGCCATAGACCAGCTCGCCGGCGGGGGTCAGGTGTACCTGCTTGCCCTGTCGGGTGAACAACTGCACCTGGAGGTGATCCTCCAGGGCCCCGATCTGCTTGGTCACCGACGGCTGCGTCATGTTCTGAACCTGTGCGGCTCGGGTGAAGGAGCCTTCCTCGACCACCCGACAAAACGTAATCAAGTGCTGCAGCAGCACCTTCATCCCTCCCGACGAGACCCGATCCCGGCCCGGGTTCCCCGTTCTGTAAAGCCTTCGCTTTTTATTCTAGCCCTAAAGGGTCCTAATAGCAAAGGGTCCCGGTGGCCAAAAAGGCGGCCCCCCGGCAATGGGTGGCCGCCGCTCCGTGTTCAACTACACGCGCTCGTCGTCACTACGCTTCCCCTCCAGGCGGGTCAGCGCTTCCGCCGCCTGTTCCACCCGATCGACCGACGGTGCGGCCGCCCCGTAACGGGCCTCATTGTAAACACTGGTTACCGCCACCGCGGCGGGCCCCGCCTCCGGCTTAGCCGCCGTGAGCGTTCCCCGATATGCGTTCGGCGTCTCGGCCGGCCCGCGGGGGCGGCCCAACCCTTCGCCGTATGCCTGGAAGCGCCGGTAGATCGACCGGGGATCCGTTGGATCCAGCGCCTCCGTCACCGCTGCGGCCATCGCCGCGGTAACGGCCCTGGCTGCCCCGCCGAACAAGCTCTTCAGGTCTGCGATCAGGTTGGCCCAGAAGCCCAGGGAGACCCGCTCCTCTTCCTCGCCGTCCTCCGACTGAATCCGACCGGTGACCTTATAGATCAGCAGGACCACGCCGATCACCATGGCCACGATCAGCGCTGCCCGCACATAAGGGCCGAGTGCGTTCAGGGCATTGCTCACGGGCTGCATGTAATCTTGCGGGTCTCCCAGTTCTACATCTTCAGGCTTTGGCTGCCATGGCTTCCGCTCGAAAAACAGGTGGATCATCAAAGTGATGAACGACCAGAGCAGGAAGACCAGCCGGTGAATCAGCAGGAAGGTCACATCGATTAGCCATGAGACCGGGCCGTCCAGCAGACCCCAGACCGAACGGCCCAGGGCCATCAGGTTCTCGGTGGTGAGCAGCTGCGAGGCCACAACGGTCAACACCACCAGGCCCAGGATGACCCAGGTGAGTGCCCGAGAGAGTGCGCCACTCCCGGTGGCTTCGTCGCCCAGCTTGGCCTGCCCCTGCCGGAGGGTCCGATCCCGAGTCACCACCAGCAGGAGGAGCCCGGCGCCAAACAGCAACAGCACCGACCAGTACAGCAGCAGATTGACAGTGCCGCCGTCCACTACCTTGAGCAAGACCAGCAGCGCAACGGCGACGATCAGACTGATGATCTGCCAGACGAAGCGCACGAAGACCCGGTCATAGACGATCCCTTCGGCAGCGCCCTTGGTGCCCTGGAACCAGAGATAGGCCGCCACCGGCATGACCGACAGGGCCAGATTCAGACTCAAGAGACCCTCCTGGAGAGCGGGAGGCAGCGTGGCATAAGCGATCAGATAGACGATGATCACCGCCGGCAGCATCGTCAGGATCCGCCGCCAGGGATTCTCCTTCGCCTTCTTGACACCGACCTCCCAGAGGCCGGCCACCAGGTAGGTGAGGAGCAGGACCCAGGGGCCGGGCATCGCCCGCTCCCATCCTGTGGTACCGTTGGTGCTGTAGAAGAGCAGCAGCCAGGGAATCGCGGCGCCCGTTTCCGCCAGGGCAGCCAGCGCCCAGCGATAGAGCCAGCCACGTCTACGCCAGAACGTCAGCATGGAGCGCCTCCTCCCCGGACACG
>JBLNEM010000356.1:0-2937 GCA_050262655.1 Mycobacterium leprae | reverse complement strand
TGATTCGGGCCATGGCCGATGTCAAGCAGGCAGCTTGTCGGGCCAATGTCACCCTGGGGCTGCTGCCAGCCCCGATCGGTGCGGCGATTGACCAGGCGGCCGGTGAGATCGCCGGCGGCGCCCTGGCGGATCATTTCATCGTGGATGCGCTTCAGGGTGGCGCCGGCACCTCCACCAACATGAACGTAAACGAGGTCATCGCCAACCGGGCCGTGGAGATCCTGGGCGGCACGAAGGGCGACTATTCCCTGGTCCATCCTCTGAACCACGTCAATCTGTCCCAATCAACCAACGATGTCTACCCTACCGCGCTGCGGGTCGCCGCCATTCGGCTCCTCTCCCCGCTCTCCCAGGCGATTGCCGAACTCCAGGCGGCCTTTCAGCAAAAGGAAGCCGAGTTTGCCGGCATCGTGAAGATGGGCCGGACCGAACTACAGGACGCCGTTCCAGTCACCTTGGGCCAGGAGTTCAGCGCCTTTGCCGAGGCGTTTGCACGGGATCGCTGGCGCCTTTACAAGGTGGAGGAGCGGCTCCGGCAGGTGAACCTGGGTGGAACGGCCGTCGGCACTGGGCTGAACGCCGACCGGCGGTACGCCCCCCTGGTAGTCGAACAACTCCGGGCCATCACCAAGCTGGGATTGGCCCGTTCGGAGAATCTGATCGACGGGACGCAGAACGCCGACGTCTTCGCCGAAGTCTCCGGCCTGTTGAAGGCTTCCGCCGTCAACCTGGCCAAGGTGGCAGCAGACCTGCGGCTCATGGCTTCGGGTCCCCGCACCGGGTTTGGCGAGATTCGTCTGCCGGCGCTGCAGGCCGGGTCGTCCATCATGCCGGGGAAGGTCAACCCGGTCATGACGGAGATGGCTTCTCAGGTGGCCTACCAGGTGATGGCAGCAGACCTGGCCATCACCATGGCGGCGCAAGCCGGGCAGTTGGAACTGAACGCACTGCTGCCGCTGATCGCCCATCACTTGCTCTCTTCTCTGGCGATCATGCGCAACGCGGTTACGTTGCTGGCCCAGCGGTGTGTGGCGGGGATCGAAGCCGATGCGGACCGGTGCCGGCTGCAACTCGACCAGAGCTTTGGCATGATCACGGCGCTGGTGCCCCGCCTTGGGTACGAGAAGGCGTCTGAACTGGCCAAGGAGGCGCTGCGGGCCGGGCGGACAGCCAGGGAAGTGATGCTTGATTCGGGGCTGTTCACCGCAGAGGAGTTGGATTTGCTGCTGAATCCGAAGGAACTGACGCATCCAGGGGTGAGACGCTGATGAATAACACGCCAAGAGGCGAGCGACTGCACATTGCCATCTTCGGCCGGCGGAACGCCGGCAAGTCAAGTCTGATCAACAGCGTTACCAAGCAGAACCTATCGCTGGTCTCCGACGTACCGGGAACCACCACCGACCCGGTCTACAAGTCGATGGAGATCCTGCCCGTCGGGCCTGTCGTCCTGATCGACACCGCAGGGGTGGATGACGAGGGGGAGTTGGGCGCACTGCGGGTGGAGCGCACACTTGGGGTGCTGTCGAAGACCGACCTCGCCGTTCTGGTGCTTGACCCGTTTCAGGGAATCGGGCCCCACGAAGCCGGCCTGCTTGAGTACATTCATACGAAAACGATCCCCGTCATCGGGGTGATCAACAAGGCCGATGCTTTTCAGGGGGACCTGGCGGCCCTGCACGCCGAGTGGAGCAAGCAGCTCGGCATTCCGCTCGCCATCGTGAGTGCGAGTACCCGGCAGGGCATCGACGAACTGGTCCGGCTGATCAGCGCGAACGCACCGGGTGATTGGGTGGAGCCCTCCCTCGTGGGGGATCTGATCTCCCCCGGCGATACGGCCGTGCTGGTGGTGCCCATCGACATGGCGGCACCCAAGGGGCGTCTGATTCTGCCACAGGTGGAGACCATCCGGGACCTGCTCGACCACGACGCTGCCGCACTGGTGGTCAAGGAGCGCGAACTGAAGGACACCCTTCAGGGCCTCGCCCGGAAGCCCCGGATCGTGATCACGGACTCCCAGGCCTTTCTCAAGGTCGATGCCGACACGCCGCCGGATGTGCTTCTGACCTCGTTCTCCATCCTGATGGCTCGCCACAAGGGGGATCTGGCGGCGCTGGTAGCCGGTGCGAAGGCGATCGATAGCCTCAAGCCGGGGGACCGTGTTCTCATTGCCGAAGGCTGCACCCACCAGTGCCAGCCGGATGACATCGGGCGGGTGAAGATTCCCCGCTGGCTCCGGCAGTATGTGGGCGGCGATCTCCAGTTCGAATTCTACCACGGCAACTCATACCCCGACGACTTGGCTGACTTCAAGCTGATCGTGCACTGCGGTTCCTGCATGCTGAACCGCCGGGAGATGCTCTGGCGCATCGGCAAGGCGCGGGAGGAGGGGGTGCCGATCGTCAACTACGGTGTCGCAATCGCCCACCTGCACGGGATTCTGAAGCGGGCGCTTTCGCCGTTCCCGCTGGCCCAGATGATCATGGAGGGGGAGGCTGGCCAGTGACTTTCCAGCAATCGCTCGCTAGGGCTGCAAGCGGGGGCCAACTGAGCCGATCGGAGATCGTGACGCTGCTCAATGCCACGGGAGACGAGGTCAAGAGCCTGTTCGAGACGGCGGATGACGTCCGGCTCAAGAACGTGGGCGATGATGTTCATTTGCGGGGCATCATCGAGTTCTCCAACTACTGTCGGCGCAACTGCCAGTATTGTGGGATCCGGGCGGGGAGTCGGGGGTTTGAGCGCTACCGCATTCCGCCGGATGAAATCGTCGAGATCGCCCGGCAGGCGCACGACCTTGGCTATGAGACGGTGGTTTTGCAGTCCGGGGAAGACATGTGGTATACCGCCGAAATGCTGGCTGATGTCGTCAGCCGCATCAAGAGCGAGTGCGACATGGCCGTTACCCTCTCCGTGGGCGAACGAACCCGGGAGGAG
>JBLNEM010000355.1:0-4664 GCA_050262655.1 Mycobacterium leprae | reverse complement strand
CTTCGCTTCGCGGAGGGGACAGAACACCCAAGTATATCGACAGACGGACCTCTCTCGAGGTCCGTCTGTCCTATTTTATCACCACGTCCAACTGCTGGACTATTCCTACGCCTGATTTGTCGGCCTTGGCGTAGAGCGACATCTGTCGGGACTGGGCCGTGGTCTGGTTGGCGCCGTCCTTCAGGGTGAACGGAGCGGAGACGGTGCCGAGGTAGATGGCGCCTACCCCTAGCGCACCCAGTGCGAAGAGCTGGTTGTGGCCCTCGGCATCCCGGGTCCAAATCCGCAAATCCTGGTAGATCGGGTCGTTCTCGTCGATCCACTGGTTGCGGTCCTGGTCATACTGGCTCAGTTCGGTGAAACCGTTGCCGCTGGCGGGGCCAAACAGTTCGCCGCCATCGTTGATGATGCCGTCGGCGTTTTGGTCCAGGGCGAGGAAGCCGCTGCCCTGCTGCAACACGGGCATCAGGTCGGCATGACCGTCGCTGTCCAGGTCGAACTGGAAGGTGGCGCCTGCCACTAGGTCGGCGGCCGGGCCGCCGTAATTGATCACCAGCGGGTCTTTCGGCGGGTCGCCCAGCCGGAGCGTCAGGCTGTTCTCGCTGCGGAACTCTCGGCTCAGGTTGACGGCGAACTGAAACGCTATCTCCTCGCCGTCCGCTGTGCGGATCACGCCTCGGGCAGCGAAGGAGAGCTGCTCGGCCTCTACGTATTGCTCCTTCGATTCGTAGACCGCCGACCAGCCCACCCGCGGCGGTCCGGCGGTACCCTCGACCGTGACCGGCTGCGGCTCCGACCGGTCGGGGCGGAGGATGCGAATCTTGATCCCCAGGACCCGCTCCAGCAGCATGATCCGCACCCGGTCTTCCGGCGAGAGGCGGGCGGTCGGGTCGTCCGCCGGATTGACCGACGATATCCCTGAGGTGGGCAGGGCGGGTTCGACTCCTGGCGCCCGCTGCGGCGGCGCAGAGGGGCGGTTCTGGTTGGTGCGGTCGCCGACCTGTACGGTCAGCTTCTCGGACTTCTGCCTGGCCTTGATCAGGCCGTGAGTGCTGGCGAATGAAACGGCAGACCGATCCACGCGCATATCGTTCACCCTCCCTGGTGACGCGCTCCCCCTGCCAATCCCTGGCATCGGGATCACCGATCTGCCGGAGCAGGTCTGTGATGGTAATATTATACACTATGGGGAATTTTGAAGCAAGTCAATGGGCACCCCGGGCCTCATTCACCATGGCAGAGCCCCGGCGGGATGCTGGACCGGCAGCGGTTTGCCCGGAACGCGTTATGCGTATTGGCCGGGCGTTCGGCCACAATGTCGGGATGGTTCCGGTCGATCTGGTTGGACACGACCACGTTGCCGGCGGCAGAGGCTTCGACGAGCAGCCCGGCCCCTTCATTGGCGACGATTCGATTGCCGCTGATCACGTTGCCGGTCACCCGTGCGCCCAGCGCCACTCCGGCTCCCTGGTTGCGTCTGATCTGGTTGTCGACCAGGAGGTTGCCGCTGCTCTGCACCACGATCCCGTCGCCGCCATTCAGGCCGATGATGTTGCCGAAGAGGCGGTTTCCAGGGCCGAAGAGCTGCACCCCGGTCTGGTCGTTTTCGCCGATCGTGGCACCTACCAGGAGCGTCCCGGCGCCATCCAGGCGGACCGCTGCATCCGTAGCGCCGGCTACGGCGAGGTCGATCAGGAGGTTTCCCTGAGTGCCAGAGGCGACGATGATTCCCGTCCGTGCGCCCTCCGCGTTGATCGCCACCGCTTCGATCACGTTCCCGCTGGTATCGATCTGAATCCCCGCCAGGGGGTAACGCCGGATCGCAAAGCCAACGATGGTGACACTGCCAGATGCACGGATCGCAAACCCGATATCGAGCCGACTGCCGCCATCCAGAATGCTCTGGCTGCCAGCGCCCCGTATGACCAGGCCGTCCTTGCCGGGTCCGATGGCGACCGATTCACCATAGGTTCCCGCATCCACCAGGATCTGATCGTTCACGCCGGCGACGTCGACCGCCGACTGAATCGTTGGGTACTCGCCCGGCACCTGAAGGCTCCGCACACTGATTCCTCCCCGAAAGCCGCCTTCTTTCAGGATATGCCCGTGCGAGCAGTTGATCGCCTTGACCAACGTCTAAATATTTGATACAGTGTTGGTAGTGAGACGAACAAAGCGCTGGTAAAGAATTTGCCGCTCTCTACCGCATCGCAGATCGAACCGCACTCGCACCGACATTCGTCAGCGAGTGCTTTTTGTTTCTGGATGGCTCCGGTGGGGGAGGTGGTGTCACAGGGCGTGATCGAGAAGGCGCCGTATGACCGGATCGAAACGTATCGGGAATCCCTCGTTGCGGGAGGCCCCGCAGTTTGGAGGCCGAAGCACTGGCCCCGGTGAAGGAGGCGCTGGGGTAGAGGCGAGGGTACTGTGTGGCGGAGACGGTTCCCGGTACAAGCCGGGAGCCGCTATAGACTGGCACCAAAGAAGGGGCTTCCGGGGTCACCCGGGAGCCCTTTGCCTACGCTCGCGCCACTTCCAACAGGTCCCTTGCGCCTTCCCTTAAGTTGCTATAGAGTAGATACGGTCACAGAAGCATGGGAAGAGGGTGGATTCATGCCCGAGATGATGCGTGCGATTCGGAAGCTCCAACCGGGCCCGGGCGCCGAGCTACAGCGGGTGTCCATTCCGTCCGTTGGGCCGAGGGACGTCCTGGTACAGGTCAAGGCTACTAGTATTTGCGGTACGGACTATCATATTTACTCGTGGGATCCCTGGTCGCAGGCGCGGGTGAAGCCGCCGCTGACCGTCGGTCATGAGCTGGCCGGCGAAGTGGTGGCGATCGGTCGCGATGTGACCGCCTGCAAGGTTGGCGATTACGTTTCGGCTGAAACCCATATTGTCTGCAACCGTTGCCCTCGTTGTATGAACGGCGAGTATCACCTCTGCGAGAACACCCGCATTCTCGGAGTGGATGTGGACGGTGCCTTTGCTGAGTTTGTGTCGATTCCGGAGCAGAATGTCTGGATCAACGATAAAGATGTGCCCTTTGCACTCCAGTCGATTCAGGAGCCGCTGGGCAACGCTGTCCACACCGCCATGAACGGTGACCTGACGGCCAAGTCCGTTCTGGTCTGCGGCTGCGGCCCGATTGGCATCATGACCGTGCCGGTGGCCAAGATGGCCGGCGCCGAGATCGTCATCGCGATGGACGTCAATGAATATCGGCTGAACCTGGCCAAGCAGCTGGGCGCCGACCTTTTGATCAACCCCATGAAGGAAGATCCGATCGAAGTCTGCCGCCAGAACACCCGTGGCTACGGCGTCGACGTGGTGCTGGAGATGTCCGGCAACGCCACCGCCATTCGCCAGTCGCTGAAGGCGGCCCGCAACGGCGCCCGCGTCTCCCTGCTGGGCCTGCCCAGCAGACCGCTGGAGATCGACCTCGGCACCGATGTGGTGATGCGCGGTCTGGTGCTGCAGGGCATTACCGGCCGCAAGATGTGGCAGACCTGGTCCACCATGCGCTCCCTCTTCCGCGCCGGTCTGGGCGAGCGGTTGATGCCCGTCATCACCCACCAGATGCCGCTGGAAGATGTCGAGGTCGGTATGGAACTGATGAAGAAGGGCGAATGCGGCAAGGTCGTGCTGGTGCCGGGAATGAAGAAGTAGGAGGTTGGAACGCTCGTGGCTGTGACCGATTTCCTCACCGAGGAACTGAACGCGCTGAAGGCAGCGGGCCTCTATCGCCCGTTGAAGGAACTCCAGTCCCCCCAGAAGCCCCGTTCCGTGATCAACGGCCGTACAGTGATCAACCTCTCCAGCAACAACTATCTGGGCCTGGCCGATGACCCCCGCCTGAAGGAGGCCATGATCAAGGCCACCGAGCAGTGGGGCGCCGGTTCCGGTGCTGTCCGCACCATCATCGGCACCATGTCGATCCACAATGAGTTGGAGCGCAAGCTGGCCGAGTTCAAGCATACGGAAGCCGCCGTGGTCTTCCAGTCCGGCTTCACCTGCAACAGCGGCGTCATCCCCATTCTGGCGGGTGAGGGCGACGGCATCATCTCGGACGAGCTGAACCACGCCTCCATCATCGACGGCTGCCGCCTCTCCAAGGCTGAGACCGTGCGGTACAAGCACTCCGACATGGCCGACCTGGAGCGGGTTCTGACCGAGACCGACAGCAAGTACCGGCGCCGGCTGATCATCACCGACGGCGTCTTCTCCATGGATGGCGACATCGCCAGGCTGCCCGAGATCGTGGCGCTGGCGGAGAAGCATGGCTGCATGACCTATGTGGACGACGCTCACTCCTCGGGCGTTCTGGGCAAGAACGGCCGGGGCTCGGTGAACCACTTCGTCCTCGACTGGCGGGTCACCGTGCAGGTGGGCACCCTGTCCAAGGCGGTGGGCGTGTTGGGCGGCTATGTAGCCGGTCCGGCCGCACTGATCGAACTGCTGTGGCACAAGGGCCGTCCGTTCCTGTTCTCCACCTCGCATCCGCCGGGAGTCGCCGCCGCCTGCATCCGCTCCATCGAGATCATGGAGCAGGAGCCGGAGCTGCTGCAGCGCCTCTGGGACAACGCCCGGTACTTCAAGTCCGGCCTCGAGAAGCTGGGCTTCAACACCGGCAACAGCGAGACGCCGATCACGCCGGTGATCGC
>JBLNEM010000354.1:0-3932 GCA_050262655.1 Mycobacterium leprae | reverse complement strand
CGCCTCTGGGTCACTATCTACCAGGATGACGACCAGGCCTATGAGATCTGGCGGAAGGCCGGCGTGCCGGCCGACCGGATCGTGCGTCTGGGTCAGAAGGATAACTTCTGGCGCATGGGCGACACCGGTCCCTGCGGCCCCTGCTCCGAGATCTTCTGGGACATGGGCGAAGAGCACTCCTGCAACCATCCGGACGGCTGCTCCATTGCCACCTGCGGCTGTGACCGCTGGCGTGAGTTCTGGAACAACGTCTTCATGCAGTTTAACCAGACCCCGGAGGGCATGGTGCCCCTGGAACGGACCGGCGTCGACACCGGCCTGGGCCTGGAGCGCATGGCCACGGTGATGCAGGGCGTCTGGACCAACTGGGAGATCGACCTCTGGCTGCCGATCTTCCGGCGGATCGAGGAACTCTCCGGCGCCAAGTATGCGGAAGGCCCCACCGCCGTGCCCTTCCGGGTCGTGGCGGACCACACCCGCTGCTGCACCTTCCTGATCGGCGACGGCGTGCGCTTCTCCAACGAAGGCCGTGGCTACGTGATGCGCCGCATCCTGCGTCGTGCAGTGCGGTTCGGCCGCAGCCTTGGCTTCAGGGAGCCCTTCATCTATCAGGTGGTTCCGGCCGTGGTGGAGATGATGGGTGGCGCCTATCCGGAGATCCGCACCAACATGGGCACCATCCAGGAAGAGATCAAGCGGGAAGAGGAGCGCTTCTTCCGCACCCTGGAAGAGGGCATGAAGCGGCTGGAGGATATCCTGCGGAATATGCGCCAGGACGGCCGTGCCCTGATCGACGGCGGCGAGGCTTTCGTGCTGTATGACACCTACGGCTTCCCGCTGGACATCGTCCGGGACGTCGCCCGTGAGCATGGCGTGGCGGTGGACGAAGCGGGCTATCAGAAGGCGATGGACGAGCAGAAGGCCCGTGCCAAGGCGGCCCGGGACGTCTCCTACATCGCCGCCTCGCTGACCAAAATTGCGGCGGGCCTGGGCGACCTGCCCAGGAGCCAGTTCGTCGGCTACGAGACGATGGCCTCTGATGCCAAGGTGCTGGCCGTGTTCGACGAGGAAGGCAATCCCACCGAGGCGGGCAGCGGCTCTTCCGTGGTGATCGTGCTGGACCGGACCCCCTTCTACGCCGAGAGCGGCGGTCAGGTGGGCGACACCGGCCGTATCACCGCCGGCGGGCTGACCGTGCAGGTGGAGGATTGCAAGAAGCTGCCCTCCGGCCACTTCCTGCACATGGCTTCCGTGGTGAACGGCTTCCTGGAGCCCGGACTGACCGTGCAGGCCGCAGTCGATGGCGACCGGCGCCGGGCGATCATGCGGAACCACACCGCTACCCACCTGCTCCACAAGGCGCTCCGGCAGGTGCTGGGCGAGCATGTGCATCAGGCCGGCTCGCTGGTGGCGCCCGACCGGCTCCGTTTCGATTTCACCCATACCGGCCCGATGAGCCCGGAGGAGATCGCCCGGGTGGAGGCGATCGTCAATACCGAGATCGAGGCGGGCGAGGATGTCACCTGGCGGGAGATGCCGATCGACGAGGCCAAGGGCATGGGCGCCATGGCGCTGTTCGGCGAGAAGTATGGCGACGTGGTGCGCATGGTCCAGGTAGGCACTGGCTGGTCTCGTGAGCTGTGCGGCGGCACCCATGTGGCCAACGTGTCGCAGATTGGCTTCGTGAAGGTGGTCTCCGAGTCCGGTATCGGTGGCGGTGTGCGCCGCCTCGAGGCTGTGACCGGACGCGGCGTGGTGGCCTACTATGAGGCGAGCCAGTCGGCGGCCGATCAGGCGGCTGACCAGCTCCGGGGGCACATCCGGGAACTGGAGAAGGAAGTCGAGCAGCTCAGGGCGAAACTGGCAGCAGGCGGCGTCGACGAACTGATCGCCAAGGCTCGTGAGATCGGCGGCGTCAAGGTTGTCGCCGGTACCGCACCGGTTGCGACGATGGACGACCTGCGCAACATGACCGACGAAATTCGCAACAAGCTGGGTTCGGGCGTGGTGGTGCTGGGCGCCGTGGCAGCCGAGGGCAAGGTGAACCTTGTCGCGGCGGTGACGGCGGACCTGGCGGGCAAGAAGGTGCACGCCGGCAACCTGGTGAAGCAGGTGGCGGCGATTTGCGGCGGCGGCGGCGGTGGGCGTCCCGACATGGCCACTGCCGGCGGCAAGGACCCGGCCAAGCTGGGTGAGGCGCTTCAGGCTGTACCGTCTCTAGTGGGACAGCAGCTGGGCATCTAGCGTAAGAGCCCGCCAGCAGCGTTGAAGAGGGTGTTAGTGGATGGACCAGGGTATCATCTGGGGCGAAAATGTGGGCATCAGGCCGCTCTTTCCCACCGATGCGCCGATGATCCGGCGGTTTATGACCGACCCGGAGGTTGTCCATTTGCTGTTTGAAGAGGAGGGGGGCGACCCGCCTTCCTCCTGGGCTCTGGCGGGCATGATCGGCATGAACTGGTTGAACGCCAGGCCGGACTGGGGCATTGTCGAGCGAGGCGGCCGGCTTATCGGCTCTGTCCGGCTCTGGCGTGTCAGCGTGCGGAACCGAAATGCCATGCTGACCATCTTCATCGGTGATAAGAACCGGTGGGGCAAGGGCTACGGCACCGAGGCATTGCGCCTCGCCCTGCATCAGGCCTTTGGGCTGATGCAACTGCTGCGGGTGGAACTCCACGTCTTTGAGTTCAATACCCGGGCCATCCGTAGTTACGAGAAGGTTGGCTTCGTCCGTGAAGGAGCCCGCCGGGGTGCACTGGTGCGCAATGGCCGCCTCCACGACATCCTGGTGATGGGGATCCTGCGGGACGAGTTTTACGCCCGCGAGGCCAAGGTCGGTAAACAACCTGAAAGGATTCAGGAGTCTCAGGGGAGAATACAGTTATAATTCGGCAGGGTGCCAGCATACCCTAATCCCCGATGTATTGAAGGGCGGTGATCTTGATGCCCGAGCTAAGCGATAAGACCGTCTACTGGCGGAATAAGCCTGAAGAACGGAACCCAGGAGAGGTGCTGCGGAAAGTCTACGGCGCCCTGAAGGAGAAGGGATACAGTCCTATCGACCAGATCGTCGGGTATCTGCTTTCGGGAGATCCCACATACATCACCAGCCACCAGGGAGCACGCAACCTGATCCGTCGTCTCGAACGGGATGAACTGTTGGAAGAACTGGTGCGGACCTACCTGGAAGGTATAGAAGGCGAGGAGCGGGGCTAATGCCCCGCTCCTTCTAATTGAAGCACTGGCGGAATGGCCAGACTGTGCGGAAGAATAGATCGGCATCGTAACGTGACCTTAACACTGTGCTGGTACACTCGCATCACGAGGAGGGAATCTCATGGGGTGGATCATCGCGCTGGGCCTGGTGCTCCTGGTAGTGTGGATCGGCAGCCCCCGGCGTAATGCCCGGCAAGACCGGAACGGGGACGCCACGACTGATTCCGGGTGGCTCTTCTTCAGTGACAGCGGCAGCTCCTGTGACATGGGCAGCGGCTTCACTAGTGGCGGCGACTGCGCCGGCAGCAACGATAGCGGCTGCGACTGCGGCGGTGGCGGAGACAGCGGTGGCGGCGGAGACAGCGGCGCATAGCACTTACATAAAAACGCACAGTAATGGCATACACCGGAAAGGGGGGGACAGCAGTCCCTTCCTTTCACTTTGCAGTCTGGTCGCACCCCGTGCCGCCCAGATGCGGGAGAGCCCAGTCGGGAAAAACGCAAGTAACCCCGTCAGTGCGCCGCCAGGCGAGCGAGTAGCGATTGTGCAAGGGTGCGGGAGAGCCCAAGTCGGGAAAAACGCAACTAACCCCGTGCAGGGCGGCTTAGCCGCCCTGCACGGGGTGCACAGGTTAACTTTAGCCAAGGGGGGGTAGGTGCGGGGGGGACGGGAGTCCCCCCTGCACTTCTAGTGGGCCCGCGGCTGTGACGGGGTC
>JBLNEM010000353.1:0-23070 GCA_050262655.1 Mycobacterium leprae | reverse complement strand
GTGGCGCCAATGTCCAACACGAAGGACGGCTTCTCGGCGGTGGTGGGGAAAATCGTGCCCAGCGCGGGCCGGTCGATCCCCTTCATGCGGCCAATACCCAGTGTGCCCACAACAACGGCCGCACCGGTGGAGCCGGCGGTAACCATGGCCTGGGCCTGTCCCTCTTTTACGAGGCGGGCCGCCACCACCATGGAGGCGTCCTTCTTACTGCGCACCGCTCTGGTGGGCTCTTCGT
The DNA here is from genome assembly GCA_050262655.1 of Mycobacterium leprae. Lineage (GTDB taxonomy): Bacteria > Bacillota > Sulfobacillia > Symbiobacteriales > Symbiobacteriaceae > DASXVX01. The sequence continues at coordinate 22,835 of JBLNEM010000353.1, read as the reverse complement.
GGGTCGTAATCACTTCGGAAGCATGCACAATCGAAACCGTAGGCGGCAAACCGCCATGCTTGGCGGCCTCGGCCCGAATCCGCTGCTCGTCCCCAACCAGGATGATCTCCAGACCCCACTCGCGGGCAGCCTGAATGGAACCGGCTACCTCTGCGCCCGGGGCGTTATCGCCGCCCATGGCGTCAACTGCGATCTTCAATCTTATCCCCTCCTGCAATCCGGGACGGATCTACAGCGAAGACGGAGAACTTGCCCCGGAAAACCTTCTCACTGCCGGACTGGATCTCGACCAGGACTACATGGTGGGCCCGGCGCTGCCGGATCACTTCGCCTTTGGCCACCAGTTTCTCGCCCACGGCAACGGGGCGCTTGAACTTCACATTGGCGAGTCCTGTAAGCACGACATCGGCGTCGATGATGGCGATTGCCAGCGACTCGGCCATGGCAAAGATGTATTGGCCGCGCACCACCCGGCTCCGCTCGAAGACCATCGTCTCGGTGGTCTCCAGAATCGAGATCGCTCGCTGCCCCAGCTGGAGGTCGATCAGTTCGCCGACAATCTCCTTGCTGCCCAGCGACTTGACCACGCCGTACGTCCGTTCCGCCACACTCTTCGTGCGCTCCCGCAACTCCGGAATGCCCAATGCCAGCCGGTCCAAACGAATGGTCTGGATGCTGACGCCAAACGCACTGGCCAACTCTTCATCGCTCAGGAATGGGTTCTCCCTGATCCGCTCTCGCAGCTGCGCCTGGCGATCCCGCTTCTTGGCGCCCGAGGCCATAGGCAACTCACCTCACCGATCGGCGTCGAAGTCCCGAAACCTTCGAAGCATATAATAAAACGTGGTTTTAGTATCTGGTAACAAGTATAGCGAACCGAACCAGCGCACGCAAGACCAAGATGCTTCCCTCGGCACGTAGCAGGGGGGCGTTGCCGCGATGCGTGGCCCTGCCCGCCGTGGGAAAAGCTAGGCACGTATGGCTCAAGCTAGCTTGGTTGGCTGTGGCAGGAGGTGGGCGCAGTGGATGCCGTTCCGCACCGATCGCCTGATTTTGTGGCACTGCTGGCCCAACTCTTCCCGCCGGAGGCGTTCGCCGGGCTCACCTACCGGACGCTCAACCCGCCGAATTCCCCGCTGGTCACCGTGGCTTACCTTTATGATGCCGTGAATGCCGGCGATCTGGAGCGGGTGATCCTGCCCCCGCTGGCCGCCGGCGACCTGTGCGGCGGACCGGAGGAGCTGGCCCAATCGGGGCGCTTTGCGGCATCCCAATTGAAGGCGACCACTGACTCAGCCGTGCTGCAGATCGAACTGATGACCGGCCTCACCGCCGTGCATGTGGACGGCCATGCCGGGGTGCTGCTGGTCGGCGGCGCCAGCCTGAAGCGGCAGCCCGCTACCTTCAACTCGTACCTGAGCAACAATCTCGGCATCCTTATCCGGACGCTGGCCAGTCCAGACCTGCGGGTGGAAGCATTGCGCGATCCGGTGGGCAGCCGGGTTGTCCTGGTCTATCTGACTTCGGTGGCATCGGCCGAAACAGTGGCAGCCGTAAAACGGTGGAGCCTGTGCCAGAAGCCGGTCGCGCGGAGAGACTGGAAGTGGCAGGACCTGCTCCGGTTGATCCGCCTTCCGCCAACGCTAAGCCACACGACCCCGCTGATGGCTGCCGACGCCTTGCGCCGTGGTTACGTGGCCATCCTGAGCAGCAGCGAGCCTGCCCCCATGTTGGCGCCGACCACCCTGCACCTGGGGCTGTCGGGACCACGGGATGCAGGCCAGTCACGCACCATGCGGGATCTGCTCTTCTGGTTTCGGTTCGGACTCGCCGCCGTGGGCAAACTCGCAGCAGCCTGGCTGATCGCCGTCTCCGGCTATCACCACTCGCTGATTCCCGGGCCGTTCCTGGTGGCATTGGCAGCAAGCCGCCAGAACGCCCCCTTCCCGATTACGCTGGAGATGTTTGTCATCGCCGTCATGGATGACCTGGCGATGACGCTGGGCGAGCAGTTGCGGGGGGAGCAAGGGATGCTCCTGGCCCTGCTGGCCGTCATCCTTTCGATCATGGTCGGGGTGGAGGTGGGCGTCGTGAGTGCCGTTTCCGGAGTGTTCTCCATTGTCGCCGTCGTTGCCCGTCTGGCCGTACCCGGCACCGACGCGCGCCGAATGCTCCGGGCGTGGCGGTATCTGTTCATGGTGGCCGCCGCTGCTCTGGGGGTTTACGGCCTCACCCTTTGCTACTTCGTACTGCTGGTTTATCTGGCCGCGGAAAACTTCTTCGGCCATGCGGTGTGTGAACCCCTGGGAGGCGAGCGCCAGTGAACAACGTTACCCCGCTTCGTCTCCTCCAAACCAGCTTCGGCGGGCTCCTGGTGGCCTCCCTGTTCACGTTGCCCCGCTCGATGGCGCTCCGCTTCTCGACCGCGGCCCCATGGTGCATTCTGCTCTCTGGCGGGGTCGCCTGCCTGCTGGTATGGCCCGTCTTGTCGGCCATGGCTAGGCGCCCCGGCTCGAGCCTGACCGACCTGGCGTTGGCGGCCGGCGGCAGACCGCTGGCCATTGCGGTCACCCTGATCCTGGCCGGCTTTCTGCTGATCGGCGCCGGGCTGGCCTTGCGGGAGGTCTCCGAGATGGTGGTGACCGCCCTCTACCCCCACACTCCTCAGACCTTTGCGATGGCGACCTTGCTGGTAGTCATCAGCCTCGGCGCCTCGATCCGGCCGGCGGGGCTCCTGTGGGTCGGTGCGGTCTACGTGGCACCGCTGCTGCTCAGCATCACGGCGATCTTACTGGGGAGCGTAGGCTGGGGCCAATTCCGCAACGCACTGCCACTGACCGGGCATGGCATCGTGCCGGCATTAGCCCAGGTGATCCCAAGTGCCGCTTACTTTAAGCCCCTGGTCTATCTCGGTGTCTACAACCGCTACCTCCAGACACCTGGCCGGTTGGGTCTGAACACGCTGGGCATCACCATGGGCGCAGCAGCCTTGTGGTCACTGGTGACGCTCATCTACATGATGGTCTTCCCCCTGCCGGGTGGTTTCAGCGTCCCGTTTCCACTCTTCGAACTAAGCCGGCTGGTTCAGGGCGGTCGATTCTTTGAGCGCATGGACGCACTCTGGGTGGTCTTCTGGGCGTTCGGCGCCGCCTGCCAGAGCGCCATTGGCATCCAGGCCGCGGCGAAGTTGTTCCAGTGGGCTTTCCGCCTGCCGGAGCACCGCAGCATCGTTCCCCCGCTGGCCATGGCCACGGTGGCCATCGCCCTGGTCGAATCCAATCAGGCGGGGGTCGTTCGGGCGGAGTTTCGGATAACGGGCATCTGGGAAGTCCTGGTCTTTTTCGTACTGCCTGCGGCTATCGCCCTGCTGGCCATGGTGAGAGGCAGAGTTGTGCCGCCAGAGAACGAACAAGGAGGGTAGCGGGCAGATGTGGAAGCGTTTGGCACTGCTTCTCCTGCTCCTGGGGCTGGGTGGAATGCTCTGTGGCTGCTGGGACCGGACGGAGATCGAGGACACCGCCTACGTGGCAAGCATTGGGGTGGATGCGGCCGGCTCCGAGTACCTGTGGACGATCCGCATTGTCGACCCGACGCAGTTGTCGATGGGCATGCTCACCGCGCAACCCGCCAGGGAAGCCCTCACCGGCGGTACCATCGTGGTGCGGGCGACCAGCCTGGAGCAGGCCGTACAACTGGCACAGGCCAGCGTCATGCGCATTATCTCGCTGGAACACGTCCGCTGGCTCTCCTTTGGTGAAGAGGCAGCCCGTCGGGGAGTCTCCCACGTGCTGGGGAATTTCCTCCGCCACAACCAGATGCGCCGGACGGTCCCCATCTACGTCTTCCGGGGGCAAACGCTCCAGGGCTTTATCTATAATCGGCCCGTGGGCGACGTGAACCCGATGAAGTTCTTTGAGGATGTCCGGCTGGTGGAGAAACGGATGCACCTGAGCGCCCCGATCAGCCTCCAGCACTTCTATAGCCGGCTCATCTCACACGGCGTCGACCCCACCACTTCGGTGGTGGGCGTCAACCTCGATGCCACTCACCCCCTGGACGAAGAACCGCCGCCCATGGACGGTCGCTCGCTCAGGGCCGGCGAGTTTCCCCGGCGAGGGGGCAACCCGGTGGAGTTTGCCGGCATGGCCATCTTCCACGATGATCATCTCGTCGGCATACTGGATGTGGATCAGACGGCGGATTTGCTGGCGCTGCGGGGAGAGATGGGGAAGGTTTACGCATCGTCGCCGGTGCCGGGGAGACCGGGCGAGTACATCACCTTTCGCTTCCATCAGGAGAACAAGCCGCAGTTCCGGGCGGCCTTCGTGAATGGCCGGCCGACGGTCAAGGTAAAGCTGCAGTTCGAAGCGGAGGTGCTCTCGAAGCCGGAGACGTTCGACTATACCATCCCGGAGAACCGCCGTACGCTGGAGGAGTTCACCGCCCGGCACTGGAAAACGACCGTCCTGGATCCCATGCTGCAGCAGATCTATCATGAGTGGGGCGCCGATCCGGTGGGCTTCGGCCAGCTCTTCCGCACCCGATTCGCCACCTACGACGACTGGCTGAACTACGACTGGCATGGTCACCTGCGCGACCTGACCGTGGAGACGGAAGTCACGCTGTTCATTCGCCGCTACGGCCTACTGTTGGGTCCCGCCCTGAAGAAATAACTGCGAAGGCACCCCATCGTTTGGCGGGGTGCCTTGCGTTTGTGGATCGTTGAGTCTCCCTTATAGCGTGATCCTGGTGCCCAACAGGGCCAGGAACCTGGCCATCCAGTCCGGGTGTGCGGGCCAGGCAGGCGCCGTCACAAAGTTCCGGTCCACCACCGCCTGGTCAACAGGCACTTCGGTGTAGTGGCCCCGCGCTACCGTAACTTCCGGTCCGACGGCGGGATAGGCGGTGCAGGTGACCCCTTCGAGCACGCCGGCTGCGGCCAGAATCTGCGGACCGTGACAGATCGCGGCGATGGGCTTCTTCTGCTCCGCAAAATGACGGACGATCGCCAGGAGCTTCGGATTCAGCCGGAGATACTCGGGCGCCCGACCGCCCGGGATGACCAGGGCGTCGTACTGCTCGGGCCTCACCTCGTCGAAGGTGGCGTTGAGTTGGAAGTTGTGGCCAGGCTTCTCGCTGTACGTCTGATCACCCTCGAAATCGTGGATCGCGGTCCGCACCTTTTCGCCGGCCTTCTTGCCCGGGCAGACCGCATCGACACGGTGGCCCACACAGAGCAGGATCTGGAACGGCACCATGGTCTCATAATCCTCGCCGTAGTCACCGACCAGCATGAGGATCCGCTTTGCCGTCACGTGCATCTGCTCCTCTCTGCTCCCCTTCAGGGGTTGCTGCGAGGTCATTCTGCAGGATGTCCGGCCGTACCTGTTACGTTTGCTGAACGTTCACGTGCCGACTTACAGCGGTTTCACCCACCACTCCGAAGCAATGGTATGTCCGACCGCAGACAGCATCGCCCGTTTCGCCTCATCGAGATGGCCGGAGACCACATTGCACTGTGTCGCCCCACGCTCCCTGGCAATCGCCGCGGCCGAGGCCAGCAGGGCCGCCCCGACACCGGACCAGTCGCCGTTCGCCACCCAGTAGTCGTCGACGAAGCAGGTCAGTCCCGCCGTGTAGACCGGCGGCGAGGGCACCAGGGCGGCGATGATGTAGCCATCGACCTGCCCGTTCTGCTCGTGGACCAGCGCAATGGCCTGCTCACGGCTCAGGACCTGCTGGAGAAAGAGCGTCTGCTTCGCTTCAGAGTCCACCGCCTTTCGCCAGAACAGCGGCTGGTAGGTCTCATACTGAACCCGCTTCAACTCGGAGAGTTGGACGATGGCAGGAATGTCGGTTGCCTGAGCCCTTCGAATGGAGCTTTCCATGCTGCATACCCCCTGCGACAAACCAGTTTGTGAATCCCGGAACAATGATTCGCCTTCGACCGGTATGACTCCTCCTAATGGGTGGATTAATTTGAGTTTATGGACTGGTCGACGTGACATAGAAAAGCGGCCTCCCGTTGTCCGGGAGACCGCTTTCAACCTGTGCGTTCGAGTTACGGGGTCGTGGTGGTCGGAGTCGTGGTCGTGCTGCCGGTGTCAGTACCGGTGGACGGCGTGGTCGTCGTGCTGCCGGTATCCGTGCCGGTGGTCGGCGTAGTGGTCGTGCTGCCGGTATCGGTGCCGGTGGTCGGCGTGGTCGTCGTGCTGCCGGTATCCGTGCCGGTGGTCGGCGTAGTGGTCGTGCTGCCGGTATCCGTGCCGGTAGTCGGCGTGGTGCCGTCGGTCGGCGTGGTGCCGGCGTCGGGCGAGGTGATCACGGTGATCGCACCGGTTGTGGTATCGTAGTCTACATCGGCGCCGAGGGCTTCTGCGATGAAGCGCAGCGGGACGAAGGTAGAGCCGTTGTTGATCTCGGCGGGGACAGCCAGGTCAACGGTCTGGCCGTTCACGGTGGCGGTCGAGGCGCCGATGGTGATCACCACCGTGGTCTCCCCCTTCACCATGGTCACGGTCCGAGTCGAGGGATCCCAGCTGACGGTGGCGCCCAGATCTTCGGCCAGCGCACGGAACGGCACCAGGGTGCGGCCGTTGTGGGCCAGCGGCGTCAGGTTCAGGCGTTCGCCGTTCACGTAAACCAGATAGGCGCCGGTCGTACCGTTCTGCCGTTCAGCCTTGGCGGCCTCACGGGAAGCGGTCTTCACCTGATCCACGTGCGCCTTGGCTGCGGCAGCCTTGGTCTCCGTGGTGGTCGTGGTGGTCGTCGTGCTGTCGGTGGCCGTCGCGGCATCAGCCTGCTGGCCCTTGCCACTGTTGGCGCCCTTATCTACCGGCTGCTGCTCACTGCCAGGCAATACGGTTCCGTCGCTCTTCTGGCTTCCAGGGGTCGCAGGCGAAGCCTGGCCGCCATTAAGGTTGGGATTATGTTCTCCGCTCTTCCCCGGTGCGGGAGAGGCCGACTGGGCACTGCCCGGCGATTTCGGAGCGGCGAACGCTGCTGGAACCTGGGACAGGAGTAGGGTGGCGGCGGCAATAGCGACCGTCATTTGCTTGACACTGCGCAATTGGATCATCCTCCCTTGTATAGTAGGTCACTGTCCCCCCACCGGTCGAACGTGACCGGACTGATCAGCGCCTTTCACCGAGAGTATTCGACAGGGCCCTGCCATTTTCCGGGGGTCCCTGGTCCCATTTTTTATCACGATCTGTTGAAAAATATGGGACTCCCGTCCCAGCGATCCGACGGATGCGGACCAGCCACCCGCTGCCGGGGGGTTATGTGATCGCAGAAATGAAAAAAGCAGGGAGGAACTCCCTGCTTCGTTCGGTCACCTGTTAGCGCCTAGGCCTGAGCCTCGGACTCCTTGGCAATGACCTGCCGACCAGCGTACTGCCCACAAGTCGGGCAGACGTGATGAGGCATCATCGGAGACTTGCAGTTGGGGCAAATGCTGAGATTCGGAGCCGCCAACTTGGAATTCTCGGCACGCCGAGAATCACGCCGAGCCTGGGACATACGTCTCTTCGGAACCGCCATGCTGTGTTACACCCCTTTCACATCTCCGTCCAGATGACGGACCCGAGAACCGTGTCCCGGGGGGAATCGCTTAATTATGATCCGGTCGCTTGAGCAACTTCTGCAGCTCAAGAAACCGGGGGTCAACCGCTTCAGTATGGGTACACTTACACGGGCCCTCATTCAAGTTGGTACCGCAGGTCGGGCAGAGTCCCTTGCACTCCTCGCTGCAAAGCGGCTTCATCGGCAGCTCCAGCAGCACGTTCTCCCGGAGCGAGTCGGACAGGTCGATGGCATCGCCCTGGTAGTAGGAGAGAGTGCGGTCCTCGTCCCCTTCCTCCGCCACCCTTTCGTCTTCCGGGTTCCCTTCGACGAATTCCTCGTCGAACGCAACCTTAAGCGGAAGCCGGAACGGACTGAGACAGCGACTACATTCTGCTACTACTTCACCCCGAAGCTTGGCCTGGACCAACAACCGGTCCCCTGCGTTCCAGATTTCAGCTTCGCCGGTAAACGGATCGGGGAAGTGGAAGATCTGCCCGCCCATCTCTACCGAATCAACCGCTACCTGGACAGGCACCGTCTTGTGGCGACCCGCCTCTAACTTCAGATCGGCAATGTCAACCTGCAACTCATTCACCCCATTGGCCCATCAGGAAGTTGGCCCGCCTGAAGGCACATCAAGAATTATATCGAGGCTTGGGTTCTTTTGTCAACCGAGGAGCCCCTACCAATTTGTGCAGACCGCAGGATCTACATAGACTCGCGCACTACCGTCCCGAAGCCAGAATCGACAGCACAAGCCAGAGCCCTACTGCCCCAATTGCCAGAAAGCCAACGTCGGCAACGGGATAGCGCTGCAGGAAGGAGCCCCTGCCGCTGCTGCTGACCAGAGCCGTGCCGATGATGAGGCTGGCCAGCAGAATCGCGATCACCAGCCGGTTGGTGATGGCCGTCAGCCGGCGCATCGCCGGATCGACACCCGTATGTTCGACCGCCATGCGCAGTTCGCCTTCATTCATGAGCGCCAACAGCTGGCTGAGCTGTTGCGGCAGGCGCACGGCATGGGTCGAGGCCTGCAGCAGTTCCCGACCGACCCGGCCCAACAGTTTCGCCGGCTCCATCCCCTGCTTCAGCAGCTCCTCGGCGTAGGGCGATGCCAGTTCGACCAGCGTGGCTTCGGGGTCGATCTGGCGGCAGACCGACTCCAGTGTGATCATCGCTTTGACCAGAATGGTATAGGTGGCCGGAAAACTGATCTCCAGGCCGCGAGCCACCGAGAGCATCTCCCGCAGCGCCTCGCCGAACTGAACCTGGCGAATGGGCACCTCGGCATACTTGCGCTGCAACCGTTCCACATCGTGCCGCAGCCGGCGGCGGTCGTAGCCCGGGGGCACCATGCCCATGTGGAGGATGGCCTCCACCACTCGCTCGGAGTCCCGGGAGACAACGCCCACCACGTAATCGACCACGTTGGCCCGCATTTCCGGCGTCAGTTCGCCGACCATGCCCATATCGACAAAGATGATCTGCCCCTGCCGGCCCACAAACAGGTTGCCGGGATGGGGGTCGGCGTGGAAGAACCCGTCCCGCAGCACCATGCGGAAGACTGCGCCGGAGAGGCTGCGGGCGACCTCACGGTAATCGATGCCCGCCTGAGCCATGGCCTCGCGATCGGTCACCCGGAAGCCGCCCACCTGCTCAAGCGTCAGGACCCGCCCGGTGGAATGGCTCCAGAAGACCGACGGAAAACGGACCTCCTGCTCGCCGGCGAAGTTGCGCCGGAAGCGGTCCCCGTTCTCGCCCTCCCGGTGGTAGTCCAGTTCGCCCTCCAGCATGCTGCCGAACTCGCTCACAATGGCGGGCAGGTGGTAGTTCCGGGCCCGGCGGGAGTGGCGGTTCGCAACGGCCGCCAGACCTTTCAGCACCTGGAGGTCGAGCCCGATCGCTTCCGCCGCGCCCGGGCGCTGAATCTTGATCACCGCTTCCTGCCCATCGGCCAGGGTGGCACGGTGCACCTGCCCCAGTGAAGCAGCGGCAATCGGTTCCGGCTCGATCTGCGCAAACCGGTCGGAGAGGGGAGCACCCAGTTCGGCTTCCAGCACACGCTGGACCGTGGCAAAGGGCAGCGGTGCCACCTGGTCCTGCAACTGCTCCAGAGCCTGCAGGACGTCGGGTGGCAGCAAGTCGCTCCGGGTGGAGAGCAACTGCCCCAGTTTCACGAACGTGGGGCCCAGTTCCTCGAAGGCACGCCGCAGCCGCTCCCCGCGGCCGGCGCCCCCACCTGCGGACGCCGGCGCCGCCCCTGCCCCCGGCAGGCCCAACTGTTCTGCCAGGGCGCCGAAGCCATAGCGAGTCAGCACGCGCAGGACTGTGCGATACCGTTTCACCACCTGCGACCGGCTGAAGGGCACCCGCAGTCACCTCGAACCCTAACTTGGCCAAAAGGCAGGGTTTTCATGCCCTGCCTTTCCCAAAAGAAGCGGCAATTCTACCCGGCGTTGGTTTTTAACCAGGCGAGGGCGTCGTCCAGGGTACGGACCGGCACCAGCTGCAGATGGGTCGCCACCTTGCGGGCATCGTCGTAGTTGGCCTGCGGCACGAACATGACCTGCGCTCCCGCCGCTTCCGCCGTATAGACCTTCTGCTGTACGCCGCCGATCGGTCCCACGCTGCCGTCTGGCTCGATGGTGCCGGTGCCGGCAATGCGTTTGTTCCCGGCGAGCGGCTTGGGCGACAGCTGGTCGATGATCTGCAGCGTGAACATCAGCCCGGCGGAGGGACCGTTGATCGAGCCGGCGCTGATCGTCACCGGAATGGGGAGGTCGAACTTGAGGTCGGCGGTGATGAAGATGTTAAACGCCGCCATGCCCTTCTTGGCCGGGTCCGGGCTCTCGGTGGTGGGCACCTCCAGGTCGATCTCCTGACTGCCCCGGCGCACCCGCACCTTTACGGTGGCGCCCGGTTTGATCCCCTTCATCACGTCCGCAATCTCTGCGGCGGTATTGACCGGCCGCCCTTCCACCCCGGTGATCACATCGCCTTTCTGCAGGTGGCCGACGGCCGGGCTGCCGGTGCCGAGGTCCACCACCGCCACCCCGTCCATGGTGACCCCCTTGCCATACCCCAGCGCCTTCAAGGCCAGGGCTTTGGCCGTCTTCTGACTGTCGGCCATCATCTGGTTGGAGAGTTCCATGTACTTGTTGTAGTCCGGAATCGCCCCGAGGAAGTCCTGCTTGGTCTCCAGGTCGACCCGGTGGTCCAGCTTGGCATCGAGGTAGAAGAAGAGATTGGCCGGTTGCGCGTTCAGGACCAGCATGAACAACTGGCCCTTCCGGGGGTGCCCGTTCTGCACGCTGACCAACCGGCTGGTGTCGATGGCGGCCCCCGGAGCCGTCACGTAATAAGGCGTTGGCACCAACCACAGCACGGCAAACAGGCCTGGTAACCCGACCACCAGCACAGCCAGCAGTACGAGCCAGGCCCCAAGCCGTTCAGACCTTTTACGGATCCACTGCATGGGGTCTCCCCCTTTGAACTCAAAACAGGAAGTAGACGCCTACAACTGCTGACTCAGTTCCTCCCGGGCCTTGCGCAATGTGAGAGCCGCCTTCTGCGATTCGGCTGCCACATGCTCCATCTCCGGCTGAACGCGGGCGAAGAGTTCATCGGCCCACTCCAGTGCGTTCTGCCGGATGTCCCGGGCGACACGCTTGGCCTGATCGATCAGCTCGTTGGCCTGCATTTCTGCTTCACGGGTCACTGCGGACTCGGCGATCAGGCGCAGCGCCTGCTCCTGCGCTTCCCGAACGGCCGCTTCCGCCTGATCACGGGCCGCCTGCAGAATCGCTTCCCGGTCCCGGGCGACCCGGTTGGACTCCCGGATCTCCTGAGGCAGCGAGTCACGCATCTCATCGACCACAGCCAGCGCTTCATCCGGATCCACCAGTATTTTGCCGGTCAAGGGCACTTTTGTAGCCTGGGTGATCAACTCTTCCAGGCGGTCGAGCAAGGCCATAATCTCCATGCGAATAACCTCCTGCAAACTATGCCATACCGTAGAACTAGTCCCGATGCTGGAACTTCTGCCGCAGCCGCTCGGCCACCCTGGGCGGTACGAGATGCTCAATCGGCCCCCCGTAAGCCGCCAACTCACGCACAATGCTGGAGCTGACATAGGAGTATTCCTTACGACTCATCAAGAAATAGGTCTCGATGTCGTCGTTCAGTTCCTTGTTGACCATGCCCATCTGCCACTCGTATTCGAAGTCCTGAATCGGACGCAGCCCTTTGACGATCGCCTGCGCCCCTGCCTTGTGGGCAAAGTCGACCAGCAATCCCTCGGCGGCGGATACAGAGACGTTTGGCATGTCGCCGGTTGCCTCCCGGAGCATCTCCAGCCGCTCCTCCAGCGTGAAGAGCGGGGTCTTCCGGGGATTCGTCAGGATCGTGACCACCACGTGATCGAATGTCCGGGCGGCCCGCTTGATAATGTCGAGGTGCCCGTTGGTCACGGGGTCAAAGCTCCCCGGACACAATGCCTTACGCAAGCCGATTGCCTCCTACTCCCGGTAGGTTTTGCGCCTTGATCAGACGTAGGGTTATTGCTCTGCGCTGACACCGGTAGTCTTACTGTACAGGGAAAGAACGGTCTCACCAAAGATTAGTTCACGAAAACGGGATAAACCTCCTGCATGGTCGGGGCCAATCACCACATCTGGCACCGAATCCCTGTGGTGCCGCTCACAGACCACCCAGCCGTCGGGCTGGAGCAGGCCATGCTGGGCGATTGCCTCCAGGGCCGCCGGCACCAGTTCCTGGCCGTAGGGCGGGTCGACAAAGATCAGGTCGAACCGTTCGCCCCGGTGGCCCAGGTCCGCCACGGCTGCCCTGGCGTCGCGCCGCAGCAGTTCAGCGCCATCGGCCAGACCGGTTGCCGCCAGGTTCTCCGCCACCACCTTCAGATGCTGGGTGGAGAGATCCACAAAGGTGCAGCGGCGGGCTCCCCTAGAGAGCGCCTCGATCCCGACGGCGCCAGAACCGGCGAACAAGTCCAGGAACACCGAATCGGGCACGCGGGGTCCCAGCACATTGAACAGCGACTCCTTGACCCGGTCCGCAGTGGGGCGGATCTCACGCCCTTTGACGGTCTTCAGGGGATGCCCCTTGGCCTTCCCGGTAATTACACGCATAGCCCATCACCTCTGCCTCTTGTTCCCATGACGCGATCGATTCATGCGTCCGCGCCCTGGTGGAAAACGAGAGCAGCACGCCGTCGTGCTGCTCGCCTACTGCTTATGGGAGCACCCATACCCGCAGATGCTCGATGCCGAACCCCTCTGCTTCGGCCATCGATGGACTGTAGAGGTCGATCCGATTCCCCTTGATGCCGCCCCCGATGTCGGCGGCGATGGCGTAGCCATAGCCCTCCACGTAGAGGAGATGACCAAGCGGGATCACATTGGGGTCGACCGCCACCGTGCCGGGGCGGACGGTCAGCCCCGTATAGGTCTGGGTTCCGACCCCATCCTCACCGGTGGCAAACATGCTGGCGGTGAGGTCCAGGGACTGGCGGAAATAGACGTTGCGGCCGTCCACCTGTATGGCAGTCAGCCCGTCAGTCGACAGGAGAATCCGGGCGACGACCGCCGCTGCTTCGGCTCGGGTAGTCAGCCGGGCCGGACGGAACGTGCCGTCATCGTACCCCTGGGTGATCGAGCCTGAGATGGCCAGTGCCACGGAAGGGCGGGCCCAATCGGCGATCTGGCCGCCGTCGTCGAAGTGCGCCAGCTGCTGATCGATCGTCGAGTCGGCCAGGTTGGCAGCCTCCCAGCGCCGCCCGAGGGAACGCTCCACCACCGTGAACAGTTCCTGGCGGGAGACGGGGCTGTCCGGCATGAACTTGCCGCTGCCCTTTCCTTCGGCAATCCCCATGCGGTAGGCCGTTTCCACCACCGGCGCATACCAGGCCCAACAGGGCACATCGGTAAACAGGCCGAGGCAGCGGGTGCCGGCATCCATCCGGCGCGCTGCCAGGACCATTTTGAACAGTTCGGCCCGGGTAACGGGCTGGTCAGGCCGGAAGAGGCCGGTCTTGTCGACCTTCAGCACCCCGGCCTGGTTCAGTTTCAGGACATCGGCATATGCCCAATGGGTGACAGGCAAATCTTGATAAAGCTTGGTGCCGGTTGGAGCCGTTGGTGCGGTGGAAGGTTGGGTGGGCGCCGGGGCCGTGGCTGCGCTTGCGAACGAGGTGAAGAGCACGCCAGCCAGAGCCAGGCATACCACCAGGGCCTTACGCCATCTAACCATTGGTCCCCTCCTTGAGGCAAAACAGGATGGTTAGCCATTTTCGCCCGCTGGGAGCGATTTTCCTTCCAGTCACGAAGTCACCCGGCAATAGAACACCCGCTCCAGGATGGGACGCCTGTTGGAGCGACCGGCGCCGTTGCCGAAGATGGCGTAGGTGCGGGTGAAGACCTGGGTTTCGCCTCGGGCGTTTAGCGCCTGTAGGATCAACTCGTCGGGGATGATCCCTTCATTGTTGTAGGAGATCAGGATGTGGCGGGCCCGGGCCTGGCTGATCAACTGCTGCATGTGGCTGGCGGCGTGGCGGCGGGTGCTATACGGGCTCTTCAGCTCCTGACGGGGGAACTTGCGGGTCTTGCCCATCAGCAGGGGCTTGGTCCAGCGGGCGATGTTCTCCAGCACGTGATAGTTGTCGACGTACTGGCGCGTGTTGTAGGGCGGGTCGAGATAGAGCACGTCCCACTCACCCTCTGCCACCACCTGCGCCGCGTCGGCACAGCGAATCTGGGCGTTCCCCGACTCGATCACCTGGGGAAGGCCCAACCGCAGCGGCTTGTAGACCTGAGAGTCGACCCGGTGCACCCCTTCTGCGGAGTAGGGGCTGCTGCCCAGGTGCTTGAGGAAGGCATCGTACTGCCCGCAGGTGTTCGCCACCTTGTCGGCCCCGTAGAGCAGGCTCGTCAACAGCACGGCCTCTTCCTGGGGCGATATGTCCCCCTCGGCGGCCCAATAGGCGATAGACTCCCGGATCGCGTCGATGCGCCCGGCGTTGGGGTAGGTGAAGTAGGAGCCACCGTACCAGTGGGTGCAGTACCCCTCCCGGGGCTCCAACTGGTCCAGTTCTGCCAGCAGTTCGGCCATGCGGTCCCAATCGACCTCGCCCGGTTCGCCGCCCATGAAGCAGCGGGCAGCCAGATAGTTGTGGTACAGGGTGTCAGCGGCGGTCACCGCCATCCCCGCCCGGGCGAAGTGGTGTGCCACCACGCCGGTGCCGGCGAAGAGATCGGCGAAGCTCCTGGCCTCCGGGGCCTTCTCCGCCACGATCCCGGCAATGAACTCCAACAGGTGGTGCTTGCTGCCGATATACTTCCGGTTCTGGATGTAGAGCGGCTTCAGGCGCGTTAACAGCTCGGGTTGTGCCATCGGCGGCTCACCCCGCTTTCCACCCGGAAGACCAGGATATTCTGATGGACCATGCTGGGGATAAACTCGTACCGGTAGCCATAGATGTTCAACTTCTTGGCCACGTCGTACCAGACCAGATTGGCCTTCATGGTCAGCCCCAGCCCGGTCAGGATCTCCGTCAGGTAATGGCTCAACGGATGGTACTGGCCGGAGTGATACATGTCGCCGATGAAGACGGCCAGATATGCCTTCGGTTTCAGCAGCCGCACGGAGAGGCCAAACACGTCGCGCATGGCAGCCTGCCACTCGGTCAGCCCGCCCAAACCGGTCGCCGGCGCATCGTCGGCGATCTCGTCGGTGCTCTGGTCCGCAAAGCGGGTCAGTTTGGACTGCCGCCGCTCATGGGCCTGCCCGCCGGCCCGTTTGAACTTCCCGGTGCTCCGGCGCCGCCGGTCCATATCCCAGTACGGCACGTCGGTGAGCAGGAAATCGAACGGTTCTGCTGCGGGCAAGACGGGCAGCAGTGTGCGGCTGTCGCCACATAAGGTTTGCTGCGGTTCCAGCCCCTCCAGCCGGCAGACCTCGCGGTAGACCGCCAGCCAGCGGGGGTTCAGTTCGATGCCGAGAGCCGACCGGTCACTCAGGCTGGCGCCCAACAGGGTGCCGCCCACACCGCAGAAGGGGTCCAGCACCCGCTGGCCCGCTTTGGTGAAGGTCCGGATCAGATCGGCGCAGAGTTCAGGCGGCTTCTGCCCGCCGTGCTGGCTCCGCAGTTGGAACTGGAAGGATGGGGGGTAACTCTTGTTGATGACCGACCGGGTGCTGAAAACCCACTCCTTGCCTGTCAGGTCGTTCAGCCGGTTGCCGGTATGGTAAATGCCCCGGTCACCCATGTCGATGTGGTGCGGCGACAGTCCCTGCTCTTTGGTCGGCTCGGACAAGCTTACACCCCCCCTTGCTGCAATGAACTGGAACCAATGCAATGGACTGCAATGATGATCGGTAATTTTCACTATACGCCAATGGTTCTACAATGGCAAGATACCCATTGAGTTACATTGCACCGGTGCTGTATGGCTCCCCCATGCCGACGCAAAGACTACAGACAAAGTGACCTTGGACGGGGTGAGTGCGTGGAAGAGGATCAGATTCAGGCCGAGGAACGCGACGTGCTAAGTCC
Source organism: Mycobacterium leprae (assembly GCA_050262655.1). Lineage (GTDB taxonomy): Bacteria > Bacillota > Sulfobacillia > Symbiobacteriales > Symbiobacteriaceae > DASXVX01. The sequence goes on along the minus strand of JBLNEM010000353.1, from coordinate 6,700 downwards.
GTATACCGATCTGGTCGTTGAGGCGAATGCCGCAGTACAGGGCGATGCCCATAAGGAACTGCCTGGCGTCCGCATGAATGAGGAGCAACTGGAGTCCGCTACGGTCACATGGGTGGAGGTCTTCTCCCCGGAAGGCGAAAAGGTGATCGGCAAGCCGATGGGCAACTATGTGACCATCGACGCCCCCAAACTGCGCCGGCGCAACCGGGAACTCCAGAAAGAGGTCGGCGAGATCCTGACCAAGCAACTGGCCAAACTGCTGGATCTGGGACCTGATGACAGCGTGCTGGTGGTCGGGCTGGGCAACGAGAACGCTACGCCGGATGCCCTGGGTCCCCGGGTGGTTGAACACCTGATGGTGACCCGCCACTTGAAGAACTACGTGCCGGCCGAGGTGGCGGGTGGTCTGCGGGCTGTGTCGGCGATCGCTCCGGGTGTCCTGGGCACCACCGGCATCGAAACGGCCGAGGTGATCCAGGGGATCGTGGAACGGATCAAGCCTTCCGTGGTGATCTCCATCGACGCCCTGGCGGCGCGCAGTGTCGAACGCATCGGCACCACCGTGCAGTTTGCCGACACCGGGATCAACCCGGGTTCGGGGATCGGCAACAAGCGGAAAGGCCTGAACCGGGAGACGCTGGGTGTCCGGGTCGTGGCGATCGGCGTGCCCACGGTGGTTCAGGCCGCCACCATCGCCCATGATGCGCTGGAGGCGATGGCCAACGAGTACAAGAACCAGAAGGCGTTCTTCCAACTCTTCAACACACCGGAGGAGCGCAAGATGATGGTGAGCCGTGTGCTGTCGCCGACGGTGGGCGAACTGGTGGTCACGCCAAAGGAGATCGACGACCTGATCGCCGACATGTCGAAGGTGATCGCCGGCAGCCTCAATGCCGTGCTGCACACCAGCGTGACGGCGAAGGATCTGCTGACGTATATCAACTAAGGGGGCACTACGTGGGAGTAGCCTCCGCCGTCGGGCCTGTGCCGCAACGGACGCCTTTTCCGCCGAGCCCGCGGAGCCGGTCTCGGCGGGGCGTCCGAACGGCGTCACAGACCCGCCGGCTGCGGCAACGCGCAGCTTCGTTTTACTGCTTTGGGACAGAACACCCTAGCTGATCTGCTGCGGGGTGCCCGGCTTCATCTCGCACAATGAAACCCCCATCTGGCCTGTCGGCCAGATGGGGGTTTGCGCGTCGTCCGGGCCGTTCATCGGCTTAGCCTCCATGCGCGTGCGCAAGACGAGGTCGGTTACCGGGACTTGAGGCTCTGCAACAAATACAGGGCTGCATAGCTGCGCCAACCAGACCACCGCTCGCTGAGTTGCCGGCACTCCCGTTCGGTCGGGCGATCGGGCCGCCCCAGCAGGCGCCCAACGGCGGTCTGAAGGGCAAGATCACCGGCGAAGAAGATATCGCCCCGTCCCGCGCCGTACATGAGTGCCACCTCGGCGGTCCAGCGACCGACGCCGGGGATGGAACACAGCCGGGCGATCGCCTCCGAATCGGAAAGCAGCGCAAAACGGTCCGGTTCCAGTTCGCCCGTTGACGCTTGCTCTGCCATCGCCAGGAGATAGCGGGCCTTCTGCCTGGTGATCCCAAGGGCATGCAGCCCTTCAGATCCCGCTTGCAGTAGCTTGTCCGGGAGCGGATAGGCTGCGATCACCTCGCCCTGCACGGCGAGGCGATCGCCCAGCGCCCCGATCAAGCGGCGGCGGATCGATTGGGCCGAGGCGACACTAATCTGCTGGCCAAGGATGGCGCTGACCAGCGCCTCATACAGGCAGGCGGCCCGGACCATGCGCAGGCCTGCATACTGGTGGAGCAGCGGCCGAAGCTGCGGGTCTGCGCCCAGAGACTCATAGCAGGCGGGGAGGTCATCGTCCAACCCCCACAAGTGGTTTGCCACCGACCGCAGGGGCGCCGCATCGACAAGGGACTGAGAAGTCACCTGAAGTTCACGGCTGGCGCGGCAAAACGTGAAGTCAACCACCGCCGTCTGGCCTGCCAGGTAAAGCAAGCGGCGCACATGGTCCGGTCCCACGGCGGCAAAAGGCGTGCCGAAACTCGAAGCGCCCACGGCAGCCAGGGCCAGGTCGATCGAGAAGGGTTCGGGCAACGGAATCTGTAGGCTACTGTTTGGGCGGTTTCTGCTCACGAGGCAGGCTCCCGGTGCTGGCGTTCGTGCTCCAGCAAGAAGCGCTTCAGCGCCAGCCCGCCGGCGTAGCCTGTCAAGCTGCCGTTGCTGCCGATCACACGGTGGCAGGGCACGATCAGGGCAACGGGGTTCGCCCCGTTAGCCGCCCCGACCGCCCGGGTCGCCCGCGGGCGGCCGAGCAATTCGGCGATCTCGGCGTAGGTGCGAACCTCACCGAAGGGGATATGGCACAAGGCCTCCCAGACCTGGCGTTGAAAAGGGGTTCCCCGCAGGTCCAGCGGCACGGTGAAGGCGCGTAGTCGTCCTTCGAAGTAGGCGGCTAACGCCTCGGCCACCGGACGAAGCTCACCGCGGTCCGGTTCGCGACTGGCTCTGGGCATCCAGCGAACAGCCCAGGCGTGGCCGAGCGCGTCCGACTCGCCCGGTAAGGTCAACCGGCAGAGTCCATGCGCTGAAAGCACCACACCGCACATGCCGACTGGCGTTTGAATGGTTCCGGTGACGATGTGCTCAGGTCCCAGGATCAGTCACCTCGATCTTTTTGCGATTCCGGAACGCACCGAGGGGGCAGCCCCGTGATCCGGCTAAAGGCTGTGTAGAATACGCTGAGGCTTTCGAAGCCGGTCGCCAGTAAGCAGGCGATCGCTGCACCCGGTACCGCCTCCTTCCATGCCCTGAACGGCGAAGGTTTCGCCCACGGTGCCATTTTACCACGGGCTCCCGCCCGCTGACTTCCGGAATCGCGACATTGCAGTGGTGGATGAAGCGGCTGCTGGTCGACGCGCTCGACCGGCAGCCGCTGTGTTTCGCCAAGCTCTTGCCGTACCCTCGAAGGCAGCTTCAATCGGGGTTGCCCCTTCTTGACGGTGGGAGGCCTGGGTGGGGGTAGGGCGACGCTGGTGATGGGGCGGGGGAATGTTGCATATGCCTCGTTCTGTCGGTGTGTGGGACCGCGGCAATGCCAGAGGAGAGGGATAGGCCATGAGCGATTCTGCAGCGCCCAGCCAGATCGCAGGAGCGACGAGCCTGACGCCCAAGGAACAGTGGCAGGTGCTCGCCTGTGTCGTTTTCGGGCTCTTCATGGTGATTCTGGACCAGACGGTTGTGAACGTCGCCTTTCCGACCATTCAGCGGCAGTTCACAGCGGATGTAAGCGCGGTGTCCTGGATTCTCAGCCTGTACACGATGACGTTGGGGATTGCGATGCCGTTGTCGGGGTTTCTGGCGGATCGGTTTGGCCACAAGCAGGTCTTTCTGTCGGCGCTGGGGCTGTTTGTGACCGGCTCGCTGCTGTGTGCGCTGTCACCATCGCTCTGGATGCTGATCGTCGCCCGGGCTGTTCAGGGCGTCGGGGGAGGGATTGCCCTGCCCATCGGGACGGCGATGCTCTTCGCCGCCTTTCCCTCGCATGAACGGGGGAAGGCGATGGGGGTGTTCGGCATTGCCATGGTGGTGGCGCCGGCGCTTGGCCCTATTCTTGGCGGGTGGTTGGTGGACGCCGCTCACTGGCGTTGGATCTTCTTGATCAACGTCCCCATCGGCGTCGTGGGGGTGCTGTTGGGGCTGCGCTGGCTCAAGGCGGAGATACGGCGCAGGGCGGTCCCCTTTGATCCGGTGGGCGTGCTGTTCTCCTCCATCGGCTTCGGCGCAGCCCTCTACGCCGCATCCATCGCCGCCGACAAGGGCTGGGCAGCCATGGCGGTGCTCATCTGGTTTGCGGTCGGGGCCGTATCTCTCACAATCTTTGCCGTGGTGGAACTGAAGCGGTCCAAGGAGCCCCTGCTCGATCTGCGGCTGTTCCAGAGCGGGGTCTTTACGGCGGCCGCACTGACCGGGTATGTCAGCGTGGTCGCCCTCTTCGGTGCGGAGTTCCTGATGCCGCTCTACCTTCAGTTGATGCGGAGCCGCACGGCCCTGGAGGCGGGCATCCTGCTGCTGCCGATGGCGATTGCGGCGGCGATTGTGACGCCTTTCTCGGGGCGCCTGTTCGATCGCATCGGCGCACGCCCCTTAGCTGTGCTGGGCTTCAGCATACTGGCCGTCAATACGTGGCAGTTGTCCAAGCTGACGGCGGGCACAACCATCCACTGGATTCAGTTCCTCCTGTTCATCCGGGGCATCGCACTTGGCCTGACCGTTCAGACGACGGTACTGGTCTCCCTGTCGGCGGTACCGCTCCATATGACCGCACGCGCCTCGGCCCTGATCAACTCGACCCGCCAGGTGGTTCAGGCGGTGGGCGTGGCCGTTCTCGCCACGATTCTGTCCGCCGCAGTGGCGCCGGACTTGACGGCGGCGCTGGCGCAGTACCAGACGCACGCACCGATCGTGCAGCAACTGCCGGATGGTTCACGCTGGGAGCTGTGCAACCTGCCGCCTTTCGGGGCACTGGCGGCGGATGGTGGCTCTCCGGTGATGTTGGGCGCACCGCCCCGAATGCCACCCCAGGCGTTGGGCATGATCCACCAGTTCTGTGGGCAGTCGATCGCAGGCCTTGCACGGGACTATCGGGTCACGTTTTACGCCTCGCTGCTGGCCGTCGTGCTCGGCGCCATGCTGCCGGGCTGGCCGGGTAAGTGGACCGCCAGGAGGGGCGCCCCCGGGGAGTCGTGAAGCGGGAGGGTGGGCGTGGCGGGATTGGCGGAACTTTTGGCAGCGTTCAATCGTCGAAGGGAACGAGTAATGAACCCGACGCGCTGCGCATCCGTTGTGACCGGGGGGATGACCGTGTACCGTTTCGCTACGCTTGCGCTCCTCCTATTGGCGTTGCTCGCGGGATGCGCCAAACCTGTGGAGCCGCCGTCTGCCAACCCGTCTGTCCACGCCACTCAGACTCAGCCTGATGCCCAGGGCAGTTCCTCGCCGGGACAGCCCGCCTATTCAGCGGCCCTCGCCCTGATCAGCCAGCGGAAGTATGACCAGGCAGTTTGGAAGCTGGAAGAGGCCGTCCAGCTGGATCCCAAGCTGGCTGACGCGTGGAACGATCTCTCCTATGCGCGGCTTAAATCCGAAGTGGTGTTCTTTCACGTCTATCCCGGAAGCGGCGGATCATATGAAGAGGCGATCGATGCAGCGCAAAAAGCGCTATCGCTGCAACCGGACTGGCCCTTTGCCCTCTACAACCTGGGACTGGCCCAACTGGCTTCGCTCAAGTACGAGGATGCCGTTTCATCTTTGCAGCGGTCGGCTCAGCTTCAGCCAGACCGGCCCGAGCCGTTGACGGCGCTGGGACTGGCGCTGATCGGCGTCCACCGGCCGGAGGAAGGGCTGGCAGCCTGCACGAGGGCCGACGGGATGCAGACGCCCTTCTCCGCTGCTCGGGATTGCCTCAACCTGCTGCGGGTGGGCTATGCGCAACTGCCTGAGAGTGAGGCGGCGATCGGCTATCACCGCATTCTCCCCGCTGGGAAAGCGAGACCAGCACCAGCGGTTGAAGGGGAAATGGAATGGATCCGGGTAAGCCCCAACTATACCTGTGCGGAACAGTACCCGGACGGCTTCCGTGTCTCGCTTCTCAACTGCGGGAATCCTATCATATACGGATACGCTGGCACCAAGCGTGAGACGGGCACCACGCCGGCTGGCATCGGTGTCGGATCACCCTGGGCCGCTGTGACCCGCGTCTATGGAGAGACGGCCCAGTTCGGCGGGGCGTATCACTATGCGGTAGGCAACCTGGAACTAACGATCAGGGGTTCGGAGCGGGAAGGGGTCACTCATGTCGGCTTTTGGCTACCAGAACCTGCCTTCGCCATTGCCAGCCTGATTAAGGATCCCACAGGGTTTCTCTCTTTGGACTTTCAGCTGCTTGGTATCAGCATCGGTGAGCCACTCACGGAGGTAGAGGCAGCGTTTGGCAAGCCGGAGCGGACGGTGACCGGTTCGGACGGGGAAGTGCGGACCTATCGGGGGGATTCGCTCCACGTGACGGTGCAGGACGGCAAGGTAGTAGGCGTGGCCGTGAACCGACAGGTTTGGACCTACCGCGGCATCGGTACCGGCGATCAGGCCGCAAAGGTGAAGCGGCTGTACGGCACCCCGAGCCAGGAGGGGCCGGCAGTCATCCTTTACCGAGAGGAGAACGTGCTGGGCGTGAAGGGTCCCTGTGTGCTCTCCTTTGTGCTGCAAGACGGTCGGGTCCGGGAGATTCGGGTCAGCGTCAAATGAACGAACCCCCATCCGGTTTAAGCCGGTTGGGGGTTCGTCGTTTTGCGTCACCCCTTCACCCGCCGCACCGGCTCGGAAGGGATGGGCGGCTGCTGCGGGATCAGGACCGAGGCTAGCACGGAGGTGGCCACCGACAGGACGATTACGCCCAGTGAGGCCAGAATAGAGATGTGAATGCCGGCGATACCCACCAGCATTTTGACGCCGACGAAGGTGAGCACGGCGGCGATGCCATACTTGAGGAAGCGGAACTTATCGACCACCGAGGCCAGCAGGAAGAAGAGCGACCGCAGGCCCATGATGGCGAAGATGTTCGACGTGTAGACGATGAACGGGTCCTGTGTCACCGAGAAGATGGCGGGAATGGAGTCGAAGG
>JBLNEM010000352.1:0-6777 GCA_050262655.1 Mycobacterium leprae | reverse complement strand
CCCTGGCTGGGCACATGCTACTCGTTGATCGGTGGCATGGCAGGCGCCGCCATCAACTTCCTCCTGGCCCGCCGCATCGGTACTCAGCTGGTGCGGCGCACCCTCGGCGACCGCTGGGTCGACCTGGCCGGGCGGCTGGGCCCGGTTCACTTGCTGGTGCTCTCCCTCTTTGGCCGGCTGATCCCTGTGGCCTCCTTCGATGCGGTCGCCTATGTGGCCGGCATCAGCCAGATCAGCCTCACCGCTTTCCTGGGGGTTGCGCTGTTGGGGCAGACGCCCGCCTTCCTTGCGTATGCCTACTTCGGCAGCGATCTGACCGCCGCGAATCATGCCGGGCTGATCTCCAGCCTGCTGTTGCTTCTGTTTGTGGTGCTCCTATTCGGTGGCAAGCGGCTCTGGCGGCGGATTTCTGGTTAGGTATTGACTAGAGACGCCGCCGCAAGGTAAAATGGCGAAGCACGGTGGGTTGGCGAAGTGGTAACGCGGCGGTCTGCAAAACCGTTATCCGTGGGTTCAAATCCCACACCCACCTCCAGCGCAGGCGCGGTTAGCTCAGCTGGGAGAGCACATGATTGACGTTCATGAGGTCAGAAGTTCGATCCTTCTACCGCGCACCACCGCAAATGCCCCTTGCCAGTCGGCAGGGGGCATTTGCTTTGTCTACATTGGGACCGGAGTCCTGCCTGAAAATGGGGCGATAGACTCCTGACGGCACCTGGTGCCATCGGTATACTAAGACTCAGCTATGTTGCTGCAATCCTACCGGAAGTCAGAACCCCCGCTCGGGCGAAAGCCCAGGCGGGGGTTTTGACGCGTCCCCATCTTCACACTCCTTTTACATCCGGAGCGAAAGGTGGAGTGTATAATTGTTTTTAATGGCGGATTATTCGGGGTGGTGTGTTTCCCGTTCAAAAAGTGCCGTCACACCGCAGCCGGCGCGCCAACGGGCTCCTCGCGTCCAACCCTGGTGGCCAGCCGGCGGTTGACCCAGGTGCTGGAGATCAGCAGCAGCACGCCGGTCCAGATGAAGACGGCCCGAGGGCCAAATCCATCGGCCACATAGCCGCCCAGCACCGGCCCCACGACGCTGCCGATGGCGGTAGCCGACTGGTTGATACCGAAGGCGCGACCCCGGAACGAGGGGTGGACCACCTGTGCCAGCGTGGCATTGATGGAGGGCATAACCGCCGCCGTCATGGTCCCATAAGCGAAGCGGAGCAGGATGAGGGTGCCGGCGGTGGCTGCCCACGCCTGGGGGATCACCAGGATGCCGGCGCATGCCAGGCCCAGGGAGATCATGCGCACGAAGCTGATCCGTTCACCCAGCTTGGCCCACTGCGGCGCCAGCAGCAGTGTGGCGATTGCCGGCAGGGCGAAGATGAAGCCCGCAATGAACGAATTGGCGTCGGTGCGACCGAAGAGCGCATGAGTTAGGGCCACCAGCCCCGACTCCATCCGGAGCAGGGGGACGAACTTCGTCAGGATCGGTTCCAGCGACTGAATGGAGGCCTGAATCAGGACGGTCGAGACCATCAGGGCGGAGAGCGTCCGGTTGGTCACCGCCAGCTTCAGGTCCTGCAGGGCGGTGGTCCGGGCATTATCCCGGCCCATAATGCGCTCCTTCACGGTGAAGATGACCAGTACGGTGGCGATCCAGATCAGGACGCCCGCAATCCGCATGGTCAGCCGGATGCCAAACAGGTCGGAAAGGGTGCCGCCCAGCATCGGGCCGAGAATCGTCCCGGTGGCCGACCCGGTTTGCAGCCAGGCCAGGGAGCGACCGACCTTCGCTTCCGGGGTGTTGGTGGCGACCAACGCGATGGCGGAGGGGATGAAGCCCGACAGGGCGCCGTTCAGCATCCGCAGCCCGAAGAGCTGGTAGGGGTTGGTCACGATCGACATCGTCAGGTAGATGGCGCCGATGGAGACGCCGGAGCGGATGATCATCGGCTTGCGTCCATAGCGGTCGGCCAGGTTGCCCCAGATCGGCGCCATGATGGCGCTGGCCACAAAGGTAATGGCGTAAGTCCAGCCGGACCAGGTGTAGATGTCGCCAGTGACACCCAACTGCTCAATAAACTGCGGCAGGAACGGCATGACCAGCGAGAAGCTGCAGGCCGCCATGAAGACGCCTATCCAAAGGATAACGAGGTTGCGTGAAGTCTGAGCAGACTGGTCCATAGGAAATGATTCGCCTCCCAAAGTATTGATTGGAATTAGACGAAGGGAGGCTCACATCCTGCTAAAGGTTGTTGACATTTGAAACGTGAAATCTGTAAATACGGGCAGGAAAACCCACCCTGAATCTGTAACCTTTCAGTACCAATTAATGTATGGGAATTTCCAGGCCGAGTCGGTCCAGGTGTTCCAACCAGACAGCGTTCATGAAACTATGAGTGTTATGCCATAGCCATTGGCAGGAAATATTGGGCTCCATCACTAACCTAGAATCTGGTTGTCATAACAACTTTGGTGATCGCAACAGGCGTGTAAGGTTTCCGCCGCGCAGAGCGGCGCGTTTTGGCCATCTGAAACCGCACAAGAGGGGGATCGTTCACATGACGAGTCGCAAGTGGGCCGCTGCCTTGGCAGCCACCGCCCTGACCCTGAGCGTGGCCGGCACTGCCCTGGCCGCCCCGAATGTTCCGGGCGCTGTCTACTCCGACCAGCAGGCCATCGGCACCAGCAAGCCGGTGACGCAGATCCAGCAGGAACTCCAGCAGGCAGGCATCCAGGACGTGAAGCCGACCGACTGGTATGCCGGGTCGGTGACCGTGGTCGTCCAGGCCGGACTGCTGAAGCCAGCCGCCGATGGCTCGTTCCAGCCCGAGGCCACCCTGAAGGCGGATGAAGGCGTCGCTGTCTTCGCCAAAGTGCTGGGCATCGCCGCCAAGAACGACACGCCGGAGCAGGCTGTTGCGAAGGCGCAGGAAGCCGGGCTCGTCGGGGGCACCGTCACTGCCGACAAGGATCTGACCCGGCTCGAGACCGCCCGGTTGCTGGCTACCGCCCTGGGGGTGGAGCCGAAGGCCGTGCTTAACCCGGTGGACTATCCGTTCGCAGACTTCGAGGGCGTATCGCCAGAGGACCGGGGGATGCTGAAGGCGCTGTATGACCTGGGCATCTTCAAGGGCTACCCGGAGGAGAACGGCAAGGTCACCTTCCGGCCGGACAACGTTTTGACCCGTGCCCAGATCGCCCTGCTGATCGACCGGATTCTGGGCACTTCCCGCTAACGTCTCCCCTCGAGCAACCGCAAAAGCCCGGACCCGCGGGTTTCAGGGTCCGGGCTTTGCCCGATTGTATGCATCAGGAGGAAAGCCGTACATGGAACAAACAGAACTGGACCTACGAGAAATCTTCTATATACTAAAACGCCGACTCTGGCTGCTGATCCTGCTGCCGGTGGTGGCAGCGGTTACGGCGGGGCTGGTCAGCCTCTTCGTGCTCAGCCCGGTCTATAGCGCCACCACCACGCTGTGGGTCGTGAAGGACACCACGGGGGGGCAGGCCTTACAGTATAACGATCTGTTGATGAGTCAGAGCCTGACCAAAACCTACGCCCAGGTGGCCAAGAGCCGCACGGTGGTGGAACGGGCCATCAAGACGCTGGGGCTGAACCTGTCGGTGCAGGATGTGCAGGCGGCCCTGACGGTCACCCCGGTGCAGGATACCCAGATCCTTTCCTTCGCAGTGCAGCAGCAGGATCCGGCTCTCGCGGCCAAACTGGCCGATGGGCTGGCGGAATCTTTTATGGCTCAGATCAGCAGCTTCGTGAAAATCGAGAACGTGAAGATCGTCGACCGGGCGCAGGTGCCCGCAAGCCCCGTCAGCCCCCGGAAAACGCTGAACGTGGCGATTGCCTTCGTGTTGGGCCTGATGGCGGCGGTGGGCCTGGCCTTCCTGCTGGAGTACCTGGACACCACCATCAAGACCCCGGAGGATGTGGCTCGTTACCTGAACCTGCCGGTGCTGGGCTCCATTCCGGACATTGGGCAGGTGACAGAGGCCGGTCCTCGGCGGCACCGCAAGCATGTACAAACCCGGACGGTGGTGGAGAAATGAGAGCAACCGCTGCAGCAGCACCGCTGCTGATTACGCATCAAGATCCGGGGGCAGCCGCCTCCGAGGCGTTCCGGGTGTTGCGAACCAACCTGCAGTTCATGGGGCTGGACAAGCCCCTGAAGTCGATCATGGTGACCAGTGCGACCCCCAGTGAGGGGAAGAGCACTGTTGCCGCCAATCTGGCCGTGGCCTTCGCCCAGGCCGGCAGCCGCGTCTGCCTGGTCGATGCGGACCTACGCCGGCCGATGGTGGCCAAGACCCTTGGCCTGACAAACTACGCCGGCCTGACTACCGCCCTGATCAGCCAGGAAGGGCTGGAGGGGCATCTGCAGGAGACGGATATCCCGGGCCTGACAGTCCTCGCCAGCGGTCCGGTTCCGCCCAACCCGGCGGAACTGTTGGCCACCAAGCGGATGAACACTCTGTTGGCACAGTTGGAAGAGCAGTTCGACATGGTGATCGTGGACAGCGCCCCGGTGCTGGCCGTTACCGACGCCGCCGTGGTCGCCCCGAAGGTAGGGGGAACGCTGCTGGTGGTGCGGGCGGGGCAGACGCCCCGGCAAGAGGCCCGTCTGGCCAAGGAAGCGTTGGAAGCAGTCAAGGCCAACGTGTTGGGCGTGGTGCTGGGCGCCATCAAGGCGGAGGGGCACCAGGGCTATTACTATTACGATTACGGCGCCAGCGGCACCGAGCAGCAGCCCTACAAGAAGCGGAAGCGCTAAATCGGGACTCAGGGAGGGGGGGGCCCACCTTGCGGTTCTGGCAGAAGGTTCTTCTACCGGTTATCGATGTGACCGCTGCAGTCCTGGCGATCCTGCTGGCCTTTATGGTTCGGTTTGCGTTTGACGGCCGCTCGATCCCCGGGGACTACGTCTGGACCTATGTCCGGGTACTGCCGGTCTTGATTCCCCTGAAGTTGATCATCTACTACGGCTTCGGTCTCTACCGGAAAATCTGGTCGCACGCCAGCGTGCCCGAGCTGTTGCTGCTGGTCGCCGCGGCATCGGTGGACTCGGTGGTCACCACGGTGGCCGTGTTTGCCATTCCCTCCACCGGGTTTCCCCGCAGTGTCCTGGTCATCGGCTGGCTCCTGAAGATCGGGCTGCTGGGCACCATCCGTTTGGCGCTGCGCGTCCGTCACGAGTGGTTGACCAGCCGCCGCAGGCCCTCCGGGTCCGGTGAGCGCACGCTGATCTTCGGCGCAGGCGATGCCGGCACCATGCTGGTGCGGGAGTCGGCCCGCCACCCGGAGCTCGGGTATACGGTGGTTGGTTTTATCGATGATGATCCGCACAAGAAAGGCTATCAGATCGGCGGCAAGCCGGTGCTAGGCTCTCGGGCACACCTGGGGGCCATCGTGGCGCGACAGAAGATCACCCAGTTGATCATTGCCTGCCCCAGCGCACCCGGGGCCACGATCCGTGAAGTGGTGGAAGCCGGGCGGGAACTGGGGCTGAAGCTGCGGACGCTGCCGGGCATTTATGAACTGGTCAACGGCTCCGTCTCGGTCTCCCAGATCCGTGAGGTGCAGATCGAGGACCTGCTGGGCCGGGACGAGGTGAAGGTGGACCTGGGGGCCATCGCCGCCTACCTGACCGGGGAGACGGTGCTGGTCACCGGTGCCGGTGGTTCCATCGGTGCCGAACTCTGCCGTCAGGTGGCGCGTTTCAACCCCCGGCAGGTTCTGCTGCTGGGGCATGGCGAGAACTCCATTTATGAGATCGACATGGAACTGCGGGGCAAGTACCCGCGGCTTGATATTCGACCCATTATTGCCGATGTCCAGGATGAAGCGAAGATCCGCCGGGTCTTCGAGCAGTATCGACCGGGGGTCGTCTTCCATGCAGCGGCGCACAAGCATGTGCCGATGATGGAGCTGAACCCGGAAGAGGCGATCAAGAACAACGTCTTCGGCACCCTGAACGTGGCTCGGGCCGCCGACTTCTACCACGCCAAGCGCTTCGTGCTGATTTCGTCCGATAAAGCGGTCAACCCCACGAGCGTTATGGGCGCCACGAAGCGGGCGGCGGAGTATGTGGTGCAGTCGCTGGCCCAGACCAGCAGCACGGTCTTCGTGGCCGTGCGCTTCGGCAACGTGCTGGGCAGCCGGGGCAGCGTGATCCCGCTGTTCAAAAAGCAGATCGCCGCCGGCGGACCGGTGACGATCACCCACCCGCAGATGATCCGCTACTTCATGACGATCCCCGAGGCGGTCCGGCTGGTAATCCAGGCGGCCTCCATGGGCAACGGCGGCGAGGTCTTCGTGCTGGACATGGGCAAGCCGGTCAAGATCCTGGACCTGGCCCGGGACCTGATTCGCCTGTCCGGCCTGGAGCCAGACGAGGATATTCAGATCAGCTTCACCGGCATGCGGCCGGGGGAGAAGCTGTTTGAGGAGCTGCTCACGGCTGAGGAGGGGACTGTGGCTACGAAGGCGGAGCGGATTTACATCGCCCGGACGGACGGGATTACCGCAGCGGATGTGGCAGAGTTCTTGGAAGCCATGAAGAGCGAGGCTTCTTCAGGTCGGGCTAATAACGAGCGCGTACGGGAAATGGTCGCAGCAATGGCGGAGAGGAGCATGGAACATGGCGCTATTGGCGCAGGGAGCTAGCCTCAGCCCCGCAGCAGAGTCACTAAAGGCTAAGATCCTCTCCCGCGAGGCCCTGGTCGTAGTGATCGGTGCCGGCTATGTGGGATTGCCCCTTGCCG
>JBLNEM010000351.1:0-9469 GCA_050262655.1 Mycobacterium leprae | reverse complement strand
ATGGTGGTTTGTTGGACCATTTGCAGGTCGATATTGCGAAGACCGTTGGCGCGGCCTTTCTCGAGCAGGGAGATTGCGACGGGGTCCTTCAGCGCCGGGTTGTGGATTGTCACCTTCTGGCCGAACAGGGTCAGAAGGAAACTGGCAGGCACCAGCATCCGATTCTCCCGAATCGTCACCGGCGTAGCCAGTTTGACCTTCTGGCCGTTGACCACCGCCGTATCGCTGCCCACCGTCAGCTTCACCTGGGTTGAACCAGTACGAATGACGGCTGTGCGAGTCTCCGCCTGCCATGTCACTTCGCCCCCGAGTGATTCTGCCACTGCACGGACCGGAAGCATCAGCACCCAGTTCACCACCACCGGCTCCACGTCGAACGCAACGTCCTTCCCATCTACGGTCACACTGTCCTGTCCAGCGGGTTCGGCCTGCGCCGGCTGGGCAACTGCGACAACGGCCAGCAGCAGCACGACGAGCCAGATGATTACACGTCGCATATGTACACCTCCGATTCCTTAATCCCCCTTCCTCAGTGTACACCGCAACGAACTTATCGTTAACATTTTACGTATGACAGTTCGACGACCAGGGGTGTGCCTGGGCCTCAGTAAGCCAGCCACTCGCACTGCGCGCAAGAGGCTCCGGAAGCCATCTGGCCTCCGGAGCCTCAGCTGTACAGTCGGGTGGGGTTACCTGGGCAAATCGGTCGGCCAGACGATCGGCTTGTCGCTGGGTTGAATGGTCAGGTCCAGGCGGAGGGTCATGTCACCCACCGGCACCATGCGCCCGACGATCTTCGTCTGGACCTGGGCCGAGAACAGGAGGCTGAGTCGGGAGATCTGCCCGCTGGCCTGGTCTACCGTCAGCGTCATGGTGGCGACATTCCATGCGATGTTGATCTGGCTGGCGCTGACTCCGCTGGTTCCGGCCGACTCCATGGCGGCGCCGGTCAGTTCGTCCAGCATGGTGGGATTGAGGTCCACAATCACATCCTGCTCCGTATGTCCATTCACCACACGGCTGCTGCCCAACTGAGCACTGCTCAGGAGTTCGTCCAGCATCTGCGCCGACTCCGTATCAGATATGGCCGTGGTCTGGGGGGTGGCCGCTGCGCTGGACAGCGTCTCAAAGAGCGATAGCGAGCCCGTATCGGCCTCCCAGGGAGCGCCGGCGACCTTCACGTAAGTCTTGCCGCCTTTGGTGGCTACGGTCCCGCTGGTGGAACCCATCAGGGCGTCAGGCGATACAACCTGAAAGCTGATCAGCTCGTCCGCCCCCCGCGCCTGCGCCCGGCCGTCCAATATCAGCTGCATCGACTGGCGGGTGGGGACTGTGGTATGTACCGACATCCGGGCGACCAGGCGGATATCCACGTTCTTTGGCAGGGCCGTGCCGGTCGTCGACAGCAGGGCAAGGGCTACCGGATCCTTATCGCCGAGATAGACGGCCGAAAGGCTGTCGGTGAAGTTCAGGAAGAAGCTGGCCGGGACCAGGGTACGGTTGCTCTGCACCGTCACCGGGGTCGAAAGCGCCACCGTTTTACCGTATACCAGGGCGTTTTTGCTGTCGACCGTCAGTTCGATCGATCCGCGGTCGGTCTGGATAAGGGCCGTTTTGTTGCTGTTTTTCCAGCTTAGTTTACCGTTCAAACGTGCTGCCACGGCGGAGACGGCATACATCAGTTGGCCTTTGACAACCACGGGCTGGTCATCCGTCAACTGCTGGACCGACGCCGCTGAGGGAGTACTGCTCGTGCCCTCAGCCCTGGCCGGTGACTGCACAACCGTGAGCGCCAACAGCAGCGCCAAGAGCCAGATACCCATGCGCCTCATCCACGGACACCTCCATACCGATTTACGATTCCTTTAAATTGTATAACCCTCGATCGAAATTGTAAACGATATCTAACCATTATTACTAGATGCAACGCAAAGGTCCGAACAGGGGGAGTTAGCTGCCGTACATTCTCGCTGCCCGTTGGCAGGTTCAGGCGAGAGCGTGGCAGAATATGGACCGTGAGATCGTGACCGGTGCGAAGCGAGGGAAAGTGACATGCTTTTTATTGGCATTGATGTAGGTACCAGCGGCGTGCGGACGATTGCGGTGGACGAGGCGGGAAGCCTGGTGGCCCAGGCGACCACCGAGCATCCGCTGCATGTGCCGCAGCCGGGCTGGACGGAACAGGACCCGCAGGATTGGTGGAATGGCGCCGTGCAGTCGCTGCGACAGGTGGTCGCGGCGCTTGGCCAGCGGGCCGGGGAGATAGCTGCCGTCGGGCTGACCGGGCAGATGCATGGCTCGGTCTTCCTGGATGAGGACGGGAAGGTGATCCGTCCGGCGATCCTCTGGAACGACCAGCGGACGGTGGAAGAGGCGGCGCTGATTGAAGAACTGATCGGCCGCGACCGGCTGATCGAGCTGACCGGCAACCGGGCCCTGACCGGTTTCACCGCCCCCAAGATCGTCTGGCTGCGGCGGCACGAGCCGGACAACTACGCCCGGATTGCCCAGATTCTGCTGCCCAAGGACTACATTCGCTACCGTCTCACCGGGGCGTACGCCACTGACGTGGCCGATGCCTCCGGCACCCTCCTGTTCGACGTGGCCCATCGCCGCTGGTCGGAGGAGGTCTGCGGCGCCCTGTTCATTCCGGAGCAGTGGCTGCCCGAAGCCTGCGAAGGGCCGGAGGTGACGGGAACCGTCACGCTGCTGGCGGCCGGCCTTACGGGTTTGCCGGCGGGCATACCGGTGGTGGCCGGCGGCGGCGACCAGGCAGCCGGGGCCGTTGGTGTGGGCCTGGCCGCTCCCGGGGCAGTTTCGGTCTCGATCGGCACCTCCGGTGTCGTCTTTGCAGCCACCAACAGCCCGCTGACCGAGCCGGAGGCCAGGCTGCACTCGTTCTGCCATGCGGTGCCGGGCCAGTGGCACCTGATGGGCGTCATGCTCTCGGCCGGCGGATCGCTCCGCTGGGTACGGGACACGCTCTACACGCCGGAGACCGGCTACGACGAGATCGGCGCCGAGGCGGCCTCGGTCCCGCCCGGGGCAGAGGGCCTGCTTTTTGCGCCCTACCTGACCGGTGAGCGCTCGCCGCATGCCGACCCGTTCGCCCGGGGCGCCTATGTGGGCCTGGGCCTGCACCACCGCCGCCCGCACATGACCCGGGCCGCCATGGAGGGCATCGCCTGGGGGCTGAAGGACTCGCTGGAGATCATGGCGAACCTCGGCATTCACGCCGAAGAGCTGCGGATTATCGGCGGCGGTGCCAAGGGTGCCGTCTGGCGGCAGATCATGGCGGCCATCTTCAACAAGCCGCTGCGGCGGATGGCCATTGAGGAGGGGCCGGCGTTTGGCGCCGCCATCCTGGGCGCCGTGGGCGCCGGGGCCTTCCCGGATGTAGCCACGGCCTGCGCCGCCATGGTGCGCACCGCCGATGCCGAACAGCCGGACCCGGCCCTGGCCGCCCGCTACGCCGAGTTGTACCCGGCCTTCAGGGCGCTCTACCCGGCGCTGAAGCCGCTGTTTGGCGCAAATCAGGCCCAATAGCCACTCCAAATGGCAGCCACCCTCCGGGCATAGCCCGCTGGGTGGCTTTTTCGTGGCAGCCAAACAGTCATATGCCGAAATAGCAAACTATTCTTGATTTCACTTTAGTCATGTGATATCCTAACGAATAGGAGGACCGGATGCAGCACCGGTCTGGTCATTCTGGGGCATCTGCGGGTGGAAAGGGGGGCTCAGGGTGGCGAGCGGCACTGGCCAGATCCTCGTAGATCCCCAACGCGTACGGGAGGCGGCCAACCGGGTCGGGCAGATCCGGGAATCCGCGAACGGGAACATTTCGCAGCTGAACCTGGCCATGGATTCCCTGCGGGTAGAATGGGCAGGTGCGGCGCAGACCAGGTTCTTTGAGCAGTATCAGCAGGTACAGTTGTCCATGACCCGATATATCGAATGGCTGGACCATATGAAACAAGACCTGGAGACCACAGCCAACCGGTTCGAGGAAGTGGAACGCGAGCTTTCCGCCAGGATTTTGGGGAAAACCTGATCCAGATGGCTGGAGATGGTCCGGGACGCGCATACTACCCTCGGCTGGGCGTGCCTCGCGGCATACCCGGCCGAGTCCATCGTTACGGAGGTCTCTGCCCATGCTGAACCAGCCCCGTCGCCTTCTACTAACCGTGGCCCTGGTGGCCGCTCTGATCGCCGGCGCGTCCAACGTGGCCCGTGCCAGCACACTGACACCCGGCGACAAGTCGGCGTTCCTGAAAGAGGCGGCCGTTACCTACTTCAACAGCCTAACCCCCAGCGCCAACATGGTGGGCGCCGACGAACTGCGGCGTGCCCTGGAGGCGAAGAAGACCGAGGTTTTCCTCCTGGACATTCGCCCGGTGGATGAGTTCCAACAGAAACATATTGCCGGTTTCGTCAACATCCCGTTCACCGCATTGGGGAAGCACCTGGACAAGCTGCCAACCGACCGGCCGATCATGGTGGTCTGTCACACCGGCCAGAAGTCCGGGCAGGTGGTGGGCGTGCTGCGGGTGGCCGGCTATGACGCCATCAGCATCCGGGGCGGTTACCCGGCACTGGAGGCGGCCTTCCGCGGTGGGCGAGAGGGCTAAGGAACTGAACACGCTGGTAAAGGCCGGTGGGGCAACCCGCCGGCCTTCTACTTCGCCGGGCCGTGGCGGCACTGGGGGGCTCCCATCTGCCTTCTCTTGGATCTGGTGCGGCATTCCGGCCCGAACCCTGGAAATGGCCTGTTTGTCGTTTTGTGACCACCTCGCTCTTGACGAGGTGGCCAGAAAACGACAAACTCATGCGTTTGCGGGCTCGCCGAGGCGTGTTCCACCCGTTTTGGTCCCCAAGAGGAGCCTTTGGCCCTGACAAGAACCCTGAAACGCACATGATTGTCGTTTCGTGACCACCTCATTTTCAGCGAGGTGGTCAGAATCCGACAAACTGATGCGTTTGCGGCCTCGCCCAATGGCGAGCGGCCCCTGAGGCCAGCCCAGTCACCCCACCTCACCAACAGCGCATGCGCTACGTGCCCGGCGGGGCAGCCCGCGTGGCGGCCGTGACGGCACGACCCGGCGGCACTGGGTACCGCCGGCCAGGGGGAGGTAGGTGCGGAGGGGGAACGGCGCTTCGCCGGGCCGTGGCGGCTGTGACGGCACGATCCGGCGGCACTGCGTACCGCCGGCCAGTGGGAGGTAGGTGCGGAGGGGGGCTACGCCCCCCTCTGCACTTCTATGTGACCAAGGTAACTGGCTGGTATACCAATTCGAGGGAGGAAAAGCCTTCCGATAGGTTGAACATCTGCTGATAGTACGGATATGAGAATGTTGGGGGTGGTTTTCATCTTTGGCGAGGATCTCATCCTGAAGGCCAAGCTGATTCCCCCACGGCCCCGTCGTCATACCCTGGTCCGGCCACGCCTGCAGGAGCGGCTGGCCGAAGCGCTGGAAGTGCCCCTTACGATTCTCCAGGCGGGCCCGGGCTATGGCAAGACCACAACAATAGCCGCTTTTGCTGCAGACCACCCGTGTACGGTGGTCTGGTACGACATTGCCCATGGGGATGCCGACCCGCTGCCCTTCCTGCTGCACCTGACCTATGCGGTGCGCGTGGCGGGGCCGCAGGTGGGGAACCGTACCCTGGCGATCCTGGAGAGCGGTGATGGTCCCTACCGCCCCTGGGAGGCTGCCATGGCCGCCCTCATGAACGATCTGGCCGGGGTGGATGCGGACCTCCTCGTGGTGTTGGATGACTTCCACCTGGTCGATGAGACGCCGGTCATTCTGAGCCTGGTGGAGCAGATGGTCGAACAGATGCCGCCGCAGGTGCATCTGGTTCTGGCCAGCCGTCGCCGCCCGGCGCTTGCGGCGCTGCCCCGCTGGCGGGCACGGGCCGAGGTGCTGGAATTTGGCCGCGAAGATCTGGCCTTTACCCCGGCAGAGGTAGAGGCGCTGTTCCGCGACCAGTACGGGGTCGACCTGACGGCCAACCAGGCCGGTGGTCTGGCCGATCGTACCGAGGGTTGGATTATCGCACTGCAGTTGATCTGGCAGGGCCTGCGCAAGGGCTCCAGGCTGCTGCAGGGCTTTGACGGACTGCCTGACCGGTCCGATGCCCTCTTCAGCTATCTGGCGCAGGAGGTGCTGGACCGGCAGAAGCCATTCGTCCGGCGGTTTCTCCTGGCCACCGCCGTGCTGGACCACCTGAAGCCAGCCGTCTGTGATGCGCTGGTGGGCGAGCCGGGAAGCGAACGAGTGCTGGCGGCGCTGGAGGAGAACGGCCTGTTCATCCAGCCCACCGATGGGGGTACATACCGTTACCACCAGCTTTTCCGCCAGTTCCTGCGGGGGCAGGCGCGGCGGGAGGAGCCCGACGCATGGGCCCAGCATCAGCGGATCGCCGCCGAGTACTTCCAGGCGGAAGGGGACGATGCGGAGGCGGCGGCTCACTATCTGGCGGCAGCCAAGCCGATCCTGGCGGCCAGTGCGGTGATCCGGGCGGCCACCGGGCTGCTGGAGGCCGACCAGGTCGATGTGCTGGCCAACCTGTTGGAGCAGCTGCCGGTTGAAGCCTACCAGGCCTACCCGGAACTGCTGCTGCGGCGCGGCGACGTGGCCCGGTTGACGAGCCGCTTCGATGAAGCGCTGCGCTGGTACCGGCAGGCGGCCGATTCCTACCGGGCAGCGGGCGGAAAGCGTGGCCTCTGCCTGGCGCTGCAGGGGCAGGGCCAGGTCTATCTCGATACCGTTTCGCCGAAAGATGCCGAAGGGCCCTTCGCCGAAGCCCTCGCGCTGGCGGACGCGCTCAGTGAGGCAGAGCGGGCACAGTTGATGGCCGCCATTGCCGAAAATGAGACCAACAGCGGCCGCCCGGTGGATGCGGCCCGCTTTGCGCGCCTGGCCTCCGCTCATCTGCCCCTGGCGGCCGATCTGGAGGTGCGGGCGTACCTGCGCACCGGCAAGCTGGCGGCGGCCATGGGCTTCCTGGAGCGGGAGGTGCGGGAGTCGCCGGCCGGCGCCAGCCGGAGCCACCGCGAGGTTCCCCTGCTGATCTCCCTGATCGCCGCCTGGACCGGCGAGACAGAGCGGGCGAAGAGCGCCGCCGAAGAAGGGATCCGCCTGGGGCACTACAAGCGCTCACCCTTTGGTGAAGCGGTGGGCCTGATGCGGCTGGGCCACGCCCTGCAGTTGAATCAGTTGGTGGCGGTGGAGGCCGTGGCCGATCAGTACCACCGCGCCATCGCCCTGATGGACTCGCTGAAAGTGACCCGCGGTAAGTCGGAGCCGCTGTCGGGCCTCTGTATGCTTTACGGCCATGTGGCGGGCGATTGGGCACAGGCCGAGCGTTACGGCCTGGAAGGCGCCCAGATCGCCGCTGCGGCCCAGGATAACTGGTTTCACGCCTTCTGCCTGCTCAGCCTGGCCAGCAGTGCGGTGGTCACCCACCGGCCCGAGGCGGTGCGTTATCTGGAGCAGGCGGAAGCGGCCTTCCGCACGGCCGGCGACCCCTTCGGCCTCACCCTGACCCACCTGTGGCAGGCGCTGCTGGCATACCGGCACGACGAATGGACGCAGTTCGACCGGTCGGTCGCTTCGGCTCTGAGCGATGCCCGGCAGTATGGCTACAGCTTCCTGTTCGACCGGCGGACCTTCTTTGGTCCCCGGGATGCCCAGGCGCTGATTCCCCTGCTCTCCGCCGCCGTGCAGCGTCAGGTGGAGCCCGAGTATGCGGGCTGGCTGCTGGCGGAGCAGGGCATCCCCAATCCGGAGAACCACCCGGGCTTTACGCTGCGGCTGCGCACACTGGGTGAATTCCAGGTGTGGCGGGGCAACCAGGAGGTCGCCCGCAAGGAGTGGCAGCGGGAGAAGGCCCGCCAACTGCTACAGGTCTTGATCACCTACCGGCGGCGCCTGCTCCAGAAGGAGCAGATTATCGACCTGCTCTGGCCTGAGGCCGATGCGGAGACGGCCGGCCGGGACTTCAAGGTGGCGCTGAACGCGTTGGTCACGGCCCTGGAGCCGAATCGATCGGCTCGCTCGGGTTCGTTCTATATTCTGCGGAGCGGTTCGGCCTATGGGCTGGACCCGGCCGCCGGCTTCTGGCTGGATGCCGATGAGTTCGAGCGGCTGGCGACCCGGGGGTTGGCGCTGGCAGAGGCGGGCCAGGAGGCAGAAGCCGCCGATGCCCTCCAGCGGGCCACCGACCTCTATCGGGGCGACTTCCTGCAGGATCTGCCCTATGAGGACTGGTGTCTCGAAGAGCGGGAGCGGCTCCAGGTGCTCTACCTGCGGGCGGCCCAGTGGCTGGGCAGCCAGGCGGCGGCCAAGGGCGAGTATGAGGCCTGCATTCGCATCTGCGAGCAGATCCTCGCCCGGGACCCGTGCTGGGAAGAGGCGTTCCGGCTGCTGATGATGAGCCATTACCGGCTGGGGAATCGGGCCATGGCGCTGCGCACTTACGACAAGTGTGTGCAGAACCTGGAGGCGGAATTGGGCATCGCCCCGATGCCGGCCACGATCCAGTTGTACCAGCGAATCCGTCGCACCGTGTAACTCCCTAGTTACTGCCGCGGTTTAGGATCAACCTGAAGTCTTATGCGCGGAGGGACACGTTATGCCAACTGTCCAGATCAAGGGTGGCCTCCACATCAACTACCGCGAGAGCGGCAGTGGCAGCAGGAACCTGCTCCTCATCCACGGCAACACCGCCTCTTCCCTCTGGTGGGAGCGGGTCATGGGCCTGCTGCCGGCAGACACCCACGCCTATGCGCCCGACCTGCGGGGTTGCGGTGACAGCGACAAGCCGTCGCAGAACTGGAGCATTGCCGACCTGGCCGAGGATATGGCCCAGTTCATGCAGGCCAAGGGCCTGGGCGCCTGCCCGGTGGTCGGCCACAGCCTGGGAGGCGGCGTCGCCATGCAGTTGGCGGTCGCTCATCCGGAACTGGTGACCCGGCTGGTCCTGATCAACTCCGCCCCGGCCGAAGGGCTGATCACGCCGCCTGAGCGGTACTCGCAGTTGGAGTTCGCCGTTCGGATGCCCGACGTGCTGAAGATGGCGCTGGCCGCCATGATGCCGACCGCCCCCAAAGACGAGTTCTACGCCCGTCTGCTGGAGGAGAGCGTCGCCAAGTCGGCCGATGCCCTGATCCCCAACGGCCATGCCCTCGACCAGATGAACCTGACCGAGGCGGCCAAGGGCATCAAGGTTCCGACGCTGATTATCTACGGCCGCAAGGATATGCTGGTGACCCTCGACATGATGGAGCGCACCCGGGATACGATCCCCGGCGCCCTCCTGGAATCCTGGGAAGAGATCGGCCACTCCGCCCCCGTGGAGGCCCCCGAACGCTTCACCCGCCGACTGGTGGAATTCGCCGGCCTGTAGCCGGAGCCCGCACAAGAACGCCAAAGCGCCCTGTCCACTTGCGTGGACAGGGCGCGTC
>JBLNEM010000350.1:0-8157 GCA_050262655.1 Mycobacterium leprae | reverse complement strand
CGGTACAGCACGCTTCCACCCGTTGGCGGTATATCGCGCTCAGTCAGGGGAGGCGGCGCCTCGCACGAGACAAAGGCAACCTCCGCATCGAAGTCCTGGGCGAGAGTGTGCATGATGCTCCTGGCGCGCTGAACTGTCTGGTCGTCGCCAGTTGGATCATCGAGGGAGACGCCAAACACAACCTGACCGTTGCTCATAAAAGCGAGGGTGACGTCAGAAAGGGACGGATCTTTAGGGTGTAGGTACACGGCAAAGGCGCGAATGGGGAGCTGAAGGCCTCTGTCGACTATGTGAGTGAGTGAAACAGCCGGCTCCCACTCCCAATCCGTATCGTTACTGGGCGGGGCGATGGCTCCAAGAGAGAGAAGCATTAACTCCTCGTCTCCGCGATCTTCGCTTAGCCCAAGGTCTACCCACTTGTTGAGGAACCGGGTGATCGTGTCGCGGTCCCTTCGTGTTGAAACCACGTAAACATCCAGGCAGGGAGGCAAGGCATCGCCCCATTTCATTCTAGCGTCTGACGCTTCAGCGGCGCCGCACTGGGCTGTTGGGAAGAGCCGGGTTGCACTCGACAGGAGACCGCCTGGGGATCGTTTTCCGGAGTGAGTATGACTTCCTTACGCACCTCGTTCGCAAGATACTGCATGAACTACAATCGTGCATCGAACTCTTGTTGCCCCCGTACTTCACGCGGATCTATGTCAAACTCAATCTGGTCCTCGGCGAAGAAGTGGCAAACAGCACCAACGCCTCCGACATTCACCAACATGGCTCGGGCTTCGGCAGAACTGAGCACTTGGAGGCCACCTCGCAAGAGAGGTTGAAACGGCGGTCCGCAATCTACCGAATCGTACATCTTCGCCTATTTCCGCGTGGGTGGTGCCAAGTCCTTCCGAGTCCTTCAAGGGACTGGGCTTGTTCCTTCGGGCGGTCAGGATGACGAACGCCTCCTCGCCGCATTGAGCGGCTAGGAGGCGGTGGCGCTACCATGGCAGGAGACCCCAGACGACTGTTGATGACCTCAGAAACGCAGATCCACTTTCCCCGATGCGTGATCGGTGGCGAATGCTGCCGGGTCCGGGTCGAAGTACTGTGCGCTGAACTGGGCGTGGAACTGCTTGTCGCTGCCGACACTGCCGGCGCCGTAGGCCGTGTCGAGGGTGACCCACCGTCCGTCGATGTATGCCTCGTTCCAATAGCGATCGCCCCAGCTGCCGTTTATCAGGCCCTTGCCGCTGATCACTCGGGCCGGGATGCCGATCGATCGAGTCAGAGCGGCGGTGAGGATGGCATATCGACTGCTGACGCCCATCTTCCGGTGCAATGTGCTCAGCGCATCCAGCGGAGTCGAGGTGTTGTTGAAGTACGCGTCGGTGTCGTAGGCGATATGGGTCGAAACCCAATCGTAAATCGCCCGCAGTTTGGCCATGCCATCGGCCTGCCCCGCCGTAATGGTAGCGGCGAGGCTGCTGATCTCGGCGTTGTTGGACTGGACCCGATCGGAGGGCGCCAGGAAGGCCAGGTCCCTGGTACCGGTGTTGACTGCTTCGAAGGAGATCAACGTGTTTAGCGGGCCCAGCGGGCCGTCATACATGATGGTGATCGTGTACTTACCCGCCCCGAGCTTGAGCCAGATGGCGTCGTCGATCCGGCCATCCTGTACGTACAGCGTCTGGAATCCCCAGGTCCCGCCAGGGCCTGTGATCCTGACCCGCAACGTATCATTCGGTACGGGGGCTGCCAGCGTGGCCTGAATCGGTACCTTGTCGGTGTAGCTCCCGCCACCCTTCAGCGGCTGGGAGATGGTAATGGTGGGGTCCAACACCCAGACCGGCGTCACACTCCCGGCAGCAGCCGTGGTCGTGATCTTGGCCGTGGCCAGGGTGGCCCCGTCAGCCCAATCGGGGCCCAAACCATCGATCGTCAGGGAGTAGGACTGGGGCCCGCCGAGCGGCAGTAGGACCTGGAACTGCCCGTCCTTGACGGGGATGTATAGCGAATGGCTGGCGACATGAATGGCGACCGCCGACCAATGCGCTTTGGCGGCGATTTTGCCGGTCAGCGACAGATATCCGTCGGCCGAGACGGCCGGCGTCAGGGCGGCAAGGCAGTCAGTCAACGTCGCCTGGCTTAGCGTCCAGCCGTTGCCTCGCAGTTCAGTCGTAGAAGGGGCTCCCGGGGTACAGCCCACTTGATGGCCGTCGGCAACGCCATCGTTCGGCTTCAGCCATGCCGGGAGGGGCACCGTTGACTGGTTGTCAACCGGAATGGGCCCGAATCCGCGCACAGCAGCGCCATCGCTGCTCCGGAGCGGGGCGGAACCGGGGGTGTACTGAACGGTAGCCGCTTCACCCTGGCTGAGGGGAAGCCTCAACGACAAGGTGTCGCCTTCGATCCGCAAGGAGACCTGCTTCTGGTCGAATCGGCGCACCACCCCCGCACTGATCACGGTGAAATCGGTAAGCTGGGGCACTGAGGTGGTATCCAGCGGTCGATCAAACCGGAGCCGAAGCGCCAGACCGTCGCCGACCACCGCAAGCAGCGTGGGCGCCACGGAACGGTTGATCACTCGGAAAGCCGGCTGAGGGTCTGCGGTATGGCCCTGCAGGTCCCGCAGCGGCGTGTTTCCGGGATTGTAGGCGATGGTGACGGCGGCACCGGCAGGAACGGTGACCGGATATGGCTGGTCATTCAGCAGGAAACTGCGCCCCTCATGTGGCGTGAGCACCACCTGGTTATCGGCGATCGTCAAATCAAAGAGCAGCGGAGGCACCCCCCTGCCATCGACCGCAATCGCAAAGTCAGTCAGGTCGGGGCGGGCGGCCGGGTCCAGCGGTGCGCTGTAGGTGAGCGTAAACGTGAGCCCGTCTGCAGTCGCAGAAGAAAGGGTCAAGGGGCTGGGAGTAGTACTGGTGGTCCAGAGCTGCGCCCTGACGCTCCCGGATGTGCGACCGTTCTGGTCAATCGCCTGGAGTGAGAACGCGTACGGGTGGTTGGGGGAGAGGCCAGTCACTCGGTAATGGGTGGTGCTTCCGTCCACCCGGGCGACCAATTGCCCGTCCTGGTAAAGGTGATACTCGGCCACCCCGACGGTGGTCACCGGCGCAGTCCAGGCCACGTCCATGAAGTCAGGGCCGACCGCCCCGAGGTAAGGCCCGACGCCATACACCCAAGCCGGCGCCGCCGGTAGCTGCGGCAGAGAGGTGCCCGGTCGCAGGATCACGACGGCCGCCTTCTGTTGATCCCATGTCACGGTAAAGCCGAATGCTTCAGCCACGTAACGAGCCGGCAGCATCAGGCGCCCGGGCGGTAGAACCACGGGGGCAGTATCCATCTGCGAGGACTGGCCGTTCACCACCAGTTCGGTGGAACCGACCGCCAGCTTGACCGTGGTCGTCCCCCGTGTCAGGGTAACGGACTGGCTGGCCGCATCCCACTGGATCGCATCATCGGTCAAGCCCAAGGCATGGGCCAGGAACCGGACGGGTACCAGGACTCGGCCATCCTGGACCAGCGTGGGCCCGTCCATGTCATGATCGCCGCTCAGGTCGGTGTACGTGCTCCTCCAGATCTTGAAGATCGCAAAGAACGGCGCAGCCGCCGAACTGGTATCGGCGAAGGCTGCCGGCGTGATGCCTAGAAGGAGTGCGAGAATGGCGGCCACGGCCAAGAGTCTACGACGCATGCTTCTTTCCTCCATTGCGTATCTCTTCTGCGATCCATGTATTTAATGACACACCGAATTCTATCATAAACGAAGAGTGCGTTCCTATAGGACGAAGGGCCCGCCGGCAAACCGGCGGGCCTCTGCGGCAAGGCATCGGGAACCGGGCCGGGACCTATTCCGCAGGTCGGCCTGGTCACTCGTCATCCAAAGGATGAGCCAATGTGAGTTCAAGCGGGAGAAGGGCGTCGTTCAGGATCCGGAGAGCTCCGGGCACATCCAAGTGGGCGGGGTAGACCACCTCAAAACGCTCACACACGACCGGCATGTCAAGCTGAGGCAACCGGCCAAAGCTGGCAAGTTCTCGACCAAAGAACCGCCAGTGACCCGTGCGCCAGTAGTCGAGAGACAGGTCCCCCTCGCCCTCCGCTGCGGCGAACTCCGCCCCCACCTCCGAGAAGGGCATCACAGCGACCGCTGTTGTGCGAATCACGCGTCGCGCCCGGCCCGCACCATCGGTGATCACGCTGTAGTCTCCTATCCGCGGAATTGGCTCGCCGTTATGCTCAAGGGACCAGACGGCGCTGGTTGTCGCCGTCTTCCGACCAGACAGCACAAGTGCCAGGAGCTCATCTGCCATCTGGCCACCGCTGCCAAAGGACCAGGCCGTGTAGGTCGCATCAGCGGCCGCCGCAGCGGTGGGCAGACTCGATCCCAGGAACGCGGCCCACAGGTCCGCTATGGAATCGTCCAATGGGTGTCACCCCCAGTCCCCGTAGTGGCAACCGAGGCACCGCCACCAGCGAGAATTCGCGGGCGATCCTCGCACGTAGCCGAAAGGTAGCTAGTCGGGGTGCCGATGCCAACTACAGGTTGCGTCAAGACGTTTCACAGAACGCATCCATCACCTTTTTAGTGAGCACCTCAAACTCTCTTCGGCCCTCAATCCGAACGACCGCCACTGGCAACAATCCATCATAGAAGCCCCTGGTATACCCGGGACGAGATGAAAGAGCCGCGTACATCTTCTGTCACCGATCCATCGACTCGTCGTCCAACGCAACCCACAACCCGATTCGTTTGGTTGGCAAGTGGTCGAGTTGAGTGACCCCAGGACTCTTGGGTCGATGAATGGTGGCGAGCTTGTAACGGGGCGCAATGCCAGACTTGGTGAGGGCCCCAATACCTTCGATCGGTTTGAAACCTTCCTCGTTTGAGGCGACCACCGCGATCTCAATGTACTGCGGCATGCTCATGTGGCAACCACCTTCCTACACCTGACGTCGGCGACGTTAGCAGCGGCGAGTGCCCCCCCGAAGGCCTCAGGTTTGCGGTCAAGCACTATTGGAGGGCACTGACCGACGCTTCAGCGGCGCCGGGGTGAGCCGATCAGGCGGACGATTTGAAGCCCATCGCTCGGACGTCCACTGGGGTAACGTAAGGGGATCAGGGGCCACAGACTGCCCCAGAGCCCCCACCATCGAACCCAGTCTTGCCAGAATTGGGCCCGGGGAAGCCACCAGACTACATCGCGCGCACGATCCGGCCAGAAGGCAATGAAGAGGAATGCTGATGCAAGCGGTCCCCCCAGAACTGGCAGCAGACGCTTCAGGGGAGACCAGTCCGGTGCTGTCCTGAAGCTGGTCCAAGGTGCGTGAAACCATAGGCTGAGCCCGAAGTTGATCTGGATCGTAACCGACGCGATTCGAATGGAGGTCTTGAACCGCTCCCTCGGGTGCCCATATGTAACGGTGGCGCCCTGGCCACCCATCAGCGCCCCTACTACGGCGTGCCCCAGCTCGTGGATCAGCGTTGCGGGGAAATAGGTCACCAGGAGCCACAGGAGCACATCCCACCGCCACGTCATCGACTCTCCCCCCCTCAAGTGCGTACAGCCTTATCCTGCGCTCATGCGCCAGATGATCGAACTGCGGCTGCACTCCCTGAACCCGGCCCGCTCGTAGAAACCTCGCAGTTCCTCTCCCGTCTGGAGGAGGACTGCGCCAGCCCCCAGTCTGCCGCTCTCGGCCCTGACGGCGTGGAGCAAGAGGGTGCCCAGACCTTGGCCCCGGCAAGACTCGTCGACTTCCACCTCAAACAGGCGGGTGTACTCGCCCAGATGGGCGCAATAGACCCAAGCTACGAGCTCTCCGCTCCGGAAGAGCCAATAGGGCCGGAAGAGCTTCGTGAAGCCAAGTTGGAGGGGCCGCACCTGCTCAAACCACTCCGCGGTGTAGTACCCGCGGGCCTGCACAAGCGCCCGAAACCACGCAAGGTACTCCTCCTCGGCCGGGATCGTGAGCGTGAACTCCTCGGGTAAACTTTCCGCCAAAGCCGGAGCAGAAAAGAAGATGGCAGTCTCAAGATGGTATCCCTGCGCGCGGAGGGGCCCTTGCCACAAGCCCGGATCTAGCCCCGGTGGATAGAGATCGTACCGGTTGGGCCGGTCAAGGCCCTTCGCTCGGTGAATCCGCTCGACCTCGCTCACGAGTTCGTCGAAAGAGCCGAGGTCGGTCAGCTTCACCCCCACCGCACGGTTGAAATCACCGTTCCACGGCACGTAGGGGTTGCACATATGGATGAAGTCCGGATACTCCACCGGCTGGCCCCCGAGAGCCTGCGAAAACGCAATCTCCGACTCTACGGCTCTGCTTTCCCAATCCATTCACTCACCTCCTCGGTTGGTGCTGTGCTCACGGCAGGCATTTGCCGCCGTGTTCCGCTGACAGACGGATGGATTGGTCATCACGCTCTAGCCCCTTCGACTTCCCCGACATAGGCGTAGACCAACTCTTGGCG
Source organism: Mycobacterium leprae (assembly GCA_050262655.1). GTDB lineage: Bacteria > Bacillota > Sulfobacillia > Symbiobacteriales > Symbiobacteriaceae > DASXVX01. Next base: position 1,694 of record JBLNEM010000350.1, on the reverse strand, counting down.
ATGACGAGTGAAGACTGTGAACCGGGTATACCCGTCCATCAGTTCCCAGCCTTCACGCTTGACCCATAGGGGTTCGGCTGACACCCCCCGAAGGAAGGCTTGCTCCCGCTCATCGGCCCGGCGCTCCAGGCTGCGGCGGAACGAGTACTGCTCTGTCTCAAAGGCCATGAGGTCCGCCCGGGGGCGAATCACGGAGAGCGGAATGGCCTGAAGCGTGTATGTAAGATGTGGGGCCTGTTCCAGCCATTCTACCGTCCACTGCTGACTTGGGTCTTCACTATGATCGGTCTGCATCTCGGGCAAGATCCAACGGGCAAACAGCTCTGCGATTTCGGATGGATTCTCCAAGACGTGGTATGTGAAGGAGCCGAGTCGCCGGTATTGGTAGTCAAACACGGCGGTATCTCCCTTCTTGTTCCCTGACTGCGTTCAGATCCCCAGGTGAAGGATGTGATCACCCGTTCGCCAGTTGCTCGTACCGCCCCGCCTGCGACTTGGCACCATGCTCACATCAACGTATCCCACATGTAGCTGATAACTCCACCCCTGCTTCGGCCTCCGTCTGCCAGTCCGTGTCAGGGTGCGACGCATCCGGCGGTCGCGCTACGGTACCTTCACCTCATGGCGAACGCCATCCTGGTCCGCGTACCAGAGACCGCCGTTCCCGTTAGGCCCGAACGCCTTTACCTGTCCGGGTACACTGATCGGCTCAAGCGTCTTCTCCGCGACGACATCGATCACGCAAAAGGTGTTGACATCCGATTCACGGTAGACCAGCCGGCGATTATCGAGCCAGAAATAGTCCTGGATGAAATAATTGGCATGATACTCCACTTCACTCTTGCCTTCGGCACGGACCAGGATGGATTGGGACCAGTAGCCGCCACCCTTGAAGTAAGCCGCTACGAACTTGCCGTCTGGTGAGGGCCTCCCCTTCTTCAGAATCTGGTCGACATAGCTCGGCCAGGAGGCCCGGGACTCGGATTCCTGACGCCAGATCTGCTCCGCTGTAGCCTTACCCAAGCGAAGCGTTGTGTCTTCCACGAACTCCAGGCCTTGAGGCACATAGGTGACTGTGTAGTTGCCTACGCCATGATTGTGCACCCGGCTGGTCGGCCCGCCGAGCCGGGCCTGCAGTTCATCGGCGGTCCATTCCTTTGCGGCTAGTTCCGCCCGTGTGGCTTGACTTACCGGAGCGATCCGCAGCACGGCCGTATAGTTTCCGTCGTGGGCTGCCACGAAGCGCTCGCTGCTCACAAGGTCCTTGAACTCCTGATAGGCGGGCTTGGTGTGGTCCACCACCAGGACGAGCAGTGAGTCGGAATCGGGCCTGTCCGGGTATAGCCTCAGAGCCCCGCCTTCATAAACCCACTCCCACGACTGCTGCGCTCCGACCGGGCGCTCACGGGGTGGAAGGTGCTCCAGCGCGGAAAGCTTCCAGCCCGAAGCAATGATCGCTTGAAGGAACGCCGGTGGCATCGCAGCTGGGGTTGGGGCTGGCGCGGGGGCCGGCGTCTGCATCGGTGTCTCAGGTTGAACCTGCGTGGTTGGCTGCATGTCGGGGGCAGCGGAGGGAGTGGAGAGTATTGCCGATTTCGTATCAACCACCGGCGCCTGGACAGGGGGCGCAGGTTTGGCCTGAACGCATCCGACAACAACGGCGGCGACGGCGATCAGCGCCGGCAGGCGGGCCC
>JBLNEM010000349.1:0-6984 GCA_050262655.1 Mycobacterium leprae | reverse complement strand
GCGACGTGATGCGCCAGAGCGCCACCGACGCCTATGGCGGTCTGATCAGCGCCCTGAAACAGCAGGGGTATGTCGAGGGCAAGGACCTGCGTCTGCTGCCCTACGACTGGCGGATGAGCCCCGATGCAGCCATGGCGTCGCTGTCGGCATTGGTCGATCGGACCCTGGCGGAGACCGGTGCAGCGAAGGTTGTACTGATCGGCCATAGCATGGGTGGACTGATCGCCCGGGACTACATCGTGCACGGCGGCTCCGCGAAGGTGAAGGCGATGATCGGCCTGGCCACGCCTTGGCTCGGCTCGCCGATGGCCTACAAGGCGCTGGCCTACGGCTGGGATCTGGGGCTGAAGGTACCGGGCACCAACTGGCCAGCCGTCCCCTTCGACGAGATCAAGCTGTTGGTGCAGAACTACGCCTCGGTGTACGCACTGGCGCCGGATCGGGCCTTCTTTGACCTGTACGGCGGTTTCTTGATTCGTGGGGGAAAGATGCTGTCGTTCGGCGACAGCCTGACCCAGGCGCTGGCGCCGCACAACCGGACGCTGGCACGTCAGTATGACGGATGGGGCGATCAGCTGCTGGACGGCAGCGACCACGGCGTCATGCAGTTCCTCATGGCCGGTCGAGGCATGACCACGCTAGGGGGCTACACCGAGCGCACGGACTGGCTGGGCATGACGGAGAAGACGGAGTGGAACGTGGACGGCGACGGGGTCGTTCCTCGCCACAGCGCCGACCTGGGCAACAGCCGCAGCCCGGCCCTGGCCGCACGTTATCTGGGGCACCTCGCCGGGGTGGCCTATGCCAACGCTGACCACACGCTGTTCACGCAGTCACCGGCTGTGCAGCAGGCGGTGGTGGGGTGGTTGGCGCAGGTCAACCGGTAAGGGGTACTACGTGGGAGTACCCTACGCCGTCGGGCCGGTGAGGGCCCCCGCAGGAGATCGGGCGTGTTGGAAAAGCCGCCATGGTGCGCATCACGATGAAGCGCCAGAAAGCCTTAAGCTTCTGGCGCTTTGTTCTGCACTGCCCGCTGCGGTCGCGGGGGAATCCACCGAAGTCGCCGCGCAATCGTCGGGTAAGAACAAGCCCAATAGGTGTCGGCAATGGGTGAAGGCTCGGTGCTTCCTCGTCTAGGTACCGTACCAGGTAGGGCCTTTCGTCCCGAATCGCCCGGGACGGAGTAGAAACCTGAGAGGAAGATGAGAAAGGTAGATTCTGGGCAGCGGCACGGGGTTCTGGGCTGACCAAATCTGCGTTTTCCCTGTCTTCCTGAGCTGAGTTATGTCACCTTGAGCAGATTGATGCCGGAAAGCGGGGTAAGAACGAGCTGAGAAGGTGGGGAGAGGCGGTTTACATACGGGGAGGGGTACCGAACATCGCACGTTGGGGGATGAAACGGCAGTCTTGACACGGCTGAGCCATCAGGTTGACGTCCAAAATCACACTTTCCAAAAGGGCCCAGCCGGGGGATACGCGACCCGCAGGCTGCAAGGCTCCGCAAGCACGCCAGCCAAAACGCCCCGCCTTACGGAGGCCAAGGTCATGACCCAGGACTTCCCGCTCGCCATCCTGACGCACCTATAAGCCCTGGCCGACATGTTGGTCCATCTTCCTGCCAGCCTGCACAGCCAGGCGACATGGCAATCCCATGGTGCGACCCGTGCCACTCCCTGGGGCAAGAATCACTTAGCACTTCCATGCAGACCACACGGCATTCTTCAACACGCCTGAGATTCCGGCGGGGTCTTCCTTATATGCAGGAAGGAAATTTGGGCAATCGTGATGAATCTGTCGGTATCCAATTGTAGGAGGTGCCTGGTCTTGACTTATCCTAACGATACTCAGCCTCAGGTGACCCCGCCCAAGAATTCTACGTTGGCTTTGATTGGCTTCATTCTGGCGATTGTCTCCGTGGTCGGGCTCTTCATTCGCGGGCTGTCCACTATCGCATTCCTGTGCGCGCCTGCCGGCCTTGTCGTTTCTATCATCGCGAACAGCCAGATCAAAAAGGCGAACGGGACCATGGGTGGCAGGGGTTTTGCCGTCGCCGGCATTTGGATCAGCGCCGTGTGGATGGGCCTGGGTCTGCTGCTCCTGATCGTGGGTGCGGCCTTCATCGGCTCCATGCTGCCTGGTCTGCTGAACGGGATCCCGAAGTAGTCCTACATATGACCAGCAAAACACCCACAGCCGTCTGGCTGTGGGTGTTTTCAGCTTGACGACAAACTCGGCCTCCGGTGAATGACGACGCATAGTCATGCGGGCTGCCCGTTAAACTCGCTGGCCGGTCCAGTTCGTTGCCAGTTGAGCCATGGCGTTGAGTCGGTGGTAAAATATTGGCAGTGGAAGGAGGCGATCAGAACGTACCTTAGAGAGGTCTCCCTTCGAGACGAAACATCCGCCGACAGGGCTAGGTATCCATTCGCCGTTCCCGCAATCAAAACACTCGGGCGCCTCTCCTTTCGCAGCAACGTTGTATTCTTCGTGGGAGAGAACGGATCAGGGAAGTCCACGTTGTTGGAGGCGATTGCTCACCAGTGTGGCTTTCACACCGCGGGGGGCAGCCGAAACAACATTTATGAGGTCGATGCTGCTGGATCAACCTTAGGTGAATCCATCCGGCTTTCCTGGCTGCCAAAGGTGACTCAGGGTTTCTTCTTTCGAGCAGAAACGTTCTATCAATTTGCTTCCTACATTGACAGGATGGATCGTGAAGAACCAGGAGCACTCATCAGTTATGGCGGACACTCCCTCCACCAGCAGTCGCATGGGGAAGCGTTTATCGCACTCTTTACGCATCGCCTTGGCAGTAAGGCCATCTACCTGCTTGACGAACCAGAGGCCGCACTTTCTCCTTCGCGCCAACTGGCCTTCTTGAAAGTGATTCATGACCTCAAAGATACATGCCAGTTCATTATTGCCACTCACTCACCGATCTTGATGGCCTTTCCGGGTGCTCAAATCCTGAACTTTGACACGGCGCCCATCACAGAAGTTTCTTACGATCAGACTGACCACTATCAGATCACCAGGCGCTTTCTTGAGCGGCCTTCGCTCTACCTTGACGAACTCTTGAGATCGGAGTAGCTTCATGCCGACTCATCACAGGGGAATACGAATCAATGGCGCTGGATACCCCTGGCCTTGTCAAACAAAAACATGTGACATAAAAGGAGAGACTGCCCATCGCCTGTTTCCAACAACGGGCCGAAGCTTGACTGGCTTGCTAAGGCACCTGCCAGCGATCTTGCTGCGTGTTGGGCGGCGAAAACCTGACAATTCTCTCCGTCCAACCCACTGAACCGGGGGATTGGGACCCGTCAGTCCCTCGGCTGCCCTTGGATTGTCAGTAATCCGTCGGTACGGGAAGCCCTGGCCACTGGCAGGCGGTTGAATCGTCGGCACCGCCCCCCGAGGGTGGCGGCGAAAACGTGACAATCCTCTGCCTCCGCCCCGCTGCACCGGACGATTGGGGGCTGTCAGGTTCTCTGCTACCCTTAGATTGTCAAAAACCCGTCAGGGCAGCACGGCCCGGTCCCGAAGAATGCACTTTCAGCCTGTCCAAGGCAGCATAATCCTAAGCGCCAACCGGACCCCGCCGCAGAAAAGGGCCGTTGACAGGAGGAAGCCCAGTGCGCCCGTCACCCTGGCCTTCCGTATTGACCAGCAAAACACCCACAGCCGCCTGGCTGTGGGTGTTTTCTTCGCCAGCGCCCAGGAGCGGAGGGGCGTATCTTTACCCTCACAATAGAGGAAAGTTGAACGACAAACAAGAATTTCTCTGTAGCACACAACGGGAGGTGTCTGGCTGTGACAGAGCCCAACCAGCCGGTGCCCCAGAGAACACCGCCGCCGAACAGCACTCTGGCCCTGGTCGGTTTCACCATGGCGGTGGCCGCCGTGGTGGGTGCGTTTCTGCCCGTGGTTGGCGCGGTGATCACGGTTCCCCTTACGCTGGCCGGGCTGGTGACCTCGATCGTCGCCGATGTCCAGATCAAGCGTGCAAACGGTCAGCTGGGTGGCAGGGGCTTTGCCATAGCAGGCATCTGGATCAGCGCCGTCTGGCTGGGACTTTGCGTGCTGATCGTGGCGGCGATGGCCGTCGTGCTGATCTTTGCCGGCTTCGTGGTGCCGTGGATCTGAAGCTGTAGGCTGTTCATACAGACAAAGTCCCCACAGCCGTCAGGCTGTGGGGATTCGCGTTTGGGTTCTGTGTGAGAAACTGACCCTAGTAGTACGACCGCCGCGACAGCGGCTGGGCGTAAGGATCCAGCAGGCGGCGCAGCGCCGCGCGGGTGGCCGGGTAGCTGCTCCACTCGGTGCCGACGGGGGCCGTCTCAACCGACGCCTCTTCGTCCGACGCCGCTGCAACCTGAACCGCCGGCAGGGCGCCAGTCGGCTTCGGCAGCTGCACGGGCTGAACCGGGGCGCTCTCCTTGCGCAGGGGTGACGGCAGCGTCGGCAGGCCGACTCGCGCCGCCGGAATGCCGTTCGGCCCTGGCGGCGGTACGTTGCGCTGGCGGGCGTACTCGTCGGCCGGAATGTCGCCCCGCAGGCCGTTGCACTCCTGGCAGGCGCAGATGCAGTTGTCCATGGTGGTCCGGCCGCCCCTGGACCAGGGGATAATATGGTCGAGGGTGTCGCCCGGGCCGCCGCACCAGTAGCAGGTGTAGCCGTCCCGGACCAGCACCTTCAGCCGTACATAACGGTACGCAAAGGGGTCGAACTTCAGTCGGATTTTGTTGGGGCCGGCCCACTTGGCGCGGTTCAGCCGCACCTCCCGCTCAGCGACCTTGCGCTGACAGGGGGTCAGGGTCCGCCCCCGATTATCGATGACCTGAATAAGATCTGCCAGGGATCATACCTCCTAACCATTACAGATTATGCCCGCGGGCGCGAAAGCCAAACTGCACCAAGAGTGCGGCGACCAGTGCGATCCCGCCGGCGGTGATGAACGATGTGGCGTAGTGCCCAACCGTGAGGGCGGAGCCAAAGCCCTTGGCTGCCACTGCGGCGCCGAGACTGCGGCCTACCCAGTTGTAAGAACTGGTGGTGGCGCGCTCCGTCTCGGGCGTGACCGACATGGAGAAGGAACTGAACAGAGGGCCCTGCATGTTGAACAGCATATTCCGCGCCCAGAAGAACGGCAGGAAGAGCCAGGCGCTTCCGGCCAGTCCGAGGGCGGTCAGCGCTGCGGCTTGCAGCCCCACCGCGATCATGTACCCCCGCAGGTCGCCGAAGCGGCGGCTGGTCCAGGGTACGGCCATCGAGCCCAGCCAGCTGAGGACGCCACCCACCGACAGAATGGTGGCGATTCGGGCCGCGTCGAAGTGGAAGTGCTGCGCCAGCACCACATTGCCGAAGTACTGGGTGAGGGCCGAGTAGGCGCCCACCAGCACGCTCAGCAGGGCCATGAGCAGGGTTGTGCGGCTGGGCCGCAGGTTGAACCGGGTGGAGGTGGGCACCTGCCGCCGAAACGGGAGCAGGCAGCGGCCCACTGCCGCCGTCAGGCCGCAGAGCGCCGAAACGAAGAGCGGCCACTGATAGACCGATAGCCCGCCGGCCGGCAGCCAACTGGACAGGAAGCCGGATAGCTGCGTGCCCAGGGTGGTCCAGAGGAAGAAGTTGATCATCATGAAGCTGAACATGAATGCCCGCTTCGGGGTGGGGACCTCGCCGGCCAGCAGCGGGGCCTCGTTGACGTTCATGCACGCAGCGCCAACGGTGGTGACCGCCTGTGCGGCCAGGATCAGTGGAAAACTGTGCAGCCAGGGCAGCACCAGGAAAGGGGTTGCCCAGCAGATCGAGCCTGCCGCGTAGAGCCGCCGGGAGCCCCAGCGGTCGCCGGCCAGCCCGATGGGAATGGCCAGTACCGCCACCAGCAACGCCATGACGCCGCTGAGCCGGCCGATGTGCTCGGCCGTGAAGCCCATGGCCAGCAGGTGCAGGTTGAACAGCGTGCTGAAAATGGCCGTGGCAACCGCAAAGAAGATGTCGGTGACGTAGAAGAGCTTGACGGAACGCGGAAACGTCAACCATAGCTGGTAGTGTTCACGAATGTATGAGGCCAACACCCGAGTTCCCCTTATTCACTTTGCTTTTCTCCAGTGTACCATAACTACAGGCTATGGGTCAGGCGCGGTTTTTCACCAATCGATCCGTCGTTCTGATTGGCGGCGCGATTCTTGGGTTGCAAACATATGTTCGGAAATGGTACAATTTCGGGGTCAGCCTCGGTTGGTCCGATGTGTTAAGATGAAACGTGCGGTCTTTGACCTGTGAGGAGGTGCCCCTATGACTATAGATAAGATCATCGTAAAAGGCGCACGCCAACATAACCTGAAGAACGTCGACCTGGAACTCCCCAGGGATAAGTTCATCGTCTTTACGGGCCTCTCCGGTTCGGGCAAGTCTTCCCTTGCGTTCGACACCATTTACGCTGAAGGTCAGCGGCGCTATGTCGAGTCACTCTCGGCCTACGCCCGCCAGTTCCTGGGCCAAATGGACAAGCCCGACGTTGATTATATCGAAGGCCTCTCACCGGCCATCTCCATCGACCAGAAAACCACCTCCCGGAACCCCCGTTCCACCGTGGGCACCGTAACGGAGATCTACGACTACCTGCGTCTCCTTTACGCCCGGGTGGGCCGCGCCCACTGCCCGCAGTGCGGCAAGCCCATTGCCCAGCAAACCGTGGAGCAAATGGTGGACACCCTCCTCGAAATGCCTGAAGGCACCCGCATTCAGGTCATGGCGCCCCTGGTGCGCGGCCGCAAGGGCGAGCACGAGAAGGTCTTTGAGGACATCAAAAAGGGCGGCTATGTCCGCATGCGGGTCGATGGCACCGTCATGGACGTGACTGCCGATCCGCCCGAGCTGGACAAGAAGCGGAAGCACACCATCGAGGTGGTGATCGACCGCCTGGTGGTGAAGCCGGATCTCGGCAAGCGCCTGGCCGACTCGCTGGAGATCGCCTCCAAG
>JBLNEM010000348.1:0-3225 GCA_050262655.1 Mycobacterium leprae | reverse complement strand
CAGCTTCTGGGCTATCCGGGACGTCGATGCACAGGCCCAGCAGGCCCAGTACGTACAGGCTCTGGTCCACCGGCAGTCGGCGGATCTGGGCAACCATATGGCAAACCTGGGCGATTTCATGGTGGGCGACTCCAGGATGAAGGACTTCACGGAAGCCAGCGATGAACTGGCCAAAACGTTGAAGGCCCTTGAAGCGGGCCAGCCCCCCGAGCAGATTCAGACACAGCTTGACCAGTTGGCGGCGTCTGAGGAACGGTTCCAGCGAGTCGCCAATCGGATTTTCGATCTGGCCAACCAGGGCCAGGTTCAGAGCGCCGCCTCGGTGCTGCGCAGCGATGCCGTGGTGAATGTGGCCGAACTGACCGGCATTACGGCGCGCCTGGCCGAGGCGTACAGCGAGCAATCGCTGCATCACATCAACATGGCCGCCAACGACTCCAATCGGATGCAGCTTCAGATGCTGATCGCCATGGGGGGCGCCATCCTGATCGGTCTGGTGCTGGCGCTGCTCTTCTCCCGCCAGATGGGCAAGCCCCTCCTGGAACTGGTACATAGGGCCAAGCAGATGGCCGGCGGCGACCTGACCGCCCCGGAGATGGATCTGCACGACAACGACGAGCTTGGCGACCTGACGGTTGCCTTCAACGGCATGTCCCGCTCCCTGCGGGAGTTGGTGCGGGAAGTGACCGACTCCAGCCGGCGGGTGGCCGGTTCGGCCGAGCATCTGACCGGCACCACGGCCCAGGTGGCTGAGGCGGCCGAGTCCATGAGCCGGGTCGTCACCCAGGTGGCGGCGGGCGCCACCGATCAGGCCCGCTCGGCGGAGGAGAGCCTGCGCATGGTCTCGGAGCTGCAGTCGGCCATTGAGCAGATCGCCGCCGGGGCACAGGATCAGGCCCGCAGCAGCGGCAAGACCACCGAAGTGATCGACCACATGGAAAACGTGATCCAGGACGTGACGGCGAAGGCGCAGAACGTCGATGCTTCATCGGAACGGGCCCTGCGCACCGCCCAGAACGGCAGTGCGGTCGTGGAGCGGTCGGCACAGGGGATGGAGCAGATTCGGGCCCAGGTCTCGACATCGGCCGAGCAGATCGCCCGACTGGGACAGCTCTCCGACCAGATCGGCGCCATCACCGCCGCCATCACCGAGATCGCCGATCAGACCAACCTGCTGGCCCTGAACGCCGCCATCGAAGCGGCCCGGGCCGGCGAGCACGGGCGGGGCTTTGCGGTGGTCGCCGACGAAGTCCGCAAGCTGGCAGAGCGGGCGGGACGGTCGGCCGAGGAGATTACTGCGCTGATCGGCTCGATTCAGGATGGGACAAACCGTGCGGTGGCAGGCATGCGTTCCGCCACCCAGCGGGTAGATGAAGGCGCCGCACTGGCGGTCCAGACCCGGCAGAGCCTCGCCGAGATTCTGGCCGTGATCGAGCAGACCACCGTCGATGCCCGGGCGATCATCGTCGCCACCGCGGAGCTGAAGGGCGCAAGTGGCCTGGTGACTGAGGCCGCAGGCAGCGTCGCGGCCATTACGGAGCAGAGCACCGCTGCCGCCGAAGAGATGGCGGCAGCCGCCGAACATGTGACCGACGGCGTTCAGTCTGTGGCCGGGGTTTCCGCCGAAAACGCCGCCGCCGCCGAAGAGGTCTCGGCCTCGGTGGAAGAGGTGAACGCCCAGACCGAGGAGATCGCCGCCGCCGCCCGGGAACTGGCACGGGTGGCCCGTGAACTCCAGGCCCAGGTGAGCCGCTTCCGGGTGTAAGTTGGTGCGCCATATACGCAAATTTGGGCTTATAATGGTGTGGCGGCCTTTTCCCACAGAAGGGGAGGCCGCCTCTTCTAATCACCTGAGGGAGGCTCTGCCACTTTGACTGAGATTGCGGCCATCAAAGGTCTGGCGGATCGGATCAAGGCGAATGTGCAGAAAGTCATTGTCGGTAAGGAGGAGACCATCGGGCTGGCCCTGGTCTCCCTGTTCTGTGAAGGTCACCTGCTGGTCGAGGACGTGCCTGGCACCGGCAAGACCATGCTGGCCCGGGCCCTCGCCACTTCCGTGGGGGCGCGGTTCAGCCGCATTCAGTTCACCCCCGACCTGCTCCCCTCCGACGTGACCGGCGTTTCGATCTTTAACCAGGAGAGTCGGACCTTCGAATTCCGGCCGGGGCCGATCATGGCCCAGGTGGTGCTGGCGGACGAGATCAACCGCGCCACCCCCCGGACCCAGAGCGCCCTCCTGGAGTGCATGGAGGAGCGTCAGCTCTCCGAGGGCGGCGTGACCTATCACCTGCCCCGCCCGTTCCTGGTCTTCGCCACCGAGAACCCGGTGGAGCAGGAGGGCACCTTCCCCCTGCCGGAAGCCCAGTTGGATCGATTCTTCCTGAAGCTTGGCACCGGCTATCCGACGCTGGACGAGGAGGACGCCCTGCTGGCCCGTCTCCAGCACCGCCACCCCATTGGGGAACTGGCGCCGGTCACCTCCCCCGAAGAGGTGATGGCCGCCCAGGAGGCGGTGCGGGAGGTCTTTGTCAGCCCGGACGTGCGCCACTACGTGGCCCAGCTGGTGCAGGCGACCCGGACCCACGGCGACGTGGTGATCGGCGCATCGCCCCGCGGTTCGCTGGCCCTCTTCCGGGCTGGACAAGCCCTGGCGGCCATCTCCGGCCGGGCATACGTGCTGCCCGATGACATCAAGCGGATGGCCCTGCCCGTGCTGGGGCACCGGATTGTGATGAAGCCCGAATCCCTGCTCCGTGGCCGGGCCGCCGCCGGGGTCGTGGCCGCCGTGCTGAACACGGTGGCGGCGCCGGTGGAGGAGGCTGCTGCGCAGAACGCGCAGAGCCAGGGGCGCTGATATGGAACCGACCCTCTTCCCGTGGGTCATGCTGGTGCTGGCCCTGCTCATTCCCGGCCGGCCGGCCTCAGTCGCCCTCTACTTCTTCGGCGGCCTCTACCTGCTGGTCCGCTATTCGCTCAGCCACGCGGCCCATCGGGTCACCGTGGAGCGGTCGGTGTCCGACACCCACATTTTCCTGGGTGAAGCGGTCACCGTTCAGGTCAGGCTGGTGAACGGCACACGCATCCCGTTCCCCTGGATTCAGTTCCTGGAGAGCCGGCCCGCCCAACTGACCCAGGGACCGCTGACCCGGGTTGCGGCTCTGGGGGCGGGACAGGCAGCTGCCGCCACCTATACGCTGCATGGCAGCAAGCGGGGCCGCTACCGGG
>JBLNEM010000347.1:0-3108 GCA_050262655.1 Mycobacterium leprae | reverse complement strand
CACCACCGAAACGGGGACGCTCGCCATCGGGGCGGTCACCGCCGTATGGGCGGCCTGCGCCACCTGGGCGGCCACCACCGAAACGGGGACGCTCGCCATCGGGGCGGTCACCGCCGGGGCGGCCACCACCGAAACGGGGACGCTCGCCATCGGGGCGGTCACCGCCGTATGGGCGGCCTGCGCCACCCGGGCGCCCCGCACCATAGCGGGGGCGTTCGCCGTCGGGCCGGTCGCCGCCGTACGGACGGCCTGCGCCACCGGGACGACCAGCACCGTAACGGGGGCGGTCGCCATCGGGACGGTCACCGCCATACCCACGGCCTGCGCCTGTAGGACGGCCCGGTCCATCCGGACGGGCGATCTTGCCGGGCAGACCAGCCACGGGACGGCCGGCAGGAGTTGGGAAAGCCGATGCCTCCACCCCTTCTTCGCGGGCCGCGGGCCGGGGCGTGAAGCCGCCTCTACGGGCGACCGGGGCACCCTTGCGACCCTTGCCGCCCCTCCCGGTGGCCTTCTCCTCGGGACTGAGCCCGACCGACTTGCGCAGGTCGGAGACCTCGTAGGGGGAGAGTTCCCGCCACTGGCCCACTTCCATATCCTTCAGCGACAGCGGGCCCAGGGTGGTCCGCCGCAGGTGGATCACCTCATGGCCGACCGCCTCGAACATGCGCCGCACCTGGCGGTTGCGACCTTCGTGAATGCGGATCGAAACCGTGGCGGCGTTGGGGCCCTTGGCCTCCAACAGCTTCACTTCGGCCGGGGCGGTCATGCCGTCCTCCAGCTCAATGCCGGTCTCCAGCGCCCGCAGCTTCGCAGGCCCGGGAACACCCCGCACCTTGCCGATATAGGTCTTCTTCACTTCACGGGCGGGGTGCATGATGGCGTTCGCCAGATCGCCATCGTTGGTCAGCAGCAGCAGGCCCTCGGTATCGTAATCGAGACGGCCAACCGGGTAGACCCGCTGGCCAATCTCTTCGCCCAACAGGTCGACCACCTTGGGCCGGCCCTCGGGATCGAACAGGGTGGTCACGTACCCCTTGGGCTTGTTGAGGAGGATGTAAACCAGATCCTCCGGCTTGCCCAACAGACGCCCGTCCACCTCGATCCGATCCTTGCCGGGCACCACTTTGGTCCCCAACTGGGTTACCACCTGACCGTTTACGGTTACCCGCCCCGCCTGGATCAGCTCTTCGCTGTGGCGGCGGGAGGCCAACCCGGCCTGAGCCATCACCTTATGCAGCCTTTCGCCCGCAGCCTCGGCGGCGGTCTCTGCACCGCGCTTGCCAAAAGCCCCCGGCACCCTGGCGCCGGGCCGGGCCACCGGACGGGCGCCCTGCGCCACCTTCAGGCCCGCACTCTTCGCGGCGGGCCCCTTGCTCCTGGGCACCTCGCCGGAATGCAGCATCCGCTTGCCGGCGCCGGTCAGCAGTCCCTTCTCCTCGAGCTCTTCCATCGTCTTGCGATCTACTCCCCCGACCATGCGGGGGCCCGCCGGGCCCTTCACGGGTTTGCCAGCCGGACGTCCTTCGTCCACCGGCCGCTCCCCCGGTACACGCGCCTTCTGCGCACCCGAAAAACGCGCCACGGGACGTCCCACAGCACGCCCTGGGTTCCGGGGCTTGTCCACCATAGGATCAACACCTCACCATCGGACTTTCAGAGACATATGAATGGGGTACTGAGCAGGTCGAACGCCGATTGCCGGCGCCACGGGTTGCATGGAGGTGAATACAGCGGTGAAACTAGGCATCGAACTCATCGCCAGTCATCCCACCACGCTCCGGCTCGGCACCTTCTTTGAAACCTGGATTGCCACACCGTCAGGTACGGTGCGCCGCTCCTTTGGCCGGGACGAATACCATCTGAAGCTGCGAATGGAGACGGACCGACGTCTGGCTGCCACAGGCCGGACCCATATCTGTCAGGTAGACCTCGAAGAGGCCGGCCTTGGCCCGAACGGGGCCAGGGAACCGATCCTGGTTGAAGCCGACCTGACGCCGGGAAGCCCCCTTCTCTGGGGCATCCGGACCAATCTGTTTCTCAACCTGTCCCAACTGGCTGAAGGTAGCTACGCCCGCCTCCTGCACGGAGACGGCCCTCCCGAGCGCTTCCCTCTGGATCACCCGCTCCTGTTGCGGGAAGAGGTGGCGCCGGGACGCTATATTGTAGACGTTAGTAGGCTGCTGGACCCCGGACGGACCTGAAGCTAGCCCTGAACCCGGGCGATCACTTCGACCTCGGTGGTCGAGCCCATGGGCAGTTCCGAGACGCCGACGGCGGACCGGGCATGCTTGCCCAGATCACCGAAGACCTGGCTGTAAAGTTCAGAAGCGCCGTTGGCAATAGCGGGCTGCCCGGTGAAACCGGCGGCGCTGTTGACAAACACCGTCACCTTTACAATCTGGGCCACCTTCTCCAGATCGCCGATCGCCGACTTCAATACCGCCAGCGTGTTGATTGCGCAGAGACGGGCCGCCTGATACCCCTCTTCCGGGGTTACCTCGGCGCCTACCTTGCCCTTATGCTTCAACTGGCCGTTCTCCATGCAGATCTGGCCGCTGGTGAAAACCAAGTCGCCGGAACGCACGAACGGCACATAAGCCGCCACCGGCTTCGGCGCCTCGGGTACCGTGATGCCCAACTCCTTGAGCCTGGCCTCAACGCTCATCGGTCCAATACCTCCTCTCGGGTTGGGGGTCGTCCTGGCAATGGGACCCCTCCTATTCTTTCCTGATCCTCTGGCATTAGTCAAATGAAATCTGCATGCAGAATAGATATTATGTGCAAAGGGCGGCGCTCCCGGATTGGAGCGTCGCCCTCGCCATCCCTAATGAAAGAACCACCGCACCGCCCACAGCGATGCCAGGAAGCCTACTGCATCGGCGAAGAGGCCGATACCGGCCGCATAGCGCGACCGCCGGATCCCCACCGAGCCGAAGTAGACCGTCAGCACATAGAAGGTCGTATCGGTCGATCCCTGCATCACCGATGCCAGCCGGCCGATGAACGAATCGGGGTGGGGCGACTTGATCAGGTCCGCCGTCACCGCCAGGGCGCCCGAGCCGGTGATCGGCCGGACCACCATCAGCGGCAGCACCTCGGTCGGGA
>JBLNEM010000346.1:0-25933 GCA_050262655.1 Mycobacterium leprae | reverse complement strand
CACGTTAGCCGTCTTGCGACCGACGCCCGGCAGAGCGATTAACTCCTCCATGGTGCCGGGCACTTCCCCGCCGTGCTTTTCCAGCAGAAGCCGGCAGGTGGCATGGATATTCTTCGCCTTGGTCTGCCACAGGCCGCAATCACGAATCATGTTGCCGATCTCGTCCAGGGAGAGGCCGACGAAGTGTTCAGGCCGGTTGTGGGTGGGGAAGATCCGACTGGTCACGATATTGACCCGCACGTCGGTGCACTGGGCCGAGAGCATTACGGCGATCAGTAACTCAAACGGGCTCCGGTGATCCAGTGCACACTTGGCGTCGGGATAGGTCTCCTGCAGGCGCTCCAGGATTTCCCGGACCGGCACAGGGTGTGGTGCGGCCATCTGGCTCCTCCTTTACATGAATCATGGTGGTTCGTGGCAGACGGGACCGCTATGATAAAAGCGTCATGCAAAGCCTACCGCGGCTGAGGCAGCTTGATCAACCCGTATAAAACTTCCGTTACAGGGGTGGCACTGCCGATTCGCTGAAGTGGTTCCCCCTGTGCCAGTGTGGTATGGTATACAAGGTATTGACGCCGGGTTCTGCCCGGCTGATACGTTCTAATGTCGCTCCGTTTATCTGAAGGAGGTCTGCGCAGTGTCTCGTTATGCGCAATCCGAGGCGTGTTACGCCAAAGCCCTGACCCACATTGTCGGCGGAGTAAACAGCCCCGCCCGTTCGTTCAAAGCTGTGGGCGGTGGCGCCCCGGTCTTCATGTCCCGCGGCCAGGCGGCCTACATGTGGGATGTGGATGGCAATCGTTACATCGATTACCTGGCGGCCTACGGCCCCGGGATCTTGGGTCACGCACACCCCGAAATCGTCGACACCATTGCCCGGGCGGCGGCCAACGGAACCCTTTACGGGACGCCCACACCCTGGGAAGTAGATCTGGCGGACCAGCTTTCGGCCGCACTCCCCTCGCTGGACCGGGTGCGCTTCGTCTCGTCCGGGACCGAGGCGGTCATGAGCGCCGTGCGGGTGGCCCGGGCCTACACCGGGCGGCCGAAGATCATCAAGATGGAAGGCTGTTACCACGGCCATTCGGATTTCGCCCTCATTGCGGCCGGCTCTGGTCCTTCGCAGTTGGGCACCCCAGACTCAGCCGGTGTCACGGAAGGCGTAGCCCGCGACGTGATTACCGTGGAGTTCAACAACCTCAGGGCCCTGCGTGAGGCGCTGGATACCTGGGGGCCGCAGGTAGCGGCAGTGATTACCGAGCCGATTGTCGGCAACTTCGGCATTGTGAACCCGGGCCCCGGTTACCTGGAGGGCGTGCGGGATCTGACCCACAAGAACGGCTCGCTGCTGATCTTCGACGAGGTCATTACCGCCTTCCGGGTGGAGTACGGCGGCGCCCAAACCCGGTTGGGCGTAATCCCCGACCTGACCACTCTGGGCAAGATCATCGGCGGCGGCGTGGCACTGGGTGCATACGGCGGCAAGGCCGAGATCATGGACTGGGTGGCTCCGCTGGGCCCTGCGTATCAGGCCGGTACACTGGCAGGCAACCCGCTTTCGGTCCAGGTGGCACTGAAGTCGCTGGAACTGATGCGGCGGCCCGGCACCTACGAGCGCCTGGAGGAGTACGGCGCCTACCTGGCGGACAACCTGGTGGCGATCGCCCGCAAGCATGGCCACACAGTACAGGTCGGCCGGTGCGGCTCCATGTTTACCATCTACTTTACCGACGAGCCGGTACGGAACTACGGTGGTGCCGAGCGCTCGGACAAGGAACGCTTCGCCAAGATGTTCTGGGGCTTCCTGAACCGGGGGATCTGCCTCGCCCCCAGCCGGTTTGAGGCGTGGATGATCTCGATTCAGCACACCCGCGCCGATCTGGACGAAACGCTGGCCAAAGCGGAAGAGGTTTTCGCCGAGTTCGGCGCCTAGCCGGGGCCAATGCCGCATATCCTCTTGCGGCGGCAATGAAACCAAACGACCCAGCCTGCGGCTGGGTCGTTTTGCGTTTCGGGTGGAATCACTAGGGCAACAGCCCTTCTTGCTGGAGCCAGTCGCTTAAATCCGCCAGGACTGTGGCTTTTTCCGGATCGTTCAGGATTTCGTGGTACATCCCCTGATACCGCCGGTAGGCCTTCCGCTCCGAGCCGATTTTGGCATAGACCTCTTCGGTGGCAGCCGGATCCACCAGACGATCGGCCCCCGCCTGCAGAACGAGCGAAGGAATCTGCAGCGAAGCCGCCAGTTCCGGCGACTCACGGCCGGCTCGGGTGCACTCCAGGTACCAGCGGGGAGTTGCCGTGGTGCCGACCATCGGATCGGTGGTATAAGCCTTCACGATTTCCGGATCGCGGCAGACGTTTTCTGACCCCAAATTTGCCGGCATGGCGAGCCGGGGGGCGAGCCGGACGATCAACGGCAGCAGGGCCGCCTGCACCGGACTCACCTTGACCTGGGACCGGAAGAAGGGCGATGAGAGCACCAGAGCCTGCAACCGGTCCTGATGCGCCACGGCATAGCGGAACGCAATCAGCCCGCCAAGGCTGTGGCCAAGCATGATCGGCTTCCCCTGATTGGCGGCCATGTCGACCAACAGGTGCAGGTCAGCCAGATAATCATCGAAGCGATCCACGTGACACCGAACGCCCTCGGACTGGCCGTGCCCCCGGTGGTCCAGGGCATAGACCGTGAACCCGTGCGCCCCCAAATGCTCCGCCACATGGTGGTAGCGGCCACTGTGCTCATTCATGCCATGAACCAGAACAAAACTGCCCCGAGACTCCTCGGGTTCCCAAACACGGTAAAAGAGCATGAGCCCGCGCTGGCCAGGAATATGACCGGTCTTCTCACGCATTCCAATTCACCTTCCACCGCTCTCCATTCGCTTTGGGCATAATACTTTTCCTGCCACCAACTGCCGTCGATCCCCAACATTCCGACTGTCGCAAGGGGCAGGAATCATCTGGTACCAGGGAGAAAAGGTTGGCAAGTTCGCGTGAAGGAGGTTGACGGATGAAGCTTAACTGGAAGAACACGTTCGTGATTGGCTTTGGCTTCTTTGCCATCTCGCTCGTCTGGCCAATTTACAACTCATACATGCCCATTCTTTACGCCAAGTATATCGACAGCAAGGCCGTCATCGGCGGGATCATGACCATTGACAACTGGCTGGCCCTGAGCCTCACGCCTCTGGTTGGTTTCCTCAGCGACCGGACTCGTACCCGCTTTGGCCGGCGCATTCCGTACATGCTCGTAGGCGCCCCCATCGCCGCCCTCTTCCTCTTCCTCATCCCCTTCGGCTGGGCCACCAGCTTCGGGCTGCTGCTGACCTGCACCATCATCATGAACCTGGCCATGGCCAGCTTCCGCTCGCCGATCGTTGCCTTGATGCCCGACGTGACCCCTTCGGAACTGCGCAGCCGTGCCAATGGCATCATCAACTTCATGGGCGGCTTCGGCTATATTGCCGCCACCTTCGGTGGCTCGTATCTCTATAGCCGCAATCCGGGCGAACCTTTCTACGCCGCCGCCGTCCTGCTGGTGGCCATCGCCATCGGCTTCCTGCTCTGGATCCGGGAGCCGAGTGGCGCCTCGGAACAGTCGGAACGGCACACTTACGCCTTCATCCGTGACCGGAACGCCATCTTCATGCTCCTGGCGATTCTCTTCTGGTTCATCTCCTACAACTCGCTGGAGACGTGGCTGACCACCTACGGCCACGAGTACCTGGGTCAGGATGTGGCCAGAGTGGCCCGACTGCTCACCTACTCGGGCGCCGCCTTCCTCCTGATGGCCATACCGGCTGGCTTCCTCGCCGAAGGAAACAAGCGGTGGAAGGGCTTTAGCCGGAAGTGGACGATCATGGGCGGCATCGTCGGCATGCTGCTGGCCTTCGCCCTGCTTATGGGCCAGCGCAATCTGGCCGCCGGATGGATGTACCTCGTGCTGGCGGGCGTCTCCTGGGCGTTGATCAACATCAACTCGTACCCGATGATCACCCAGATGGCCCCGGAAGGGCGGATTGGCGCCTACACCGGTCTTTACTATCTGTTCTCCAATGGCGCCATGGTGGTGGGCCCGCCCCTGTTTGGGCTGGTCTTTGACCGGGTCGGCTACGGCTGGTACTTCCCGTTGGCGATCGGCTTCATGCTGCTGGCGGCACTCTGCCTCATGGTGGTGAAGACCGGTGAGGCCAAATCGGGGCAGCAGCAGAAAGTGGCCGCCGCCGACTGACGCCACGAACCGCAGCGGCTCTCAGGATACCCGGAGAGCCGCTTTTACTTGCCTAATGCGTGCCGGTGGTGCCGCCCATGCCGGCGATGCCTTGAATCTGAGCCGGGAAGGGGAACTGGGTCTTGTACTGCTCAAACTGGTTGTACGCGTGGGAGACGGCCTGAGCGTCCGCCACGGGCAGCTTGTACCAGCCGTTCTGGAACATCAGGTTGAAAACCTGCCGTTCCAACTGCTGACACTCGTCCTGATTCTGCTGCCACACCTGATACAGCCCATCGTGGCTGGCCTCTAGCAATGCGGTATTGTACGTATCAGACAGATGCTTTTCCTGGGCGAGCAGGTCCTGCATGCGGTCCCGGTCGTTGAAAGAAGGATCCTTGACCTTCGGCAAGTTCCCGGTCTGCTGGTGATACATCACCAGATGGCCGCCTTCAAAGGTGAACTGCGGCTGTGACTGGGAACCCTGCTGCATGTTCTGCTGATTCTGCATGCCCTGCGGCTGATTCTGTGGCATGATTCTCCCCCCTCCCCTTAGAACCGCTGCGACGGCTGCTGTTGCTGGGTGTTAACCCCGATCTGGCCGATGCCCATAGGGGCGTTCGTCTGCGTGGCATTCATCTGCGCGGTGTTGGTCTGTGTGGTAGTGGCCTGCGTGGCGGTGGGTTGGATCGCCTGGCTGATATGCTGGCCCATATGGTTCAGCACCCGCTCCAGGTTTCGTTGGTGGCGCTCTGCGATCTGCTGCATCAACTGCTTGCACTGCTGATCCGTGGTCTGATTGGCATACTGGTAAGCCTTCTTGCAGGCTACCAGTTCCCAGGACATGGTGTCCTTGCAGTACGCCAGATCCTTTTCCGTCAGCGGAGACATCTGCTGTGATTGGCCGAAAGGCAAGGCCGTTCCCTCCTTTGATGCATACCACGCCATAGGGTTGCCCGCTCGATCCGGGGACATGCGAAACCCCCGCGGCACTGCCGTGGGGGCGACAATGAAACCGGATATGTACAGCCTAGACCCGCCGCGGGCCAACCAGACGGGGCTGCGCCTCGTTTACAATCAGGGGGCGCCCGGCCAGAACATAACCATGGACCGAGGCGATGGCCCGGGTCGCGTACTCATCGTTTACCTCGACAAAACCGAAACCTCGGGAGCGACCGGTATCACGGTCCGTGATAATCCGGACGGAACGGATCGGCACATGAACGGCGAATATCCGTTTCAGATCCTCTTCCCGCAGACTCCAGGGTAAGTTGCCTACATAAAGAGTCTTGCTCATACAGACTCACCTCACAATATCGCGGACACCCATGAGAAAGCGGTTCCCAGCAGCCAAAACTGGAGGCATCTGCGGAAACCGGAGCGAATGAAACAGGTGAGCTATTCAACAGGAGGTCCTATCGCTTTTGCTGCAAGGCTATCTGAACATCGTATTCCCCATGTTGCTCTGGGGTAGCGTATCCGTCTTTGTGCGCAAGGCCGGTCAGCCCCCTGAAGTGGCGGCAACTTTCCGGGTCTTCTTTGCCGCACTGGCCTTGACACCGATCATGCTGCTGCGCCGTGGCAGACGACCGGCCGCATCAAAGACGGCCTCTGGTGCTCCGCTGCGCCGCATCCTGCTATTGGCACTCAGCGGATTCTCCCTGGGCATTAACTGGGTCTTCTACTTCAAGTCGATGATGACCACGACGGTAGCCAACGCCGTGATCTCCACCTATGTGGCACCGGTATTGGTGGCTTTGGCGGCTCCGGTCCTCCTGCACGAGAGGCTGGAAAAGCGGACGGCCCTGGCCACAGCCCTGGCATTCGGCGGGTTGATCGCCATGGTTTACGAACCCGGACACCCGCTGGGGCACGCCGATCTGGCCGGTATTGGTTACGGATTGGGGGCCGCCGTCTTCTATGCGCTGGTGACGCTCACGGCGCGGATGCTGGGCGACTTTGACCCCGCCCGACTGGTCTGGATTCAGACCAGCATTTCGGTTCTGATTCTGGCGCCGACCGTGATCTGGGCCGACGGCGCCCGGGCCTTCCTGGTCCCCTCCCGCTCGCTGCTGTTTCTGGCCGTGCTCGGTGTCGTGCATACGGCCTTTGCGCTCTTTCTCTATTTCCGAGGGCTCTTGCGGGTCCGTGTTCAGCATATCGGGGTGCTGGCCTATCTGGAACCGCTCAGCAGCGTGATCTTTGCCTACCTCGTCTTCCATGAGGTCCCCACGATCGCGACCCTGCTGGGTGGCGCCGTCGTATTGGGCAGCTCGGCCCTTCTGCTAGGCCGCTCCCCAGACGATTCCCCCGCCTAGTATTTGGGCGGCGTGATCCCCTTCAGCCGGAGGTAAGCTACCATCTGTCCGCGGTGATGGGCCTCATGTGCCAGGAAGCTCACAATCAACTGCAGCACTGGCTCGGGCGGCCCCCACGTGTTGGGGATCATACGGCCGAAGTCGGCGTCGGCCAGGCTTTCGTAATAGGCGTGCTCGGTGGCAACCACCTCATCGAACTTGGCCAGAATGGCTGTCTGCGTCGGGTAGGCCGATATCTTCGTCTCCCGCTCCCAGACCCAGCCCTTGCCCTGCAGCCCGTCCAGCAGCGTCTCCTGGGCAGAGATCACATGCAGCGCCTGCTCACCGAAGCTCATCTGCTCGTCCGTGGGTCGGAACTGAACCTCGCTGTCGCTCATGGCAGCAATGGTCTCCCGGGTCAGCCGTCGCTCGACCCGCAGATTCTCCAGCAACGCCTTTTTCACCCACATGGCGCCATCCCCTAGTTCGAATATTCTCGGTTATATTCGTCATTCACACGGCAATTCCCTCCGGCAGGGAAGACGAAGCCAAGAGGGAAAGGGATAAATCAAATGCAGCCAATATCCGTCGTCATTCTGCCGCCCCCGGATCTTTACCGTGAACTGATGCTCATCCGGGAGAAGCACCCGCTGCTTCGCTCCATCTCGCCGCCCCACATCACGGTCAAGTCCCCGTTTCTATACCGCCAGAGCGCAGCCACCGTGATCGAAGAGTTGGAAGCGATCTGCGCCGGTTGGGACCCGTTCGAAGTCCAACTGGGCGGGCTGGGTGTGTTCCGCAACACGATCCTCTATGTGAAGGTCGAGGAGTCGTTGGATCTGCTCGACCTGCACCAGGACATCGTAGACGGGCTGGAGGGTTTTGTGGAGACGCTGGTCGACCGCTATGATGGCGCCAGCTTTACCCCTCACCTGACTCTGGTGGGTGACCTCTCCCCGGACGATCTCCCCGAAGCCCGCAAGGCCCTGACAGATGTGCGGCTGCGGCGCCGCTTCACGGTGGATAAGCTCCACCTGCTGCGGGGGAGAGGCCGGTGGGATATCACCCGCTCCTTCCCCCTGGGACGCGCGTAAGCCAAAAAAAGTTACCCCCCATGCCCATGACGGTGGGGGGTAAAACTTTTGTCGCGCCAGTGCGAGTCCAGAATCTGCCGCAGCGTTTCCGTCACGGCCTGCAACTCTGCCGGAGGCAAGCCCCCGGTGCTGACCAGGGTGCGGTGCTCGACGCCCTTAATCTGCACCGTAAGCGCTTCAAACATGGCGTCAGCCACCCGCGGATTTACATACCGGCTGTTGATCTGTCCCCAATCCACCCGGCCGATCGCCTTGCGGAGTTGGTTCATCTCGGCCGTGGAAAGGGTCCCGGTAGGACCGGGCTTCCCCAGTTCGGTGATGCTAAACGATCCGTCCGACCCAATCTGGATCTGCCGGTCGAACCCGCCGATGCCGCCGGTCAGATGGTAGCTGACCCGGGAGAACCGCAGTTCCTCCTGCCCGGATTCGGTGCTGCAGGCAGTGAGCATGAAGGTCAGGAAACACAGGGCCGCCAACCTTTTCACCACCAGCACCACCTCCCTACCGGCCAGGCATGGCTGCGTTTACTTGTGCAGGTAGTGCGCGCCCGCCCAACCAATGGCCATCAGGATGATCAGCGAGAGCAGTTCTACGCCCGCCCGCTCGCCGGCCTCCAGGCGGTCCTTCTCACGGTTCTTGCCGCGCAGAATGGCCAGCGTGGGGGCGATGGTAAGCACAGCCAGCAGATAGGTAGCGGTCAGCGGCCAGTGTAGGGCCAAAGCGGTAGCCGCCCCGACCAGTGCGGAAAGCCAGAAGCTCCAAAAGGTAATGACAGCAGTTTCACGTAGAATGGGGTTCACGCGTTCGTCCTCCAAGTTAAGTGCCTCTCGCTTATTCTACCCCGAATGGCAGCGGAATGGGAGAGGCGCCCCTACCCCCGCTGGACCTTGGCCCAACCGGAAGAGGCCGGGACCCAGCGATAGTCCAACTGCGGCAGGAACTCCTGCATGGCCGCCACCAGCTGTTCGAAACCCTTGTTCTGGTCACGGACATTCACGGTGGATCCGTCGGCCAGGTTGATCACCAGGGTGTTGTCTACCTGGCTCCGGTAGACGTGCGTCTTCACTTCGAGTCCGCTGATCAGGTTCCAGGGTATGTACCGCTCCTGAGCCGCACGGCCGGGCGCCTGTGCTGCGATCGTCAAGCCTTCCGCATTGGCCCGGTAGTTGTGCTCTTCACTCATGCCCAGCTTGGGCAGCAGCCAGAGGCTGCCGAAGATCACGACCATGGCCAGTATGTAGCCAACGAAGCCTATGCCGGTAAACGCTGCCCACCCGATCACGCCGATCCCGACAACGCAGACCAGAAAGACAAGCCAAACGGGTAAGTGCCGGTACTTGTATTCCGTCATACGCACCATCCTCAGAAATAAAGGATGGGAATATATTCTCAAACACTACTGTGAATCCCTGCCGAAGGCGCCGAGATTCCCCTCGCCATCGAAGGCCCAGGGCCGCTCTGCACCTGTTCGCTCGAGGCCCGGGCAACCACGGGTCGCCGCATAGACCGCCGGTGATACGAGAAGGTGCTCCAACTGCAGGGTATTGGGAATGCGGATGATGCGAGCCTGATCAATCGGGAGGCTGCCCAGCGTCCGCAGTGCGGTCTCGATCACCTCCCGGTCTGAGTCCAACACCACCGGCAGCTTGGCCCGGTCCACGAAGGTGGCGGTCAACGTGTTGAGGTAGGTTGCCGAGAAGTCGATTTTGCGGTAGAAGCGGCGGGTGATGAAGTCCGCCAGGCCCATTCCATTGGCATTGCCATGGGAGGCAGCGGACAGATCCAGTACGGCGATGCGGCTGATTTCCGGCTGGCCGTCGGGCACGCCGCGAATGCCGATCCGGCCGATCACGTTCGTGTCCAGGCCCGTACCCGAGTAGTTCTTGCCCATTTCGTCCACCACCAGCAGATCCAGCGCATCGACCGGCAGCCGGGGCAAGAGCGTCCGGGCCCGTTCCAGCAGCAGCGGTTCCTGCGCCAGGAACTGATCGCGGGGCACCGGCACCAGATCCGCCGTCTCTTCCCGACTGTTCTCCAGCACGGCGACGCCGCCCAGCACAGGCAAACGCTCCAGTATCACCGATCCCATGGCCGCCAGGGCACCCGAAAGCCGCGCCGAACCCAGGCTGTGGAATTGCATGGCGCCCGCCGGCTTACCGAGCCCCACCACCAGCATCTTCACGAGGCCACTCTCCAGTGGCCCGTGGAATGAGGTGTGCGGCTTGACGCGATTGAGCACGAGGATGCCGTCTGCCTGAGCGGCAAACGCGTCGAAGAAGACCTCGAGCCTATCCGCCGTTTGGCCCAGGGTGATCACATCCACCCCACTGCGCACCTCGGCGTTCAGCCGCTGTGCGGTGATCCCCAAGCTTTCCAGAACAGCCAACTGCCCTTCGGCCGTGCCGCCGCCGTGACTGCCCATGGCGGCGACCACCACCGGCACAGCCCCCAGTTCTTTCAGATAGGCCACGGTGGTCCGGAGCAGCAGCTCGATGTTCGCAATGCCGCGGCTGCCGGCCGTCACGGCAATGCGCATGCCGGGCCTCACCTGCGCCGCCAGATTTAGCCGCACCAGGGCGGACTGCATTGCGCCTGCCACGTCGGGCAGACCGGGCGTGGCACACTGCTGGCGAATCGGAATCATGGGTGGCAACGGAACGCAACCGGTCATGAGCAGCCCTCCCGCGCCATGTTCAGTCTCACCTGAATCATAGCACAAAGCGGCACCCCCGGAAGATGGGGGTGCCGCTCTGGCGTGACCGGCTACTTCAGCGCATCGTGCTGCACGTATCGCTGGCCCTTCTGTTCGCTGATCAGTCCAATCGCCACGCTGGCACCGTGGCCGGCCGTGATGATCGTGTGGGCACTGACTCCGGCCAGCACACCGGCGGCCCAGACGCCGGGTTCGTGGGTGCGCCCGTCGGCATCCACCTTCAACACTTTGGGAAAACGGGGCTCGCGCCCGTCGGTGAACTGCAGGTTCATCGCCTCGCCCACCGCCAGGGCGGCGCCAGTCGCCAGGATTACCCGGGTCGCCTCGTACCGCTGGCCGTCCTCGGCGGTAATGGTGAAACCACCCTCACCGCGATCCACGCCGGTCACCTGTGCGACCAACCACTCGGCGCCCAACCTGGTGGCCTGGCGCCGTCCACCTTCCACCAGGTCCGGGCCGCCAATTCCGTCAGGACAACCGTAGTGGTTATCCATCCAGGCACGACGGGTCATTCCCTTGTCGTTATCCAGCACCAGTGTCTTCAGCCCGGCCTTGGCCAGGAATACCGCTGCACTGCAACCCGCGGGGCCGCCGCCGATTACTGCCACATCGTACATCGTCATTCCTCCACTTAGTAATCGCCATAGTATCCTATCTGCCCATTAAGACGGCACCGTATGCATAGGGGTTACGGTGCCGTGCGCGATTTCTTGGCGAAGGCTCTAGCTGCCTTTGCGCAGGCGGTAGAACTTCTGGATGATCTCCTCGCGATCGTACCGCCGCTGACCCGTGGGTTCGCTGCTAACACGGTAGACCCGAATGCGGGTCCCATAAATATAGCACCACCTGCCGTCCGGGCTCTCGTTCCGGCGCAACGTACTCGGGTGGACCTGTAAAAGCCGGGCTGCGTCTGCAATGGAGACAAAGTCCATCTTGGGGCTCCTTTCATCCTTGGGCAGCACCTTCACCAAAGTAGCGGAAAGTTGCGCGTGTCCGGTCTCTTATGCCTGCTGCCCGCATATAAACTTTACCGACCGGGGTGAGTCGTCTCTATCCATCGTTGCCATAATTGGCAACGTGCAAACATAACGCACCGATCAGCAAGGCGAAAGGAGTACCACCATGGATCACGTGGCCTCGATCGGCCGGTTTCTCAGGGATAACCCCAACCTCCTCGGCACCATGGTAACCGTGCTCGGCGGGATCATTACCACCATGATCAGCGCCTATGTCTCGATCAAGCTGGCGCAGAAGCATCCCCGACGGCATCCGGAGCGGAAATAGGACGTGAATGAAGGGAGGCTGCCACGCTCAGGTGGCAGCCTCTTCGACTACTCCGCTTTGATCTCCTCGGCCGGCTTCTCCTCGGGCTTATCGGCCTTCTTGACCGTCACATTCAGCTTGCTCAGCTTCTCGACCAGGCCCGGAACGGCCTCCACAATCTTCTCGATCGCGCTGCCCTTGCTGAGCGGCAGAATCTGCGCCTCGCCGTTCTTGATTACGATGACCGCCTTGGGGGAGAGCCGAGCGGCCATGCCACCACCGGAACCGCTCCCGCCCTGGCTCTTCTCGTCCCGGCCCTCGCCTGAACCGCCGCCGGCGCCAAACATCAGATCCATCACCGGGACCATCGTGACGTCGCCGAAGGTGACTGCCTCACCGATGACCGACTTGGTGGTCAGGTGCTTCTCCAGGGTCGCCACCAGGTTGTCAATGAACTCACTCGCCATACTCATTTTCCTCCTCGTGCTAACCAGTAATGGATGGGTCCGAAACGAATCTTCTCCGCCAACCGGCTACGGATCACGGGGTCCGCCAACGCCGGCCAAGCGGCCCGCAGGACCTTAAAGAGGTTGAGGCGCCCGTCGGCCTCGGCCCAACCGGTCAGGGCCGTACGGGTGAAATCTGGCTCTAGCCTGACCGGGAGCGGCAGGTGCGACGACCAGCGAATCGCCTCACACCAGCCGGTAAGCGACGGATCGGCGAAGCCGTAGGTAACGTCGCCCGCCATGCGCAGACCTGTGGCGCGCACCAGGCGGAATAGGAAGGCGGCAACTTCCGGCACTAAGGCCATCAGCAACTCCAGATCCAAGGACTTCGACTTCGTCTTCGCTTTGGGCGTTGCCTTGCGTTTCGGCTTCCGCCCCGGCGCGCCTGCTCGCTTGGCCTGCGAGCGCCCACCGAAGCCGCAGATGCGGATCGCGGCCTGTTTGACGGTGAGGAACTCGCCTGTCCAGGCACCATCGATCACCACCCAGCCCCAGCGGAGCCGGAGGAGCCAGCGGAGTGCACCCGTCATCTCCTCCTCCCAGGTTGGCGCTGCCCAGTCGGAGTCGAGGCGCAGGTGAAGGTCGAGGGGCAGGAGGAGCAGCAGGAGCAGCAGGAGCAGCAAGAAGGCGATCAGGCCTACTACCACCCAGAGCAATCCCCACAGGATTGCCAGCAGAATGCTAACGATTGCCGCCCCCCTTCCGCCCCAGGAGCCGCCGCCCGATGCCCGTCAAAGCTCGGCCCGCGGCCCGCCCTGCCGCCGCACCGACGGCGTGTGCCGGACCGACGACCACCGGATTGGCGCTGAGCCAAAGGGTGGCCATGGTGCCGACCCCAACTGCCCGAGGCTCCTGCCCGTCCAGCCATTCAGCCCGTAGGGCGTCCGCCAGGGCAGCGGTATCCATCTCGGAGGCGGGACCCGGTTGCCCACCCTGCTGCAAGTCCCAGCAGAGCCCCTTATAGAACGCCACCCGCCGGCGACAGGAATCGCATGTGGCCAGGTGTGTCTCGAGAATTTCCGCCTCAACCGCCTGGAGTTCACCGGCAGCGTACAGCTGCACCAGATCGTCACTGCAGTTCATCACTGGCCCGATCCCTCCCCCATCGCCAATCGTTCACGCAGGAACCGCCGCCCCCGGAATATGTAGGTCTTCACGGTGCCGATCGGCAGATCGGTCAACCGCGCGATCTCCTCGTAGGACAACTCTTCCTGATGTCGGAGGGACAACACAATTCGCCAGACTGGCGGCAGTTCACTCAGCGCCTCCCGGATGGCCAACCGGGTATACGCCGGCTCGGTCGCCTCCGCTTTCGGCTGGGCCGATTCAGGCAGCGCATCCAACGAAAGGTGGGCGGTGCGTCGCTTCAGCAGGTTGAGCGACAAGTTCGTGGTCACTCGGCGGAGCCACGGCCACAGCGGTCGGGCCATGTCCAGGGAGCCCATCGCCCGCACCGTGCGGAGGAAGACCTCCTGGGTGACGTCCCGGGCGTCTTCCCGGTTGTACAAAAAGGAGTGCGCCGTCCGGTAGACCCGTTCCTGGTACGCCGCCAGGAGGCGGGCAAAGCCGGCCGGATGCCCCCGCTGACAGAGCTCTATGATCTCTCGGTCGTCCATGGGTGCGCCCCCCCACCTGGCTCTCTATCCTTCAATACCATCCGGATCAGCAAAAAGTTTCACGGGGTGGAAGAAAACTTTACGGCGATGCTTCGGCAAATGTTCAGGCGCTTCCTGTAACAAGAAGAGAGGCGACAGCCCAGATGGCTGCCGCCTCTCTCATTGCTCTCCTCGATGGCTCAGGTACGGCGCATGCGCAGGTAGAGATTTTCTACCTTCGTGCGCGCCCAGGGCGTCTTGCGTAAGAATTTCAGGCTCGACCCGATGCTCGGGTCGTTCGTGAAGCAGCGGATCTCGATGCGCTGGCCCAGGGCCTCCCAGCCATAGTGATCGACCAACTCGGTCAGCATACGCTCGAGGGTAACCCCGTGGAGTGGATCCTGCGGGTGATCGGTCGGCGTTGTCATGATGAACTCACTCCGTCTGCGGTAATGCGCGCTGCTCATTATAGCACGCCGGCGTCCGCCGTCCCAGGAGGCGCATCCCGTTCAGGATCACCAGCAGCACACTGGCTTCATGGATGAACATGCCGCTGCCCAGGAAGACGACTCGGGCGAGGACGCCGACCAACAGCACGGCGACGGTCAGGACCGCCAGGATCACGTTCTGACGAACGATGGCGACGATGCGCCGGGAGAGGCCGATGGCGTACGGAACCCGCTCCAGCCGGTCGGCCATGAGGGCAATGTCGGCGGCCTCCACAGCAGCCTGCGTGCCGGATGCACCCATGGCCACGGAGACGTCGGCTGCGGCCAGTGCAGGGGCATCGTTGATACCGTCGCCGATCATGGCGACCACATGGCCGCTGGCCTGCAGTTCACGGATGGCCTGGACTTTCGCTTCCGGGGACAGGTCGGCGCGCACCTCATCGATCCCCAGACGCCCAGCCACGGCACGGGCTGCCGCAACATGGTCCCCCGTCATCATCACGGTGCGCTTCACGCCGGCCTTCCGGAGGGCCGCCACCAGTTCCACCGCGTCCGGACGGATCGGGTCGGCGATGGCGATCAGGCCTACCGCCCCGCCCGCCACGGCCACCAGCGCCAGGGTTTCGCCCAGCGCTTCCCGCTCGCCGATCAGCCGCTCCGCTTCGGGCGAAAGCTCTACGGCGCGCAGTTCCAGCAGCCGCCGGTTCCCGACGAGAATCTCTCCCTCCGGCCCTTGTGCCACGGCGCCGAGGCCTGGTTCCAGCCGCCAGTCATCCGCCTGTACAGGAGCGACCCCCTGCTCCGCTGCATAGGCCAGAATGGCAGTCGCCAGGTGGTGTTCTGACCGCTGCTCGGCGGCGGCGGCCAGAGCCAGCACACGCCCCGGCGCGGCGGCGCCTTCGCCCGGGAAATCCAGCACGGCGGTTACCCGCGGCTTGCCCTGTGTCAGGGTGCCGGTCTTGTCGAAGGCCACCACATCGACCCGGCCGATTCGCTCGAGCCGCTCCCCGCCCTTGATCAGCACGCCGTTTCGGGCTGCGCTGCCCAGGCCGGCCACTACCGCCACCGGCGCCGCCACCACCAGGGCCCCCGGACAGCCGATCACCAGGAAGGTCAGGGCGAAGGGCAAGTCCCGGGTAACCGCGTAGATCAGCACAGCCGCGGCGAGAATGCCGGGGGTGTACCAACGGGCGAACCGATCCAGGAACTGCTGGACTTTCGGCCGCTGCTCCTGCGCTTCTGCCACCAGGTAGATGAGGCGGCTGAACGTCGTGTCCGCCCCCACCCGCTCAGCCGTGATCTCCAGGTAACCCCCCTGGCAGACACTGCCGCCCAGGATCGTATCGCCCTCGCCGGCCTCGGCGGGCAGCGGCTCCCCGGTAAGGGCCGCCGTATCCAGGATGGCGCGACCGGCTGTTACCTTGCCATCGGCAGGCACGCGGTCGCCGGGCAGAATGACCACCGTCTCCCCCGGCTGAATCTCGCCGGCGGGAACCACCGCCAGTTCGTCGCCCCGCTTCACCCGGGCCGTACGCGGCGCCATATCGATCAGGCTCCGCAGGGCCGCGCGGGTCCGGGCCAGGGTCAGGTCCTCCAGATAGCTGCCCAGCACATACAGAAAGGTGACGGCTGCCGCTTCCCAGACCTCCCCGATGGCGACCGCACCGGCGGCTGCCACGGTGACCAGGAGCGGAATCGTAAACTGCCGGGCCTTCAGCCCGCCGAGCGCCAGGCGGACGACCGGGAAGCCCGCCACCAGGGCGGCGCCCAACATCAGCCACCAGGCGGCCGGGCCCGCCCCGGGAACCCGAGAGGCCAGCATGAGGAGGCCTGCCAGAGCCACGACGATCAACTTGCGATGGCGAAACAGCATCTTGGATCCCTCCTCCTCCCTCAGGCCCGACCGGCGACGACCGCGGCCACATCGACGCCCAGGCGGTTCACCACCGCCCGGATCTCGGCTTCCGCCAGGATCGTCTCGTCATACTCCACGTTCAGGGTCCCGGAACCGAAGGCGACCTTGGCCGACTTCATGCCGGGTAACGCCCCGGCGGCCTTCGCCAGCTTGGCGGCGCAGGTTGGGCAGTTCAGATTGGCGAGCATCATCATCTGACGCTTCATAAAGGCAGCACTCCCTTTCAACGTTCTCCTCGAGTCTGGCCTCATTTTCCCATGGTCAGAGGGAGCCCGCATTGACGCGCGTCAAGGGTACAAAAAAACCAGGGGTTGCAGCCCCTGGCTTCTCATGCTTCGGCGATACGGCGCAGCCGCTCGATCTGGCGAATGATCACGGTCCGCGGTTCCGGCTGGCTGATGATCCCCTGCGCCACCAACGCCTTCAGCCGCCGGCTGAGCGATTCCGGCGTGGTTCCCAACCTGACCGCCAGTTCTGCCCACGGCACATCTGTGGTGATGGGGCTACCCTCGCCGGCATCTGCCGCCAGACGCAAGAGTTCGGCCGCCAGCCGTCCGCCCACATCGCGCAGGCCCAGATCGGCGATGGTCGCTTCCGCCTCTGCCAGACGCTGGGCCAGGGCCTCCACCAGACGGAGTGCGACGTCCGGATGGTGCCGGAGCAGCGTCTGAATGGCGTCCCGGGGAACCAGACAGCACTGGGACTCCTCCAGTGCCACCAGATCGCCTTCGTGGCGGGCTGGGGCGAAGAGGCCCAACTCCCCCAGGAATTCGCCTGGTTCGAGGGTACGGACCACCTGCTCCCGACCGCTGCCGGTGGTGTGCACCAGTTTCAGACGCCCGCGGGCGACGACGATTAGGTGGTTCACGGGGTCTCCCGCCGCCACCACCTGCTCCCCCTTACTGAACGGCCGGTGATGCATGGCGCTGCCCAATTCGTTAAGCCCCGCCGGCGACAGCAGCTGAAAGATCGGCACGCCCGCAGCGCAGGATGGAATGGAATCCACGTTGGGCACCTCCCCTTACTTGCGCCCGGTCCGGGCCGACTTCGTCCAGCCCGACTGCCCCTGTACCCACTTGTAACCCAAGTGTGGCAGGTATTTCTGCATGGCATCCAGCCATTCGGCAAAGCCCGGCGCATCCCCAGTCATGCGCAGTTCCTTCTCGCCTTCCACGCCAATGACCAGGTTCGTCCAGGTCTCGGTCTTGACCGTCTGCGTCCGCACGTCCAGCGCCGTCACCCGGTTCCAGGGCACGGACCGCTCCCGGACCCGGCCCAAAGCGGACCGGAAGCTAATGGCAAGCCCCCGGGGGCCAACCTTGTAGGTGTAGGTCTCCTCCAGCCCGAAAAACCGGATGGCTGGAACGGTGCCAAACGCGAAAACCGCCGTCACCAAAAAGCCGACCCACGGCTCATGCAGAAACAGCAGCACAGTGCCGGCGATCAGACCGGGCACCAGAATGGCGAACATCAGCTTGGCCGACGGAAGGCGAACCTGGTACTCTGCTTCCACGGGATGATGACCTCCGGATGGATCTTGCGTGATTCACTCCAATTCCCGCTGACGCCGCGATTGTCCTGCCGTGCGGGCGAACGGAAAAGCCGGGCCCACCGGCCCGGCTGCTGATCGTCAAGCATCTTCCACTAGACGGCCTGGCCCCGCGGCAGGGGTTCCCGCTCGTTACTCTCGAAAGAATGGCCGGCTTTTTGGCTACGCCAGAACCAGAGGCTAAGGCACAGGGCCACCAGCGCCGTGAGTCCGGCCCACAGCCAATAGCCAGGCTGCGCTACCTTCGCCATATGCAGGACGGGGAAGAAGGGCACCAGGGTGTTGCTCATTGCATGCACCACTAGCGGGATAACCAGCTTCTTGCCGCTCATGTTGTACAGGCATCCCAGGATGAGGGAGAGACTGATGGTGAAAAACATAAAGGCCACGAACGGGTAGTCGGCATGACCATCGCCCGGCAACACCCAGAGCGGCAAGTGCCAGAGTGACCAGACCAGGCCCAACAGTAGGCTGCCCCGGATTACGCCAAACCGTTCCTGTAGCGGCTCCTGCGCATAACCCCGCCAGCCAAACTCCTCCTGACCGCCCCCCAAAACCAACATCGCCAGGAAATACGGGATGGAGATTAAGCCGATTGCCCACACCGGCAAAGTATCGGGTAAGAAAGTGCTTGGCAGGCTGTCGAGCGCTGTCCAGTTCGCTATGTAGTGCGTTCCTGCCGTTGTGATCAAGGGCAGCAGCACGGCCAATACGTAATACCTTGCCTTCACCCGCAGGTCGAATGCCTGACCGATGTGCTTCTTGACCCCTGACCAGCCAGCCCGCGGTACGATCATGGTTGCGGCCGCAAGCAACGGGCCGAACGCCCCAATCGTCGTCGCCGCCATGGATAACGCTACAAGCGTCGTTGAAGGCTCTGCTGCGCCTCTACCAGCCAACACAAACGGCAGCCAGAGCAGCCATGAGTATGCAAATGTCCATAAGAAAAAAGCCCACACATTTCGGTCACTGCGGCGTTTTGTTGATTCCATCTCAGGGTAACCTCCTTCATAAGCCACATGACAGTCATACCAGACTGATAACCATTTGTAAACAATTGAAGTTTCGAGATCATGATCATGGGGATACCAAAAGCGCCACCCCTCTGGATGGCGCCTCTGCTCTCCCTATTGCCCGCCCAGCCTGGCGATCTCGTCCGACGGGTAGATGTGCGTCCCTTCCACTTCATCCAGCGCCACGTTCCGCATCGCACGAGCCACCGCGTAGCCCTGAATCGGGCGGTACTTCCGCATCCCGCCTACCAGGAAGGGCGTCACCAACGGGCTGAGCGCTGCGGCTACGGCCTCACCCAACCGGAACTCATGCCGGTTGCCCAGCAACAGCGACGGCCGGAAAATGTGGAGCCCGGGCAGGCCTAGCTGCTTCAACGCCTCCTCTGCCTCGCCTTTCACCCGGTTGTAGAAGATGCCCGACCGAGCATCGGCGCCCATGGCCGTAACGATCAGATACTGCCGGGCGCCGCTCTCCTTGGCCAGGTGGGCGAAGGCGACCGGATAGTCGTAGTCGACCTTGCGGAAGGCAGCCTGCGAACCGGCCTTCTTGATGGTGGTGCCCAGGCAGCAGAAGCAGTCGTCCCCCTGGACCGCATCGGCCGGGAGATGGTCGAAGTCGACCACCCTTTGCTCCAGCTTGGGGTGGGCCAACGGCAGCTTCCGCCGCACCAGAATCGTCACCCGGTCGTACGCCGACCGCATGAGCAGTTCGTTCACCAGCCCGCCACCGACCAGCCCGCTGGCGCCCACGATGCAGGCGCGTCTTTCTTCCATGCCTGGATCAACTCCTAGTACCACGCTTGTGCTCACCTACGAGGGCTTCGACGATGGCCCTTGCTTTTCCCGCACTATAACCCAGCTTCGTTTAATATGCCGAGCACGGCCTTCGGGTTTTCCAGCATGGGAAAATGACAAGCGCTGGATACCAAACGCAAGGACACCTGATTCATCAGGGGCGCAGGCCAGGCCAGCGCCGAACGCACCCGGGCCATGTCACCGCAACCCCGATCGCCATATAGCGCAGTGATCTTCCCGGCCAAACGGTACGCGGTATCCAGGTAGTCCACCCTTCCCAGGGATGCTCGGAGGGCCGCCGAAGACTCCTGTTTCCCGCAGGCCAGCATCGCCGTGACCCGGGATCGCAGATCGTCAGGCGCCGAATCCATCAGCAGGTTCCGGAAGAACTCCGACGGAGGGGTGAGAAACGACTCGAGCAGGGCGACACCTTTGACCCTCGCCCCAAGCTGCGTGGCTACTTCCAATGCGACCAGACCGCCCATGCTGTGTCCAACGAGAAACATCTCCGTACCACAAGGCAGATGCTCCTGAATCGCCCAGTCCGCCAGTGCTCCCGGAGTGTTGTAGACGCCCCCGTGATCGGCCGGCCAGTCGATGAGAATCAGGTCATGCTGTGCCGCCAACTCGGCTCTCAGTTCGTCCCAAATCCAAGACTGACAGGCGAATCCGGGAAGGAGTGCGATGAGGGACATTGGGTCACCCCCTCTCTTGTAGTGTCGCCAGGTCGAACTGGCGAACCAGTTGAATGAACTGCTCAGCCGGCCCCGCCGGCAATTCGCCTTCACGGGTGCAGAGGAACAGGGGAAATGGCAGGTCCACACCTGACACATGCACGCGGCCCAGGGCACCTCGCCCCACCGCTTCACGGACCGCGAGCGAGGGAACCAGGGAGGTGCCGTACCCGGCTTCGACGGCACGGATGATCTCCATCATGCCTGCAAAGACGAGCCCTACCTGCACCGGAAGGCCATGGAGTTCGAACAGGGCCACAAGCGTGCGCCGAGTGGAACTCCCCTCTCCACGCAGCAAGAAGGGTTCCCGAGCCAGTTCTGCGATGGTGACCTCCTGCCCATTCAGGGGGTGCAATCGGGGCACGATGAACCAAAGCTTGTCCTCCCAGATTAACTCCCGGTGGATGCCTGGTTCGTCCCATCCCCCTGACATGACAGCTACGTCATAGGCCAACTCATGCAGGCCGTCGAAAATGGCCCGTGAGTTGTCCGTCTTCACCTGAATCTCGATGCCGGGCAGCACCTGCTTGAGACGGCTGGCCCACACGGGCATGAGAAAATGGCCGGGCGTATTCGTGGCACCAATGCGCACGGTTCCTGCCCTCCCCAGGCGCCGGTCTTCCATCCTGACTTCGAGTTCTCGCTCGACCGCGAAGAGACGCCGGGCATAGGTCGCCAACTCGCGGCCGGCGTCCGTGAGTTGTACGCCCCGGCCATGCGGCTGCAGGAGGGAGAGCCCCATCTCTTCCTCCAGCCGCTTGATCTGAATCGAGACGGCGGGCTGCGAAATGCGGAGGTGATGCGCCGCACGCGTGATACTGCCACTCTCCGCCACCTCACAGTAGACCCGAAGGTAATGCAGGTTCATGATCATTCCACCTTTATCTATAAACATTATATATAGATCAGGCAGAAACCTGTATTGGACGAGTAGGCGAACCATTGATACGCTGGTTCTGCCAGGCCTGAGTTTTTTGAGAAGATGAGAGGGTCTTGTCTGATGCGTATCTGGCACATCGTGCGGACCGGGCTGCACCAAGGCGTGCTGTCGCTCTTGAAGCTTGCACGGTTCGTCTTGCCTGCTGTTTTCCTGCTGAACCTGCTGGGGCAGAGCCGTCTGTTCGGGCTGCTGGCGGGGTGGTTCACACCCCTGACGGCGCCCCTTGGGCTGCCTGGAGTCGCCGCTCTGGCGCTACTTACGGGTCTGCTGGTCAACAAGTTTGCCGGCATCGCTGGGTTGCTGCTCCTCCCCCTGTCGCCCGCACAAGCGGTCGTTGCCGGCGTCTTCCTGGCACTGGCCCACAACGTGATGGTCGAACTGCTGATCGTGTGGCAGAGCCGGTTGCCACTGGTGCGTTTTGCGCTGTTACGAGTGGGAACCGCCTACTTGGCGGCAACGGTTCTCCATCTTCTCTTGAGATGGACGGGCTGGTTCTCCCAAACGCCCCTGCCGCCCATATTGGCCAGCCCCGTCGCACAAGTCGGCGGTCATTCCGTATACTGGGTCGCCGGCTTGCAGGCGCTCCGCTCATTATGGGCACTCGCCCAGTATCTTCTGCCGCTGTTTGTCCTGATGGAAGTACTGCGCCAGACGAACCTGCTCCGGCGCCTTGAACGGTTCACCCAACCCTTCACCCGGATGCTGAGGCTGCAACCGTCCCTTGCGCCGGTATTGCTGGCCGGCTTGTTGCTGGGCGTCGCTACCGGGGCTGGGGTCATGGAGCAGGCCCTCCGGGACCGGTCACCGGAAAGCGAGGTCCCGGGCGAGTTGTGGCGTCTGAATCTGTTCCTCCAGCTTTTCCACTCCATCATCGAGGACACCGTTATGTTTGCTCTTTTCCCCGTATCGATCGCCGTGATTGCCGTGGTGCGTCTCCTGGTCGCCTGGAGCGCCAGCCTGCTGCTGCCGGCCCCACATGCACAAAGGGCAGGGCGCCCGACGGCCAGTCCGCCTGCTGCATGAAGATGGAGGCGCCACCCGCCTGGGATGGCGCCCCGCTTCGCATCTTTCATGCATGGGCGGTGCCACCACCAGGGCATATCCCCTTCATCAGCAGGGAATACTGCGCACGGTGGACACCGCCCCCGCAGGAATGACAACGTCTGTTACGTAATCAACGGTGGGGCAGCAGGGTCAACGTTTGCGGAGACTTTGCATGAGCAGGCATAGCAGGAGCAAAAACTCTGCTACGGACATTTCGACTGAAAATGTCATGTAGTAGCTTCACCTCCAATTCGGGGGCGGGCCACCAACCGCATTCTATCGCCGAATGATCTGTCAGAGTAGCAGCTCCACGTGAACCTTACGTAAAAGATTGGGGCGCCACCCACCAGGGATGGCGCCCCGTTTCACATCTTTACTCGTCTTCTCTCACAAGCCGCGCCACGCACTCCACATGTGTGGGAGACGTGGAGGTCGGTGCCACTGCCAGAGCATAGCCCCTTGATGAAAAGGGCATACTGCGCACGGTGGACACCGCCCCCGCAGGAATGAGCGTATCAGTTATGAAGAGGGATGTGGGGCTTCAAGCTCAACGCTTGCGGAGACTGTGCATGACCAGGCCAAGCAGCACTAAGAACTCTGCTATGGACATTTCGAGAGAAAATGTCATGTAGTAGCTTCACCTCCCATTCGGGGGCGGGCCACCAACTGCATTCTATAGCTGAATGGTCTGTCAAGACAGCAGCTCTGCGTGAACCTTACGTAAAGGATCGGGGCGCCACCCATCATGGTTGGCGCCCCGTTTCACGTCTTTACTTGTCCTCTCTCACAAGCCGCGCCACGCACTCCACATGCGCCGTATGCGGGAACATGTCCACCGGCTGCACCTCTACCGTCCGGTATCCCATTCCGGCGAGGATCCCGAGGTCGCGGGCCAGGCTGGCCGGGTTGCATGAGACGTAGACGATCCGCTCCGGCGCCGTCTCCGCCATCGCCCGCAGGACCGGCTCGTCGCAGCCCTTGCGGGGTGGGTCGACCACGATCACGTCGGGGCGGATGCCGTCGGCCGCCAGGCGGGGCATCTCCACGGTGGCGTCGCCGCAGATGAAGCGGGCGTTCGCCAGGCCGTTGTGGGCCGCATTCTCCTTGGCATCCTCGATCGCCTCGGGGACCACCTCGATGCCGATCACCGACTGCGCCTTGCGGGCCAGGAAGAGCGAGATGGTGCCAATGCCGCAGTACAGGTCTAGGACCGTCTCCGAACCGGTGAGAGCCGCGTACGACAGGGCCTTGCCGTACAAGACCTCGGTCTGGGCCGGGTTCACCTGGAAGAAAGAGACCGGCGAAATGGTGAACTCCAGGTCGCCGACGAAGTCGGTGATCGTCTCCTGGCCGTCCAGCAGCCGGTTCTTCCGGCCCAAGACCACATTGGTCTGCTCCGGGTTGATGTTCTGCACCACGCTGACCACCGCCGGGACCCGCCGCATCAACTCAGCGGCAATCGCCTTCCCATGCGGCAGATCCGGACCGCTGGTCACCAGGACTGCCATCACCTGACCCGTCTTCGTGCCCACCCGCACCAGCAGGTGGCGCAGCGTGCCGCGGTGGCTCCGCTCGTCGTAGATCGAAATCTTGTGCTGCTCGACCAGTTCCTTCACCGTCTCCAGCACCTCGTTGGCCAGCGGGTGCTGGATGACCGACTCCTTGATATCGACGATTTTGTGGCTGCCGGGGACGAAATAGCCGGCGATCACCCGACCGTTCTGGAGGCCCACCGGGAACTGGGCCTTATTCCGGTAATGCCAGGGCTCGTCCATGCCCAGGGTGGGATGAACGGTGACCCCCTGCAGGTGGCCCAGCCGCTCCAGGGCATCCACCACCTGCTGCCGCTTCAGGGCGAGCTGGGCCGGGTAGGCGATATGCAGCAGCGGGCAGCCGCCCAGCTCCTGCTCCACCGGGGAGGCCGGCTCAACCCGGTCTGGCGAAGGACGCACCACACCCACCAGGTTCCCCTTGGCGTACTTCGGCTTGACTTCAGTCACCCGTACATCGAGCAAATCTCCCGGCACGCCGCCGGTGACGAACACGGTCATTCCTTCGTAACGTCCCACGCCTTCGCCGCTCGAGCCCAGACCGTGGACCTCGAGCTGGATCGTCTGCCCCGGGCGTACAGGGGCGGTAAGATTTGGTGTACTCATGCCCTTAGTGTACCACAAGGCGGGGCATGGCCCAAACAGCGACCGCGAAAGGGGGCTCTACCAGGTCAGAGCCCCCTCCAGCATCGTCAGATCGGCGTTGGCCACGTCGAGCCGGGCCATCACCCCCAGCGGCAGCGTTGCCCGATAGGCGGTGTGGCCGCATGGGAAGCCATACAACACCGGCACTTCCAGCGGACCCAGCAGTTCCCGCAGCAACTCCGGCATCAGGGAAGGGCCCGGCGGCCCCGGTTCCGGCGAGTCGCCAAACAGGATGCCGCTCACCCGGCGCAGCTTTCCGCTTAGCAGCAGTTGTGTCAGCATCCGGTCCACCCGGTAAAGCGGCTCCCCTACCTCCTCCAGCAGCAGGATCCGGCCGTCGAACTCTGGTTCCCAGGGGGTGCCCATCAGGGCGCAGAGGGTGGTCAGGTTGCCGCCGATCAGGCGTCCCTCCGCACTGCCCGGGCGGATCACCACCGGATAGGGCGAGACTTCATTCAGCGCCGGCCAGGGGATGCGTCCCAGGGGTCCCCCCGTGGTCATGGCGGCCAGCAGGCGAACCCCGTTGTAGGCCTCGCCGTCGCCGAACGCCGCCGCCATCGGTCCGTGAAAAGTCACCAACTGCGTGCGGCGGTTCATGGCCAGGTGCAGCGCCGTCACGTCGGAGAAGCCGCAAAAGAACTTCGGCTGCTCCGCCACGAGTTCCCAGTCGATCTGCTCCAGGATTCGCATGGAGCCATAGCCGCCCCGGGCACAGATGATCCCTGCAATGGTGGGGTCGGACCACAACGCGTTGAAGTCGGCCGCCCGCTCCGCATCGGTGGCGGCGAGATAACCGTATTCGCCCAGCACGGCCCCACCCAGGACCGGCTGGAACCCCCAGCCACACAGGCGGTCCACCCCTCTGGCCAGCACCTCGGACTCCACCGGTCCGGCCGGTGCCAGAATACCAATGCGGTCACCCGGCTTCAAACGTGGCGCTTTGCGCATGGGGCACCCCCTCTCGCCACTGGTTGCCCTCTTTTCTTTATGCCCGCGCCTGCCATAAAAGGACTCACAGGGCCCGTCCAGCCATATGTTAATTCTGTTATAATTGATTTAGCTCGCTTGATCCTGACCCCACCGCTTGCTCAAGGGAGGGATTCTCTCTGTTCAACACCAGATCTGCAGAGCAGGTCTGACCTTTGGGGAGGACGCCAGTGCCGGTGTGATTGAGGTACACCTACCCGTGGAGGATGGCGGGTCGGCCGCCGCCCTACAGTGGCAGGGGACAGTATCGATAAACCCCTGCCCCGGTTCGGATTGTGAGATGCAAGCATCGCTCACATGAAGCAGGAACGGGAAGTAATCGCCAGACAGACTCCGGCGGTGAATAGAGCCTCTACCCAATCGAGCCCGGACAGCCAACAGTGAGGGCCGTTCCGCCCCGCTCGTGGCCGAGAATAAACCGAACCCAGCCTTCGACGTGTGTTCATTCATCACGTCAGAAGGTGGGTCAACATGCTGTCGAACCCTACATATGTGGGTTCCGGAAACGCCGGTTTCACTTGTGAATACTGTGGTGCGGCGGTGCCCCCGGTCTCTAACGGGAGCTACCGCAACCACTGTCCCTACTGCCTCCACTCCAAGCATTTGGACGAGGCCCCCGGTGACCGCAGCA